>NZ_JBYSWB010000001.1:151880-513061 GCF_058986725.1 Pseudomonas sp. GW821-FHT01A09
GGGCTTGCCCCCGAAAAATGTGTCAGCGACAAAATATGCCGCAGCTGAGATTTTCGGGGGCAAGCCCCCCCGCTACCTGTCTGTGCAATTCATCTGCATTGGGTCGGGTTTGGGCGTTATCATTGCCCTTTTTGCGCAACCAGTGAGCTCTAGCATGCAAGCCGAAAGCGGTACGCCCCGCCTGATCCTGTTGTTGGCCGCGCTCGCGGCTTTCGTGCCGCTGTCCATCGATACCTACCTGCCCAGCCTGCCGGACATCGCCCGTGAATTGGGCAGCTCTGCCGCGCTGGTGCAGATGACCATCGGCGTCTTTCTCGGCGGGCTGTGCCTGGGCATGCTGGCCTATGGGCCGCTGTCGGACCGCTATGGCCGCCGGCCGCTGTTGCTGGGCGGTATCGCGCTGTATGTGCTCGCCAGTCTGGGGTGCATGCTGGCGCAGAGTGTCGAGCAGTTGCTGATCAGTCGTTTCGTCCAGGCGCTGGGCGGCGCCGCCGCTCTGGTGCTGGCGCGGGCGGTGGTGCGTGATCTGTTCCCGTTGGCACAGGCCGCGCGGGTATTGTCGTTGATGCAATTGATCACCATGGTCGCCACCTTGATAGCGCCCATGACCGGCACCTGGCTGGTGTTGATCGATGGCTGGCGCAGCATCTTTCTGGTGCTGTTGCTGCTGGCCTCGATCTGCTGGGTGTCCGCCTGGGTCCTGCTCGAGGAAAGCCATGCGCCGGAGCAGCGCAGCCATAGCGTCAGCGCCGCGTTCGCCGGTTATCTGAGCGTCCTTGGGCATCGCCAGGCGATGTCGTTCATTCTCTGCATGGGCTTTTCCTCCGGCGGAATTTTCGCCTTCGTCACTGCGTCGCCGTTCGTGTTCATCGAGCATTTCGGTTTCACGCCGCGCGCGTTTGCCTGGGTCTTCGCGCTCAATATTCTGGGGATCATCCTGGCCTCGGTGATCAACGCACGCAAAGTCAACCAGGTCGGACCGCTGGCGATGCTCAAGGTCGGCGCCTGGCTCGCCGCGCTGGCGGGGCTGACGCTGACCGCCGCTGGCCTGCTGGGGTGGGCGGTACCGGGGGTGATCGTCGTGTGTGTGGTGCTGTACATGACCACCGCCGGCCTGATCGGCGCCAATTGCACGGCCAGCCTGATGGCGCTGTTTCAGCGCCAGGCCGGTGCCGCGGTCGGCCTCGCCGTAGCGGTGCAGTTCGCCAGTGGCATGGCCTTCAGCTGGATGGTCAGCGCGTTCGCCGACGGCTCGCCGGTGCCGTTGTGCGTGGCCCTGGGCATCGGCGGCGCGGGGTGCCTGCTGGGTTTCTGGGGTATCAGCGAGGAACAGGCCGAGGGCGAACCAGCGGGGCAGTGACTGCTGATCCGGCTTTTCCAGCGCCATCTGCCCCTGTTCAAGCCGGGGTCAACGGCGTAGAAATACGAATCTTCGTAGCGGCTTTCCACGAGAATTCGTATGACCGACGATGACTACCTCAGTGGCTGGGCCGACCTGGCCTATGCCTCGCGGCACATGGTGTTCGAACACTGCAGTGAAGCCATCGCGCTGCTCGACCCCTACGGCGATCGCCTGGGGGATCTCAACATCGCCGCGTGCCAGTTGCTAGGCTACCCGCGGCACGAACTGCTCGCGCTACCGGTCAGCAAACTGTTCGGCCATCAACTGGCCGACCTGATCGTGTTCAGCCAGGCGGTGCTGGAAAAAGGCCGCGGCTGGACCGATGGGCTCAGTTGCAACTGCAAGAGCGGCGAGCGCATCGAGCTCGAAATCAGCGCCACCACCCTGAGCATCAAAGGCCAACTGCAGATCATCCTGGTGCTGCACGAGCGCAGCGAAAAACAGTACCAGCGTGACCAGGCCGACACCGAACGCACCATGCGCGGCGGTCTGCTGGAGTGGCGCAATATCCTCAACCTGTTCCAGGAGTCGGAGCGCGACAACCAGTTGCTGCTCAGCGCGGTCGGCGACGGCATCTACAGTATCGACAACCAGGGGCTGGCGACCTTCGTCAACCCGGCCGGCGCGCGCATGCTGGGTTGGCAGCCCAAGGACATGATCGGCAAGAACATCCACCGCATTCATCACCACAGCCATGCCGACGGCTCGCATTATCCGGTCGAGGACTGCCCGATCTATCGCGCGGTGCACGATGGCGTAGTGCACGAGGGGCGCCAGGAAGTGTTCTGGCGCCGCGACGGCACATCGTTCCCGGTGGAATTCACCAGCACCCCGGTGATCGCCGACAGTCGCATCGTCGGTGCGGTGGTGGTGTTCCGCGACATCACCGAGCGGCGTACCACCGAGTTGCAACTGCAAACGGCGCTGGACGAACTCAAGGACCTGAAAAAACGCCTGGAGGAGCAGAACGCCTACCTGCAGGAAGAGATCCACATCGAACACAACTACCGCGAGATCGTCGGCCAGAGCGAGCCTATCCTCAAGATCATCAAGCAGATCGACGTGGTCGCGCCCACCGATGCCAGCGTGCTGATCCATGGCGAGTCGGGCACCGGCAAGGAGCTGATCGCCCGCGCCATTCACCAGGCCAGCAAGCGCAGCGGCCATCCGCTGATTCGGGTCAATTGCGCGGCGATTCCTGCGGAGCTGTTCGAGAGCGAGTTCTTCGGCCATATCCGTGGCGCCTTTACCGGCGCGGTGCGGGACCGGATAGGGCGCTTCGAGCTGGCCGATGGCGGCACCCTGTTTCTCGACGAGATCGGCGAGATCCCGCTGGACCTGCAAAGCAAGTTGCTGCGGGTATTGCAGGAAGGGCAGTTCGAGCGCGTCGGTGAGGAGCGTACGCGCAAGGTCGATGTGCGTATCGTTGCCGCCACCAATCGCAACCTGCGCCATGAGGTGGAGGCCAAGCGCTTTCGCGAAGACCTGTACTTTCGCCTCAATGTCTTCCCGCTGCAGTCCCCGGCGTTGCGCGAGCGGCCCATGGATATCGCACCCCTGGCCCTGCATTTTCTCCAGCAGATCGGCGGACGCCTGAACCTGACGGGGCGACGTTTGCTGCAGTCCGATCTGGAGCGCCTGCAGGGCTATCCCTGGCCGGGCAATATTCGCGAGTTGCAGAACGTCATCGAGCGGGCGTTGATTACCTCCCAGGGCCGCGACTTGAAAATCGATTTGCCCGAGGTCACCACTCAGCCGGGCGTCGGTGTGGCGGTCAGCGCGACACCGGGCATTCTCACCGACGAGCAGATTCGCCAGCTCGAGCGCGACAACACCCTGGCGGCGCTCGCCCAATGCAACGGCAAGCTGTTCGGCAAGGGCGGCGCGGCGCAGATGCTCGGGCTCAAGCCCACGACCCTGGCGTCACGCCTGAAACGCCTGAATATCGAGGCGTGACACCACCCCAACCCTGTAGCGAGGGGGCTTGCCCCCGACAGCGTTCGCCCAGACGCACGTGTATTGATGGGACCATCCTATCGGGGGCAAGCCCCCTCGCTACAGGGTAGGGCATGATCGCCACGCCATTTGGCGGCTGGCGGGTTCAATCGGGTGACAGATCGGGTATAAATAAAATTTCATGCGTGGCGCTCGCCTGGTGACTGAGCCGATGCATTCCAACCCATGGCCGCTCTTGAACCGAGCAAGGATTGTGCATGCTGCGAAGTTTTGCCCGTACCTCGTGCGGGCTGCACGGCGCTCGATGCGTCGCGCTGCTGGCGACCTTGCTGGGGCTGTGCGCCTGCGCCAGCAAACCCGCCCCTTACCCCTTCGCCAACCAGCCCATCGGCACGGCCGAAGAGGTCTATGCCGGAACCCTGGCACCGGACATCGCCATCAACACCTACCGCAATATCGACCGGTTGTTCCCCAGCCGCGTGATCAAGGCAGGGCGTCATCCGCTGGACTTGCCCCGGGCCGAAACACCCCTGACCGATATCAAGTTCACCTACCAGGGGCGTGCCTACGACCTGGCCGAGTTCCTCACGCTCGACAGCATCACCGGCCTGCTGGTGATCCGTGACGGCGAAATCGTCCACGAGAGCTACCAGCGCGGCAACACGGCGCAGACGCGGTGGATGTCGATGTCGGTGGCCAAGTCGGTGACCTCGACCCTGGCCGGCATCGCCATCCAGGAAGGGCGCATCAAGGGCCTGGATGCCCAGGTGGTGGATTATCTGCCGCAGCTCAAGGGCACCGCCTACGACGGCGTCAGCGTGCGCAACCTGTTGATGATGGCTTCAGGCGCGAAATGGAACGAGACCGCCACCGACCCCAACTCCGATCGCCGCGCCTTGTTGCGCTTGCAGATGGCCCAGCAGCCCGGCGCGGCGCTGGTACTGATGAGTCACCTGCAACGCGCCAACCCGCCCGGCACGGTGTTCAACTACAACACCGGGGAGGCCCAGGTGCTGGGTGCGCTGGTGCGTGCGGCGGTCGGCAAGCCGCTGTCGCAGTACCTGGCGGAAAAAGTCTGGCAGCCGTATGGCATGGAGGCCGACGCCACCTGGTGGCTGGATTCCCCCGAAGGCACGGAAATAGGCGGCAGCGGTATCGCCGCGACTTTGCGTGACTACGGCCGTTTCGGGCAGTTCTTCATGAACAACGGCGTGGTCGACGGTCGCTCGATTCTGCCGCCCCATTGGATCGAGGACGCCACCACCAGCAAGACCCTGGGCAATGGCAAGGAGGCCGGCTACGGCTACATGTGGTGGTCGGCGTCGACCAAAGGCTCTTTGCAGGACCACGCCTATGCGGCGGTCGGCCTGCTGGGCCAGAACATCTACATCGATCCGGTGCAGAAAGTAGTGATCGTCACCTTCGGCGCCCAGCCCAAGCCGCTGAACAAGGACGCCATCAACCCCATGGTGTTCTTCGATGCGGTGGTCGATACCCTGCGCAAGCAGGACGCGGTCGGCCCGGTGGTCACAGCTGGGCGTTCTCGGCGGTGATGGTCGTCAGCGCCACCTTGATACGGTGGCGCTGCGCTTCGAAGGGCCAGCCATTCTGCGGACTCATCAGCACCTTCGCCTCGACCGATAGATCGGATCGGGGGCAAGCCCCCTCGCTACAGTGGTCAATCCGGCAGCGCATAGGCGATCACGTAGTCGCCCCGATCCGGCGAACCGCGGCCGCCGCCTGCCGTGATCACCACGTACTGTTTACCCGTGGTCGGGTCGCGATAGCTGATCGGGGTGCCTTGGCTGCCGACCGGCAGGCGGCCTTTCCATAGCTCGATACCCTTGGCGGAATCGAAGGCGTGCAGGTAGTGATCCTGGGTCGCGGCGATGAACAGCAGCCCGCCCTGGGTGGCGAGGGTGCCCCCCAGCGTCGGCATGCCGATCTGTATCGGCAAGTGCATCTTGATCCCCAGGGGGCCGGTGTCCTGCACGGTACCGATCGGCGCCTGCCAGGCGATCTGGCGAGTGTTCAAGTCGATGGCGGTAAGGGTGCCGAACGGCGGCTTCTGACAGGGGATGCCCAGCGGCGAGAGAAACCGGCGCTTGATGCTGATCGCATAGGGTGTGCCCTGCAGCGCCCGGGGCGGCTTCTTGCCTTCTACCTTTGGCCCTTGCGGCACCAGTTGGACTTCGAGACCCACACGCATGTCGTTGACGAACAGATACTGGCGGGTCGGGTCGATACTCAAACCGCCCCAATTCATGCCGCCCAAGGAGCCGGGCAAGTTCAGCGTGGTCTCGGTGCCGGGCGGAGTGAACAGGCCGTCGTAGCGCAATGACTTGAATGCAATGCGGCACATCAACTGGTCGAAAGGGGTGATGCCCCACATGTCCGCCTCCCCAAGGCGCTGGGTGCCGATCTGCGGCATGCCCAGCGAAATCGGTTGAGTCGGCGAATAGGTTTCGCCAGGGATGTCACCGGCGGGCACCGGTTGCTCTTCGACCTGGGTCAGGGGCCTGCCGGTCAGGCGATCGAGCACGAAGAGTTGCCCGGCCTTGGTCCCGAACACTAGCGCGGGCGTGCTGCGGCCATCGGCCTGGGGCAGGTCGATGAGGCTCGGCGGCATGGGCACATCGAAGTCCCAGAGGTCGTCGTGGACGGTCTGAAAGTGCCATTTTTCCAGCCCCGTGGTGGCGTCCAGCGCCAGCAGCGAGGCGCCGAACCGACGGTCGAGCGGATGGTGCTGCACGCCGTAGAAGTCGATGGCCGCGCTGCCCACGGGCAGGTAGACGGTATTGGAGGCGGGGTCGTAGGACATTGGCGCCCACACGTTGGGCGTCGAGCGGCTGTAGGTCTGGCCGGGCGCGGGCAGCAGACGGGTCTGCGGATTGCCCGGGTCGAAGGCCCAGCGCAGGGCGCCGGTCATCACGTCGTAGCCGCGGATCACTCCGCCGGGCATGTCGGTGCTGGCGTTGTCGGCGACTCGACCGCCGACCACCAGGGTGGTGCCCGCCAGGGTCGGGGCCGAGGTCAGCGAGTACTGGTTGCTCTCCACCCCCTGGCCGATGCCCGGTTTCAGATCGACCCGGCCGTCGACGCCGAAGTCCGGGCAGAACTGCCCGGTGTGGGCGTCCAGGGCGATCAGTTCGGCCTCGATGGTGTTGAGCACGATACGCTGGCGGCACAGCGTGCCCACCGGCGGCTGCGGCAAAGGCACAGCGCTGGCGGCGGCGACGCTGGGTTGCGTCACGGCTTGGTCGACGTCGAAATAGTCCAGCCCGCGGCAGCGCATCCAGGTTTTCTGCTGGGCGTTGATCTGCGTCTTCCACAGCTGTTTGCCGGTGCTGGCCTGCAAGGCGATAACGTTGTTGTGCGGGGTGCAGATGAACAGTTGCTGGCCGACCTGCAGGGGCGTGGTTTCGTCTTCGGCGCCGTTGCCGGTGGGGCTGATGGGGATGTCACCGGTGTGGTAGGTCCAGGCCACTTGCAGGCGTTGGACGTTGTCGCTGTTGATCTGATCGAGGGCGACGAAGCGCGAGGCTCCCGGCGTGTTGCCGTAGTGCTGCCAGTTGGTTTGTTCCTGGCCGGGCGTGACGGGCAGGCGCGGTGCGAGCTGGGCGGCGGCCCGCACCTCGGCATGGGGGAAAAACATCGACCCCGCGGCGCCCAGCGAGGCCAGTATCAGCACGATGGCGCTGGCATAGGCCGAGGTTTTCAACGCTGAGCGACCCTCGGCGCGCCTGAGTGGCGGCAGGGTCAAGGCGACGGCTGCCATCAACAGGGTCAGCAGTTGCAGGCGCGACATCAATGGCCAGAACGCCATGCCGGCATCCATGAATGCCCAGCACACCGAGCCGATATAGGCGAGGGCAAAGAGGGTCACCCCCGAGGTGCGCGCCCGTGCCAGTTGCACGGCGGACAGCAGCAGCGCCACGCCGCAGACGAGGAAGTAGGCACTGCCGTGCAATCTGAGCAGGCGGTAACCGAACCCCGTCAGGAACAGCCCGGCGGCGCCGATGATCAGGCTCAGCAGCAGGAGCCACAGTCGTGTCGGCAACGACAGCGGCGCTTTGGAAATTGGCATGGGCAGGGGATTCGGTCGAATGAGAGGACGTAGTCATCATCGACCTTGGTCAGCGGCCTGGGTTCCGCGCCCTGAATCAGCCAGCCGGACGAAAGCGCAGCACCCGCGTGCCGTCTTCAGGGTCGACCAGATAGTGCGCGTGTACGCCGAACGTCCGCAGCAGCAACTCGGGCACCAGCACCTCTTCAGGCGCGCCGAGGGCAATCAAGCGGCCTTTGTCGAGCACCGCCACCCGGTCACAGGTGAGGGCCTGGTTGAGATCGTGCAGGGCGATCACCGTGGTCACCGGCAAGCGCTGCACCAATCCGAGAATCGACAGCTGATGCTGAATGTCCAGGTGGTTGGTGGGCTCGTCCAGCAGCAGGATCTGCGGTTGCTGGGCCATGGCGCGGCCGATCTGCGCCCGTTGCCGTTCGCCGCCGGACAGGCTGTGCCAGCGGCGTTTGCGCAGGTGGCCGAGGTCCACGGCCTGGAGGGCCTGTTCGACATGGCGATCGTCGTCCGCCGACCACGGCGCCAGCGCGCTGAGCCATGGCGTGCGGCCCAGTTCCACGGCATCGCGGACGCTGATGGCATCGAGTGTGTCGCTGTGCTGCTCGACCACGGCAATGCGCTGGGCGATGTCGCGGCGCAGGTAATCGGACAACGCCTGACCAAACAGGCGCACCTCGCCGGCGGAGGGCGCAAGTACCCCACACAGCAACTTGATCAGGGTCGACTTGCCCGAGCCGTTGGGGCCGACCAGCGCCAGGGATTCACCGGCGTGCACGTGCAGGTCGACGCCCTCGAGGATGGTCGTGCCCTGATGGCGCCAGCTCAGTTGCGAACAGGTCAGGACCGGAGGGGTTTCCAGGCTCATGGGCGTCTGGCCTTGATCAGGATCAGTGCGAAGGCCGGCGCGCCGACCAGTGCGGTAATCACGCCGATGGGCAGCACCTGGCCGCTGATCAGGGTGCGCGAGATGACATCGGCGGCAATCAGGAATACCGCACCGGCCAAAGCGCTGGCCGGCAGCAAGCGGGCATGGCGCAGGCCCACCAGCAAGCGCATGGCGTGAGGGATGACCAGGCCGACGAAGCCGATGGAGCCGACCAGCGATACCAGCACGGCAGTCATCAATGCAGTACTGCCGATCAGTATGTATTGCACCCGCCGCACCGCGACGCCCAGGGCCGCCGCCGAGTCGCTGCCGAAGGTAAAGGCGTCCAGCGCGCGCCGGTGCCACAGGCAGGTCAGCAGGCCCAGCAGCACCACCGGCACCGCGAGGGTCACTGCCGGCCAGCGCACACCGCTGAGGTTGCCCAGCAGCCAGAACATGATGCCGCGGGCCTGTTCGGCATTGGCCGACTTGGTGATCACAAAGGCGGTGAGGGCGTTGAACAGCTGCGAACCGGCGATCCCCGCGAGGATGATCTGCCCGCGGGCACCAGCGGCCGACCCCGCGCGCGCCAGCAACACCACCAGCACGAAGGCCAGCACCGCGCCGCTGAAGGCGCCCATCGACAACGAGATGGCGCCGCCACCGATGCCAATCAATGCCACCAGCACCGCGCCGGTCGAGGCGCCCGCCGATATACCTAGCAGGTACGGCTCGGCCAGGGCGTTGCGCAACAGTGCTTGCAGGACCACGCCGCAGGTCGCCAGGCCGGCGCCGCAGGCAGCTGCTACCAGGGCGCGGGGCAGACGGTAGTTCCAGATGATGCCTTGGTCGATCGCATCCAGCGGATAGTTGCCCAGGCCCAGCTGGTTGGCCAGGGTCTGCAGGACCACACCGGGCGCCAGCGGCGTTTCACCGATGGCCACGCCCGCCAGCAGGGCCAGCGCCAGCAGCGGCAACACCCAGCTCAGGCGCAGCAGCAACTGGCGCGCGGCGATGGCCAATGTCCGGGTCATTTCGGCAGCTTGAAGTGATCGATGGCGTCGGCAAGGCCGTCGATGCCATCGAACATGCGCACCGTGGCTTCCATCGACTGGGCGTCGAGGATCACGATGCGGCCGTGCTTGACCGCGTCCATATTGCGCGCCACGGGATCGTTCTTGAGGAATTCCAGCTTCTTCAGGTAGTCATCGGCCGGAAAGCGCCGCCGATCCATCCGTGCGATGACCAGCACGGTGGGATTGGCCTTGGCAATGCTTTCCCAGCCGACGGTGGGCCATTCTTCGTCCGACTGCACCACGTTGTGCAGCCCCAGGGTGCTGGCCATGAAGTCCGGCACGCCTTTGCGTCCGGCCATGTAGGGGTCGCTGGCCAGGTCCGGGCTGGAGAACCAGAACGCCACGGTGGCGTTATTCAGCTGTTTGGCCGCGACCTTGGCCTGAGCCTTTGCCAGCCGCGCCGCCAGTTCGGCATTGAGTGCGGTGCCACGCTCACTGACGTCGAAAATCGTCGCCAGCTGGTCGATGGTCTTGTACAGGCTGTCGACGCTGAACGGGCGCAGGCGTGTGCCGTCGGCGCCGACCCGGTTGTCCTTGCCTTCGCAATCGGTGGGCATCACGTAGGCGGGGATGTGCAGGTCGTTGAACTGCTCGCGAGTGGCGACGGCGCCCTGAGGCCCGACCGACCATTCGAACTGCACCGCCACCAGGTCCGGGCGCTTGTTGATCACCGCCTCGAAGCTCGGTTGGTTGTCGGCTAGGCGCGGGACCTTGGCGTCGAGGCTCTGGTACGCCGGCAGCACTGGGTTGAACCACAGCGAGGTCCCAACCACGCGCTCGCCCAGCCCGAGGGCATAGAGGATCTCGGTGGTGGACTGGCCGATGGTCACCGCTTTGCTCGGCGCCTGGGCGAAGGTCAGCGCGGTGCCGCAGTTGTCCACGGTGAGTGGATAGTGGGTCGGTGCGGCCAATGCCGGGCCGCATGTGATCAAGCTGAACAGCAGGCCGTTCAGCAGAAGGGCAGGACGAATCAATGACATGAAAATCTACTCGCTACGAACTCCGGACACCCCGCCGGTGGGTACTCGATATTGCCGCCGGCAGGTCTCCTGACTGGCGTGTCATGGCTGCATTCAGGCCTTCCCGGAGTGAACCAGTGGCGCAGATCAGAATGCGGCTCGACGCCTACAGTTGCGGGGGCAGTTCCGTTTCACGGCGGTGGGCACGTGACGGATTCCCTATTGATCCTGTGAAGGAACCGGCGGGCGACATGGTACGTGATTGTTTTTCGGGGTGGAAATGCTGTTGCCGCCATGCTGCGGTGCGGGGTGATGATGCAGGCTCGCAGCGAAACATCCGGACAGCAAAAAGCCCCTCGCAAGGGGCTTCTCGCTGCATATCGCCAATCAGCGTTGCGCATGCGCCAGTTCGGCGGCGTAGGCGCTTTCGGCGACCTTGCCGGTCTCCACTGGCCAGGCGTGCTGGTCGAGGTCCAGATCCTGGAACTGGGCGGCGTCGAACACGGGCTGTTTGATCCCGGCGCGGCGCTGATCATCGTAGTCGCGCATCACCCGCAGGCCGACCTTGAACAGCAGGGCCAGCGCGGTCAGGTTGACGAACGCCAGGCCGGTCATGGTGATGTCGGCGAAGGCGAACACAGTGGACAGGTCCTGGGTCGAGCCCCAGACGATCAACACCATTACCAGCGCGCGGTAGCCCAGCAGCACGAAGCGATTGCGGCTGAGGAACTGCAGGCTGTTTTCGCCCAGGTAGTAGTTGTAGAGGATGCAGGTGAACACGAACAGCGACAGCGCAATGCTGACGAAGGTACGGCCCCAGTCACCGACTACCGCAGCCAGGGAGTTCTGGGTCAGGGCAATGCCGTCGCCTTCGAAGCCCGGGGTGTAGAAGCCCGACAGCAGAATCAGCAAGGCGGTGCAGGTGCAGATCACGAAGGTGTCGAGGAACACGCTGAACGCCTGCACCACGCCTTGGGCGGCAGGGTGGCGCACGGAAGCGACGGCGGCGACGTTAGGGGCGCTGCCCAGGCCGGCTTCGTTGGCGAACACGCCGCGCTTGACGCCCATGACGATGGCGCTGCCGAGCAGACCGGCGAAGGCGGGGTCGAGGCCGAAGGCGCTCTTGACGATGGTTTCGAGCATGGCCGGGACGTGGCCGATCTGGGTGAAGATCACGTACAGGGTCACGCCGATGTAGGCCAGGGTCTTGATCGGCACCAGCAGGTCGGAAACCGAAGCGATGCGCTTGATGCCGCCCAGGAACACCACGCCCAGCAACACGGCGAGGATGATGCCGGTGTAGTGCGGGTCGTAGCCGAAAGCGTTCTGCAGCGAGTGGGTCACGGTGAACGACTGCAGGCCCATGAAGGCGAAGCCGTAGGTGACCAGCAGCAGGATCGAGAACACTACGGCCATCCAGCGCAGCTTCAGACCATGCTGGATGTAGTAGGCCGGGCCACCGCGGTACATGCCTTCGCCTTCGCTGCGCTTGTAGACCTGGGCCAGGGTGCACTCGAAAAAGCTGCTCGCCATGCCCACCAGGGCCGTGACCCACATCCAGAACACCGCGCCCGGGCCGCCCAGGGTCACGGCAATGCCGACGCCGGCGATGTTACCGGCGCCCACGCGGCCGGCGAGGCTCAGCATCAGGGCCTGAAAGGAGCTCAACTGACCGCCCTGGCCACGAATCGATTCCTTGAACACACTGAACATGTGAACGAAATGGCGGAATTGCACGAAACGCGAGCGCAGGGTGAAGTAGCTCCCCAGACCGACGATCAGCACGATAAGGACTTTCCCGGACAGAAAATCATTGAGCGTTTCAAGCATGTTAGGTGCTCCCTCTTGTTGTTTTGACCTGTAAAGACAAGCGCAACGGACGCGTCACCGCGAAAGGGGGGCATGATTGGCCGATACATACTCTGTGACAATTTCGCGGGTTGCTCCGATTTGGTGCGAGTTGATGCTATTATTGCGCCTGTCGCTTCATTTCAAAGCTGGGTCATGAGTCAACATTTCAGTACCAACCTCAAACTCGCCTGCAGTCACTACCGCTCTATATCGGAAGTCTGTCGGCTGCTGGTGATCAACCGGGCGCAATTCAACAAGTACCTCAGCGGGCAAAGCCAGCCGACGGCCTACAACCTCAAGCGCATCGGAGATTTCTTCGGGGTCGAGGATTACGAACTGGGCCTGCCGCCCGAACAGTTTGCGCGTCTGATCGGTGCTCGCGCCTCGGCCATGCCCACGCCCGCTCCCCAGGACCCGCTGCTGGCCATGCTGGCGCCGCTGCGGGAAAAGGCCGCGGACCTGTCGCGCTATTGTGGCTATTACTTCGAATACTCCAATTGCATGTCGGTGCCCGGCACCATCCTGGTGTCGCTGGTGCACCTGCGTGAGGAACAGGGCAATTTTCTCTTCGAACGCCAGGAGCGTCAGGAACGCTCCAGCACCAGCGATCCCCACGCCGATGACTGGGTGCGCTGCCGCTATCTGGGCGCTGCTTTTGCGCTGCAGGATCGGTTATTCCTGGTGGATTTCGAATCGCTGACGGTCAACGAGATGAGCCAGACCATCCTCATCCCCAGCTTCAAGAGCCGTATCACTCGTCTCAATGGCTTGAAAACCGGAGTGTCCAGCGGTGACCGGCGCAACCCGGCATGCACCCGCGTGGTGTGGGAGTATCTGGGGCTGGAGATCAACCGCATCAACGCCTATCGGCAGGTCCGGCTCTATCATCCGGACGATGCGCTGATCGACGATGACGTGCGCCGGCGTCTGCAGGCGATTCCCAATGTGCACGGCTTGTACGAAGTCGAATGATACTTGGTGGTTGACACACTATTGCCAGCAGGGGCAGTATTTTCCCATGAACGCGCACACGCCCGACCTCACTACCACCACGACCGCCTATGGCGGCCCGGTGATGCGTACCTGAGTCGAATCGGTATGCAACAAAGGCCCCGCCAGCACCCACTGGACGGGGCCTTTTGTTTTCTCCGTCCAGGCTGGCCAACGATGGAGAAGGACGATGAAAAAAGCTCTGCTGGTGATCGACATGCAAGTCGGTCTGTTCCACGGCCCGCAAGCGCCTTTCGAGGCTGACCGGGTACTGGCCAACATCAATACGCTGATCGCCGCGGCCCGTCGGGCCGGAGCGCCGATCGTGGTGGTTCGCCACACCGGCCCCGATGGCTCGCCGATTGCCGCCGGGAGTGCTTTTTGGCAAGTACTGCCCGAGCTGGCGGTGGATGCCCATCAGGATCACTTTATCGACAAGACGCGCCCCAGCTGCTTCTTCAACACGGGGTTGGCCGAATGGCTCGATGATGCCGGGGTAGGGGAGTTGGTGATCTGTGGGATGAAGACTGACTACTGTGTCGACAGCACGAGCCGATTGGCTGGGGATCTAGGCTTCAAGGCGGTGCTGGTGGCCGATGCCCATACCACGATGGACAGTCCGGTGCTGGACGCTGCGGCGATCATCGCGCACCACAATCAGCTGTTGGCGGGGCCGTTCGTGAAGTTGCAAAGCACTGTTGACGTGGCGTTCTGACCCTGCACCTGTAGCGAGGGGGCTTGCCCCCGAAAAATAGCCGGCACCCTGACATTGTCTGGTGACGCGAACATCTTTCGGGGGCAAGCCCCCTCGCTACAAGTTTATCAGCGACGCTGCTTGGTTCTGTAGGCCACCGCCAGTACGGCCAGCCAGATGGGTATCAACAGCACCGACTCGTTGATACCCGGCGTCATGGCCATGATCACCAGAATGCCCGCCAGAAACGCCAGGCAGATATAGTTGGTGACCGGGTAGCCCCAACTCTTGTAACTCGACACCTGCCCCGACGCGCGCAGCGAGCTGCGAAACATCAGGTGAGTGATGGTGATCATCACCCAGTTGAGCACCAGAGCCGCGACCACCAGGGCCATCAGGATCTCCAGCGCCTTGGCTGGCATCACATAATTGATCAGCACGCACACGCCCGTCGCCGCCGCCGAAACGGCCAATGCGGTGAGTGGTACGCCGCGCGCGCTGACATTGAGCAGGCGCTTGGGCGCGTTGCCCTGACTGGCCAGGCCGAACAGCATGCGGCTGTTGCTGTATACGCAGCTGTTGTAGACCGACAGTGCGGCGGTCAGCACCACCACGTTGAGCAAGGTGGCAACGATGTTGCTGTCCAGCGCATGGAAAATCAGCACGAAGGGGCTGCCGCCGGTTACCACGTTCTGCCACGGATACAACGACAGCAGCACGGTCAGGGCGCCGACATAGAAAAGTAGAATGCGGTAGATGACCTGATTGGTGGCCTTGGGGATGCTCACCTTGGGGTCATCGGCTTCGGCTGCGGTGATGCCGATCAGCTCCAGGCCGCCGAACGAGAACATGATGAAGGCCATGGCCATCAACAGGCCGCGCACGCCGTTGGGGAAGAAGCCGCCGTGTTGCCACAGATTGGCGACGCTGGCGTCCGGGCCGCCGTTGCCGCTGGCCAGCAGCCAGGCGCCGAAGACGATCATGCTGATGATGGCGACGACCTTGATCATCGAAAACCAGAACTCCATCTCGCCGAACACGCGCACATTGAGGACGTTGATCAGGTTGATGGCGATGAAGAAGATCGCCGCCGACATCCAGGTCGGTACATCCGGCCACCAGTACTGCACATAGACGCCGACCGCCGTCAGCTCGGCCATGCCCACCAGTACATAGAGTACCCAGTAGTTCCAACCGGCCATGAAGCCTGCCTGCGGGCTCCAGTAGCGCGCGGCGAAGTGCGCGAAGGTGCCGGCGACCGGCTCTTCGACCACCATCTCGCCCAGCTGGCGCATGATGAAAAACGCGATCACGCCCGCGAGGGCGTAGCCGAGAATGACCGAGGGACCGGCCATGGCGACAGTGTGAGCCACCCCCAGGAAAAGCCCGGTGCCAATGGCCCCGCCCAGGGCGATCAGCTGGATGTGACGGTTCTTGAGGCCTCGGCGCAATTGGCCGGGGCGCGCTTGCTGTTCCATTGAAAATCCTTCGTGCATGAAGCGGACTGACCTGTGCCGGACGCCGCGACGGCTGCCATTGCGGTTGGCATCGCGTGCTAGCGGGCGATCATTGTTTTGGGGTGAAGCGGGAAGTGGGCCGTGCCGCTGGCCCGTTACACAGCATACCAGCTGAGGAACATGTCCAGCGCGCCCTCGACTACCTCGGCCTGGCGTTCGGGCGACAGAAGTGATTCATTAAGTGTCACCTGCGGCCAGAAGGCGAAGGACTTCATCAGCGCGTGTATCTGAGTGGCGGCAAAGCCGGGCTCGACCGGCTTGAGACGCCCATCCTTCTGCGCGGCGCGCACCCACACGCTGACGGTCTCTTCGCGTTCGTTGATGCGGGTGACCCAGACCATGGCACGCTCGGGAGAGTGCACCGTGGCGCCGATGGCGATACGCGCCAGATCGATACAATTCTGGTCACACAAGCTTGCCATCTTGGCTTCGAGCAGTTCACGCAGCTGCTCGCGCAGACCGACGTCGGGGCGATAAGGATCGTCGGAGGCGGGCGGAAAGCGCGACCACAGGCGCTCCATGATTTCGGCGAATAGCTCTTCTTTACTGGGGAAGTGGTTGTACACGGTGCGCTTGGAAACTTCCGCCCGGGCCGCGATGCGGTCCATGCTGGTGACCTCGAATCCGTTGTCGCGAAATTCGTCGATGGCAGCCTCGACGATGGCTTCACGTTTACGGTCGGTCAATCTCGGGGGCGGGGTGGTCATGGGGGCTCTTGATTGAAAATAAGTACACCGACCAGTTTACTTGCCTGGGAGAATGATGCAAGCTAGAAACTACACTGTGTAGTGTACCTCGTTCCTGCTACCCGTCATCCGTCACTCGGTCGGGCTCGCCCGCCAGCGCCGCACCTTTCATGGAGTCATGCCGCCATGTCCCACCCCTCCAATACCCTCACCTCCGTGAGCACCGCCAGCCATACGCCAGCCACCCTGCGTCAGCTCGATGGTCGCTACGTCAACCATGCACCGCGCCATCGCGCCGGCACCCTCAAGACTCTCGGCATCATCTGGAACAGCCTGTTCAACAAACCAGCCGATACCCGGCCCGCCGCGCCGATTCCGGTGCAGGCCATTAGCCGTCATCAGCTGTTGGCGGCGCCGGACAACAGCGTCTGGCGGCTGGGGCATTCCACCGTGCTGCTCAAGCTCAACCAGCGCTTCTGGCTGACTGATCCGGTGTTCGCCGAGCGTGCATCTCCCGTGCAATGGGCCGGTCCCAAGCGCTTCCATCAACCGCCCATCAGCCTTGACGAGCTGCCGCCGCTGGCTGCAGTGATCCTCTCGCATAACCATTACGATCACCTGGATCACGCCACCATTCTTGCCCTCAAGGACCGCGCCGAGCACTTCGTCGCGCCGCTGGGCGTCGGCCAGACGCTGATCGAATGGGGCGTGCCCGCGGCCAAGGTGCATGAACTCAACTGGTGGCAGTCGGTGCGCTTGCACGGCGTCGAGTTGGTGGCCGCGCCGTCCCAGCATTTCTCGGGCCGTGGGTTGCGTGACAGCAACAAGACCCTCTGGGCCTCCTGGGTGATCATCGCCGACAAGCACCGGGTATTCTTCAGTGGCGACACCGGTTACCACAGCGGTTTCAAGCTGATTGGCGAGCGCTTCGGGCCTTTCGACCTGACCCTGATGGAAACCGGTGCCTACAACGTCGACTGGCCGGACGTGCACATGCACCCCGAACAAAGCCTGCAGGCGCACCTGGACGTGCGTGGGCGCTGGCTTATGCCGATTCATAACGGCACCTTCGACCTCGCCCTGCACGCGTGGCATGAACCACTGGATCGCATTCAGGCGCTGGCATGGGAGAACAATGTTCGCATCGCCACGCCGGAAATGGGGCAGCCGTTCTATCTGGATTATCCGAGCCCTTGTGCACCCTGGTGGATCGGCGTGGTGGAGGGTGAGGGGGCAGTGGTGGCGGTGGCGAAGGAAGCGCAGCCGGATTGGCAAGGGATGGCGCGGCCGGCTGGGCGGCGGCAGGTAAGTGAAGGCTGACAGTCTTAAAACGGTTTTGCCGCGATAATAGCCATCATCCTATCTCTGCTCAACATCCATTCCGCAGACACCTGGCAACGTGCATTGACAAGCTGTTGGATCATGTCGAAATCTTTGTTGAGGTTTCTGGAGTAGATCGGCTCATGATGGGCAATTCGATTTCTGAGCTGGCGCAGGAGGTTCACGGAGGCGAAGATCCAACTACGGTGATCGGCGATCGATTGGTCGTACGCCAGATTAGGCATGACCCTCCTCAACTGCGAGTTCCAGATTCTACCGTCATGCCTGCTGGTGAAAAGCTTCTCCCAGAACACAAATTTCAACTCGGCAATAGCGTGCCCCGGCGTTGCGGCTCTTTTGCGTACAGCATGTAAATCGGTCAGCGCGCTGTAACCTGGTCCTTGGTGCCGTGGCAAGCTACGCTCAAAACCCGAATTCCAAGGCCAGCGCGGGCCGTGGACTGCTTCCAAGGCATCCGCTGCTGCATTTCGCAGCACTACCTCACAAAAATGCAACGGTGTCAAAAATGCAGCGCAAACTTGGGTATTCCAGATGTACAAGGTCAAACCCTCGCGCGCTTCGCAACCTGCCGCCAAAGCCGCTGCCTCATAGGTGGCAATTCTGGCAGGCGATAGTGAGCGGCGGATGGCGTCTGGAAGGTTCATTGACATGGCTCCGGGTCTTCCTTATAGTTTTCCCACTTGCCACGGGATTCGCGGGCGTCAGCCTCCCCCCGAGGACAGATGAAAGACACAAAAAACCCACCTTCTGGTGGGTTTTTTGCGCTCTGACGAAAATTATAGAGAGAATGTCGGGGTTGGCCTTGGATGATTTCTTTGCAAATCATGACGATAATCAATGGCCAGGCAGGATTTAGATCTGGCAGCGGTTTTCGGGGACGTTGGAAGCTCGATGCGAACCCGACTCCGGTGGCCAATACATATATACGTTCAGAGCGCTTCGCTGGCCTCATCACCATTTTGCGGTAGTCAGTGGACGGCAAAAATCGATACAAACGTGGGTGCCAGACGTTGCGTGCACTGCGGTATTCGATTGAGGCGCCATCCTGCCCACAGCTCGAGAAAGCAATAGACACAGACCACGACCATTGCTACCAAAACGAGCCAAGGACTGATGTCATTGCCAATACGCGCAGCGATGAAGGTCAAACCTACCCCCAGCACCGCCGCCACCTTGGTCAAGGCCTGCTGAGTGCCTCCGTGGTTCTGGCGGCATCATCGCTGACATTGCCCCGCAGCGTACTCAAGGCATTCAAGTTAAGAAGGAAGCTCAGCCGGATTGGGAGGGGATGGCGCGGCCGGCTGGGCGGCGGGTGAGTCAGGGTTGACGGTCACCCCATCTGCGACTAAATTTAGTCGCAGATGGAGTATGTGATGTCCAAACAACAAAAACTGATCATTCGGCTTATGAATCTCAATGGAGTGTTCACTTGGACCGAACTTTGTACGCTTCTCAAAGGACTCGGTTATCGTCAGATAGAGGGCGATGGTAGTCGGGTAAAATTCGATAATGGAAATGTGAGGGCAATGATTGCTCTTCATAAACCGCATCCGAGCAATCAAATCAAGGCTTACATCAGGAAGGACGTGATTGAGCGCTTGAAGGCGGAGGGAATGATTTAATGGGTTCGCTACTACAGCATCGCGGCTATTTTGGGTCCATCGAGGCCAGCGCTGAAGATAACTGCCTGTTTGGCAAGTTGCTGTTCATCAAGGCGTTGATCAGTTATGAAGGCCAGACAGTCGCCGAATTGGGCCACGCGTTTCGGGAGGCAGTGGATGATTATCTGACTACCTGCGAATCTTTGGGACACGCGCCCGAAATCCCTTGCAAGGGCTCGTTCAATGTCCGCGTCGGGCACGATCTTCATCTGGCCGCCAGTGTGGCGGCGAGTCAGCGGCAGATTTCACTGAATGACCTGACACGGCAAGCCTTGGATGCTTTTCTTCACGGTGCTCACTGAGCCTGTAGAGGGTTCAGGATAAGTCCGGCGGTTGGCGTTTTGCCAGGCAAGAGGGCGCCAGGACGTATACGGATCCCTCTTTATCCGACCGCAAGCCAAGTCGATGGCTCGGGCGGCCTGCGTGGAATTTCTCGCTCAGGTTGTTGCGTCCCCCTTTCTGATTCAGGTGGGGTGACGACATTCTCCCGCTCCACACCATGAAAGCTCCAAACCACCACAATCACACTTAAAGTCACCAGCAGTGCGAACCCGACTCCAGTCGCCCACAAATATACTCGCCCGGAGCGCTGGGCCGGCTTGATGACCATCTTGCGGTAATCCGCCGACGGCAAAAATCGATACAACCTAGGGTGCCAGTCGTTGCGTGCACTGCGGCGTATTCGAATGAGGCGCCATCCCGCCCAGAGCTCGAGAAAGCAATAGACACAGGCCACTGACATGGCCAGAAACACCAGCCAAGGACTGATGTCACTACCAATACGCGTAGCGATGACAGTCAAACCCACACCCAGTGCCGCCGCGACCTTGGTCAATGCCTGCTGAGTGGACTCCGTGGTTCTGGCGGCATCATCACTGACATTGCCCCGCAGCGTACTCAAGGCATTCAAGGTATCCAGTGTGAGATCGCTCAAGTGCAGCTGATAGACCAATTTTGCGCCTTCCAAGGCGTTGCCCAGGTGGGCCGCAAAGTACATCGCAGCGTCGCCGATTTCTCGCCCCGAGCGCGCGATTTCCGTGGACAGCATGGCATGGCGCAGTTCGGCCTCGCGCGACCATTCGTAGACCCAGCGCGCGGTGTTCTGTAACTGGTTGAATCCTCCTTCACCTAACGCCAGCAACGCTTGCGGCGACAACTCCAGGCTTTGAAGTTGCAGCGTCGGTGGCCCACGGAACACCAGTGTGCCGTTATCCATCGCCAGCTCATTGGCCAGGCAGTGGGCCAGGGCATCAAAGGCTTTACCCGCCCAGATGGCATGCAGCGGGTCCGCCAGGTTGATTTGGCTGTGCTCGTCCAGCAACCAAAGCCGAATATCCTCCGGCACCCGGCGGTTGGCGGCCGTTTCTCGTACCAGTGCCCGGGGCGAGCGAGTCGCTGCGGCCTTGTTGAACGCGAGCGGCTCGTGCCAATCACCGTACGCTCGGCCGTGAGTGATGAGCGCCTGCTTTAACCGCGCCAGTCGCCAGTGATCAGCCTGATGCCCACGTATCAGCATATCGCTGAAGCCCGTAGCGCTGAGCAGATACAAGGCGCCGTCATCCCTGGGCAACACCTTGTGCAGCGTCAACCGATAGGGCGCGAAGTCGTCATCCAGCCTGGCCAGGTTAAATGAATTGTTCGCGCTGTCGACCAGCTGATACTCCCACTGCAGCCCCTCGACAGCTTTGGCCAAAGCGCGTGCGCAGCTGACGTCAAGTTTCGACGCGACGAGGCACCCTGGGGTTTCATTGATCCATACGCCGTGTTCACTGGCGAGCGTATCGAGCAGTTCAGCCAGCGCGTCTAGCGACAAAGTCGTCTTCCGTGATCTGCTTGGTGTCGATGATGATGCGCTGGCCAGCGGTGCCGTTGTCGAGAATCTGCACCGTGGAACCGGCAGCATCGTCCGGGAAGATCACGATCACCCCTTCAGTGGTTTTCAGGCGCCGCGTGGGCGCCTGGCGCAAGACGTTACGCACCGGCTTGAAGGTCAGATTGTCGAGCTTGGCCTTGCGGATGCGTTTTTGCGTTTCGTCGGTGATTTTCTTGATCAAGGTGGCATCGGCGGGATTGCCCGCGCCTTCCATGATCGCGTCGATAATCGCCTGGTTATCGACCTTCGGCGCCTTGCCGAGTATTCCCCGTGCGGTCGCCAGGGCTGTGGAAACATCCTGTTTGGGAAGAAGTGTCTTGAATTTCTGCAGCGTCGCCTGCACCACATCCAATGCTTTTTGGCTCAGTTCGGCGTCATCCACCTCACGGGATACCCCGAGAAACTCCTGAAAGTAATCCGACAGTTCAGGCGCCGCGCGTTTTACCCGGTCCCGGGCCGAGACTTCATCTTCTGCAACGCCGGAGACAACGCGGATCAAGGCGGCTTTCTGCACGGCACGGTTGTCATCGATAAAGGCATTGATGATCCGCAGCAACACACCACCCGGCTGATGCGGATCCTGCTGCAACGCCTCGCGGTAGTCATATTTGATCAGGCTGTAGATGCGTACACTGCTGTCTTTGACGGTCATTTCGAAGATGAACAGCGCGCCATCGCTACTGCTGCTGACGTGCTTGTTGTTGAAACTCGACGCCAACGCCTGAGCGCCCCGTTCAAAAGTGTTCTTGCCACTGGCGATTTCTTCGAGTTTGCTCTTGGTAGGGGAGCGTGTATCGAAGCGGAACACTGGATCCACCGCAGTATCGATGATCTTGTCGATAAAAAACTCTTCGTGCTGCACTTTGCGAGCCGGATTGGCCGTGAAACTCTGCCCACCCACGACATGCAGAATCATGTTTTTTATACGCAGCGAATTGATTTCGTCATCTGTAAAGAAACCCACACTTATCTCCTGCAATAGCCTCTGATAATCAGATGGCGGCCTGTTTTTTATTGGTTCTGTCGATGGTGGGGGACGCGCATCCCTTCGTACATGACTATTGGCAGCCGACTTGTCGAGCCGGCGTTCGACAGATCCGGGACGCGCGTTCGGGCCAGTTCAGTTCATAGACTGATGAAGTCTTGCAGGTTGCCACGGCCGATGATCACCCCAACCGCAGTGGCTGCGGCACCGCGCACTAGCGCTGTTCCGTCGTTGGTCATTGCATAGCGAAGCGCCGTAAGCGCTTGGGCGCCGCCTGCTGCTCCCAAACCGGTGGCGGCACCGGCTCGTGCCTCGGATGTACCGTCATGCCTCAACACTTGTACGAGTTCTGCGACGATTTCTGCATGAGTTGCCATAACTACTCCTCTTCCTAAATGGTTAATGCCGCTTCCAGATTTCGGTCGCGTTCAGCGATCGCCTGACGCAACCTTTGCCGGTGCCCCTGTCTGCGTCGCGCTTGAGCGGTACTTTCGTCTGGGCGCCTACAATCGCGCTTCAATTGCGCGGTAGGCCTGGTTTCACTTCTGGCGAGGGAGAAAGGGAAGCGTTTCCCAGTGACTGAGGGCGGAAACTTACGCTATTGGTTTAATTAGGTGTTACTGATGATTCATACATCGGTACAGATCTTTGATAAAAAAGAATGCAGATGGATGCGGCGCTCTGGAAAGTTAACAAAATGTTTCCAAGCGCCTCGCCATTTTGCTTTAGTGTGGATGATTTGCCGGTAGGTAGCGCCGGAACAGTGCCCTGGCCCCATAAGCGGGAAGGATATTGAGAAATGCCAAAACGACTTTGACGGCGATTTGTACATAGACCATCTTCAAGATGTCTGAATTGTCCAGTGCGCCGTAGAATGCTATGAAACAGAATAGAAAGCTGTCGAGGATCACTGCGAACAGAGTACTCAGGAATACACGGAGAAAGAGGAGTCTGGAATTCGTCAGTTCCTTGATCTTGCAAAGCAGATAGGAGTTAATGTATTCCGAAATCAGAAACGAGACAGAGGAGGCCACCAGCACTGACGACACATGCTTGATCACTTCACCGTACGGCGTGTCCAGCGCCCAATTGGGGGCTCCAGGAAAGAAGGTGGAAAACGCCAGCAGAAGAATGATCAGTGCATTGCCCGCAAACGCAAAAAAAATCGCCTTTCTAGCAAGCTTCAAGCCGTATGACTCGTTCAGCATATCGACTATTAAAAATGTCAGCGGATAAAGAAAAAGTCCGGGTGTTACCATAATGTCCAACCCTGCTATGTAGATCAGTTTCGTGGCTGCGATGCCGGTAAATATAAAAAGCAGCAGAAGTGCCAGGTTAAGGGCGGTATAAATCGACCACGACGCTTCATGACGATCGCTCAGTTCGTAGGCAGTCGAGCCCGAATCGCGCGAGTAGTATCTTCTGAAGATATGCTTTACATCGTGCCTGCTGAGCTGGTCCATGATTTCGCTTTTCATCAGATCACGTAATCTGATGTCGAAGGTCTTTCCTGTTGAGGAAATCATGATGGTGGCTTGAGTGCCGCCATCTTTGAAGGCTAACACTTTGTAGTTGTTTTGTTCATCAGTTGCCATTGAGTCGTTCCTCAATTACTTCACCAATCATGCGTGTTTGCTCCGAGTCGATGCTGGTGGCGCGTGTGATGTGCAGGCGTTTGTTCAAGCAGTCGTATACCAGCGCCTCCGCCTCGGGGCTTGTGGGGCCTATTTTCACGATCAGCAGATCACCCGGCTCGTATAACCCTGTGATCTCGTTTTCAATCAGTACGCCTATCAGGTTGCGGGCTTTGCCAAAATAATAGGTCAGCGGATGAGTCGTACAAAGCTCTCCGATTCGTTTTTCCAGATTTTTCAGAAGTGCCCTTTCCTTTATGATAGGTACCGCTGCCGGATTGATGTTGCCGTGAAGCGACAAGGTATTTCCTACAATTTCATGCTCTTCGAAATCTATTGTTTCTATTTCACTGTAAGATACCCCAAAAAAATCCGAAATTTTTCGGATGGTTGACTGTTGAACGTTGGTCACTCGTCCGTCCAGGATTTTGTAGATAGTACTGCGCGTCAGGCCGCTTGAAAGGCACAGGGATATCTGGGTTTCGCCCCGGCTTTTCATCAAGTACCTGAGGTTGTCTCTGATTTGCTCTGATCTTTGTTTTTTCTGCATTGAATGCCTCCCAGCCGAGGGTTACTCCAGATGAGGAGTATCCAGTGTTTTCTGGAGGTTTTCATGGTCATGATAATCAATGTTACAAACTAGAAGGCTATTATTATTGGATAATGCATTTTTGAAAAATCAAGACACAATTATCAACGATGGCTCGTTGCAACTACCTAATGCTGAGGGCTAAAGAATCATTGAATTACAAAAATGATGCTTTTCCAGCATAAAACTGTAGCTTTTGCGGTTCAAAGATCTAGGATTGAACTCAGTGAGTCTGCAGCCGATATCACAATTGCACAGACGACTATCCAACAAATTGTCAACATTAAGAGCATTTCCAATGCCCCATACCCACCTCAACACCGCCGGCACTACCACCTTCGGCCAGACCCTCAGCGGCAACGTCCTGTTCACCCTCAACGCCGACATCCCCGCCGCTGATGCCTTGGAACACGCCTCCATCCTCCAAGACTGCGCCAACAAACTGATCTTCGAATCAGCCTTGGGCAGTAACGACCCTACCAGGCACCTGGCGCTCTCTGCCCTGTACCTCGGTGAAATGGCCAAAGCGATCATGGACGATGTCGCCCGGTCACTGGAAACCCCGGCCTAGACAAGGCGCTATGCCCGTTTCCCCGCAAATTTTCACACTCAACCCCCACCCAGCCCATGTACGATACGCAACGCGGCCATTTACGCCCGGCGAACGACCGAACGAGGGGGGGAGTTGAAGATCTTCAAGTGGATGCTGGCACTGGTGTGTGTCGGCGTGATCGGCCAGGCCAGTGCAGCGCTGGTGATGATCGATCCGGTAACCGCCAAGCGCATCGACAGTGCCTTGCACCTGCCGCGCAGCGACGACAATGACGACGCCGGCGCGCGCATCGCCGCGGTGTCGGCGCAGTTCCTCGGTACGCCCTATCAGGCCCAGACCCTGATCGGCTCGCCCATGACTCCGGAAAAACTCGTGGTCGACCTGCGTACCGTGGACTGCTTTACCTACCTGGATTACGTCGAAGCGCTGCGCAAGTCGTCGAGCTATGCCGGTTTCGTGCAGAACCTGGTGCGCACCCGCTACAGCGACAATCAGGTCAGTTACTTCCATCGCCGGCACTTCTTCACCGATTGGGCAGCGACCCAACCGGTCAACGCCTATGACGTCACCCGCGAGTTGAGCGAGCACAGCCTGAGCGTCACCAAGGACCTCAACCGCAAAGCCGACGGCAGCCCGTTCCTGCCGCAACTGGGCGTGACCCGCCGCCAGGTCAATTACATCCCCAGCCGCTATGTCGATCAGGCGCTGCTGGCGCGCCTGCGTACGGGGGACTACATCGGTATCTATACCCCTGAGCAGGGGCTGGACGTCACCCACGCGGGCATCTTCGTGAGCACCGATCAGGGGCCGATGCTGCGCAATGCGTCGTATCGGGTCGCCAATATGAAGGTGGTGGATTCACCGTTTCTGGCGTACATAAAAAGTGTGCCGGGCATCGTCGTGCTGCGGCCGCTGCCCAGTACCGGAAAAATCTGAGCGCGCAACGCTGCACTGCGTTGAAGAGCGCGCCCCGACCAAGGATGAACTGCCCATGTCTGCACCGCTGTCCGAATCGAGCGCCACTGCCACGGCAAGCCCCGACCGCGCGGCCACCAGCCGCGCACGCAACGTCGCGCTGCTGGTGGCCGTGACCTTTTTCATGGAAAACCTCGATGCCACGGTGATCACCACGGCCTTGCCGAAAATGGCCGAGACCTTCGGCGTCGGCGCGGTGGACCTGAACATCGGTATCACCGCCTATATCATCGCCGTGGCGATCTTCATCCCACTGTCGGGCTGGATGGCCGATCGCTTTGGTGCGCGGCGCATCTTCGCCATCGCGATTGCGGTGTTCAGCCTGGCATCCTTGCTGTGCGGCCTGTGCACCGAGCTGGATACCTTCGTGTGCGCCCGCGTGTTGCAGGGCATCGGTGGCGCCTTGATGGTGCCGGTGGGGCGCCTGTCGGTCTTGCGCACCACGGAGAAAAAGGACCTGGTGAAGATGATCGCCCTGATCACCTGGCCTGGTCTGGTGGCGCCGATTCTGGGGCCGCCGCTGGGGGGGTTGATGGTCACCTACGCCACCTGGCCATGGATTTTCTTCGTCAATATTCCCTTGGGCCTGATCGCTATCGTGGGTGCGCTGGTGCTGGTGCCGGCAGGGCGCGACGCCAGCGTGCGACCGTTCGACGCCATGGGATTCCTGTGGCTGGCGGGCGCTTGCGCGACCCTCATGCTGGGCCTGGAGTGGTTGGGTGAAGCGCAATCCCAGCGGCTCACCTTGGCGATGCTGATGTTGGTGGTGGGGGTGGTGCTGGCATTCCTGGCGATTCGCCATTGCCGTCGCCACCCGGCGCCCTTGCTGGCGCTGGATGCCCTGCAGTTCGCGACCTTTCGCTCCAGTATTTATGGCGGCTCCTTGTTCCGTATCGCCATCAGCGCGTTGCCGTTCTTGCTGCCGCTGATGTTCCAGGTCGGCTTCGGTCTGCCGCCGGTGACGGCCGGGATGCTGGTGCTGGCGGTGTTCGCCGGTAACTTGCTGATGAAGCCGTTCACCACTGCGACCATGCGCCGTTGGGGCTTTCGCACGGTGTTGTTGGTCAATGGTGTCATTGGTGTGCTGTCGATCCTGGCCTGTGCGTTGCTCAGTGCCGATACGCCTTGGCCGGTCATTGCGCTGGTGCTGTTTGTGGGCGGGCTGTCACGTTCGTTGCAGTTCACCTGCTACAACTCCGTTGGCTTCGCGGATGTGCCCAAGCCCGGCATGAGCGCGGCCTCGACCATGTTCAGCATGTTCTTCCAGCTGGCCATGGGCATGGGGGTAGCGGTCGGGGCGCTGTTGCTGCGCCTGTCGATGGCGGTGCAGGGCCACAGTGCCCACGCTCTGACCAGCGATTTCCGTGTGGCCTTCGTGGGCGTGGCGGTGGTCGGCTTGTTGGCCCTGATTGATGTCTATGCGCTGGAGCGCAAGGCGGGGGAGCATGTGCTGGAGCGCTGAGGGTCTATTCGCAGCGCGCTTGCGGGCCTCTTCGCAGGCAAGCCTTGCTCCCACAGGTGTTCGGCTCTGGATCAGCGGGCAAGGCTTGCTCCCACGGGTGTTCGGCTACGGATAGGCGGGTAAGGCTGTGGGAGCGAGGCTTGCCCGCTGATCCAGAGCCGCCTCGTTGCTTGATCAAGGCACCAGCAAAGCCCGCAGGCGCCCCAGCAAGTCGGCGATGCGAAACGGCTTGATGACCATGTCCATCCGCTCTTCCAGAAACGTCTGCAGGTCCACGGCGTTTTCCGCGTAGCCGGTCATGAACAGGATCGGCAACTGCGGATGCCGTTCACGCACATTGTCGGCCAGTTCGCGGCCGGTCATCTGCGGCAGGCCGACATCGGTCAGGACGATATCGACGGAGCTGTCCGAGGCCAGCAGCGCCAGGGCCTGATCGGCATCTTCGGTGAGGGTGCAGCGATACCCGGCATCCACCAGCACGTCATGCACGAACATGCGCACCGAGGCCATGTCTTCGACCACCAGTACATGCTCGCCAGCGCCACGATGAGGCAGTTCGACAGGCTCGGCGGCCTGGGTGGCGATGGCCTGACCGGCCGGTAGAAACAGCGTCACTTCGGTGCCGTGGCCGAGCAGACTGCGAATGTGCACATCACCACCCGACTGGCGCGCGAAGCCGTAGATGGTCGACAGCCCCAGCCCGGTGCCTTTGCCCACCGGCTTGGTGGTGAAGAACGGGTCGAAGACCTTGTCGATGACCGTGTGTTCGATGCCCACGCCGTCGTCACGCACCGACAGCACCACATAGTCGCCATCGGCCAGGCGACTGTCGCCGCGGGAATGGGCGGCATAGGTCGAGAGCTTGATGGTGCCGCCTTCGGGCAGGGCGTCGCGGGCGTTGATGACCAGATTGAGCACCGCGCTCTCGAACTGGATCGGGTCGATCATGGCGATGGCGACGCTGCCGGTGAGGTCCAGCGTCAGGGTAATGCGCTCGCCGATGGTGCGCTGCAGCAGGTCCTCGAGCGAATGCACGTGCTCGTTGATATCGATCGGCCGGGTATCCAGCGGCTGCTGTCGGGCAAAGGCGAGCATTCGATGGGTGAGGGCGGCGGCGCTGGTGGCGGAGCTCAGCGCGGCATCGGCGTAGCGCAGCACCGAGTCGGTGCGCGAGGCTTCGATGCGCTTCTTGATCAGTTCCAGCCCGGTGATGATGCCGGTCAGCAGGTTGTTGAAGTCATGGGCGATGCCGCCGGTGAGCTTGCCCAACGCGTCCATCTTCTGTACCTGCAGCAGCTGCGCCTCGGTGCGTACGCGCTCGGCCACCTCTTCGGCCAGCAAGGTATTGGCGGTAGCCAGTTGCTTGCGCTGCTGGCGTTCGCGCTGGCGGTGCTCGGTGACGTCCTCGATGAACACCAGGCTGTGGCCCGGCGTGCGATAGGGCGACACTTGCCATTCGGTTTCGCGCAGTTGGCCGTCCACCTGCAGAGCCAGGTTGCCACGCCAGCGTTCATTGCTCTGCAGGCGCAGGCCGAGTTCTTCGATCACCGCCTCCTGGTGGTCGGCGAAGCGCCCGTGCAGGCAGATGTGCTTGAGGTCATCCTGAAACAGCTGACTGAAGGCGTGGTTGCATTCGATCACCTGCAGGTCTTCATCGATGACCGCGATGGGCGCGGCGATGTTGACGAAGATCTCGCGAAAGCGCGCCTCGCTGTCCCGCAGCGCCGACTCGGTGTCGCGCACCCGCAGCAAGGTCCGCAGCGTCGCCATCAGCACATCCGGATCGACCGGGTGGATCAGATAGGCGTCGGCGCCGGCTTCCAGGCCGGTGATGATATCGCCGCTCTGTATCGAGGCTGCCGACACGTGGATGATCGGCAGCAATGCGGTGGCCGGCGCCGCGCGTAACTGACGGACGATATCGAAGCCGCTCATGTCCGGCAGGTTGACATCGAGGATCAACGCGTCGAGGGTCTCGACGGCGATCAGCTCCAGGCCGTCGAGTCCGGTCCCGGCTTCCAGAATCTCGATGCCTTGACGTTCGAGGCGGCGGCGCAGGGCATAGCGGGTCGCGGCGTTGTCATCGACGATGAGCACGCGAGTGTCACGCATCATGGCCAGGCTCCAGGGCGAGGGCCAACGGGATCACCACATAGAACACCGAACCGACACCCGGCGTGCTCTCGACCCCCACGCGCCCACCCAGCAGCATCGCGAAACGCTTGCACAGGGACAGCCCCAGCCCGGTACCGCGCAGGCGTTTTTGCAGCGGCGAGTCGATCTGCGAGAAATCCTCGAACAGCGTGTTGTGCAACTCGCTGGGGATGCCGATACCGGTGTCGCTGACTGCGAAGCGAATCTCACGTTCGTTCTCCAGGCGCGCTGAAACGCGCACTTCGCCAGCCTGGGTGAACTTCAGCGAGTTGGAGATGAAGTTGCGCAGGATCTGCGCAACCTTCTTGTCATCGGTATACAGCCGCGGCAAGCCTACAGGCTCTTCGAAAATCAGGTCCACGGTGCCGGCGTCGACGATCGGCCGGAACATCCCGCGCAGAGCCGAAAACAGGTCGAGCATGTCGAACCAGGCCGGCGAAATGGTGATGCGCCCGGCTTCGATCTTGGCCAGGTCCAGCAGGTCATCGACCATGTCGCTGAGCTCGCGCGCCGAGGTGCTGATGAAGCCGACCTGCTTGTGCTGCTCCGGACCCAGCGGACCGTCCAGCTCATCGGCGAGCAGGCCGGTGATGCTGAGGATCGAGCCCAGCGGAGTGCGAAACTCGTGGCTCATGTACGACAGGAAGCGGCTCTTGAGGTCCGAAGCCTGGCGCAGTTCCTCGGCCTGGTTGTCGAGCTCGGCGTAAAGGGCCAGCACGCCCTGATTGGTTTCGTCGAGTTCGGCGCGCAGGGCCTCGGTTTCGGCCTGCAGATGCGCGATCAGCGCGGCGCTGGCGACCGGGTCGAGTTCGGGAGTGTCAGACATCGGGTGCCTCCAGCGCGATAACCAAAACCGTCACATCGTCGCGCCCGCGGCAGAAGTCGCGGTGCAGTACGGTAGCAATGACGGCCGGGTGCCGATGCACCAGGCCGGGATAGTCCAGCAGGTTCCAGCGTGACTGCAGGCCGTCGCTGAACAGGATCAGCAACTGGCCCTCGGCCTCTGGAAAATCGAACGTCTGGGCACGGCGAAACTGCGCCCCGACGATCCCCGGATGGGAGGCCATGCCGCGAGTCTTGGCCGCCGACACCAGGCAGGCGCCGATATTGCCGATGCCGGTAAAGCGCAGATGGCCGCTGCCGGCATCGTATTGCGCCACCGCCACGGCGCCGCCGCGGGTGCCGTTCATGGCCTGGTGCATGTCGTCGAACAGCAAGCCCGGATTGCCATGGGGAGCAATGCTGAAGGCTTTGCACCCGGCCCGTGCCGCCACTTCGGCCTCCGGGCCATGGCCCAGACCGTCGACCACCAGGGCACTGAGCAGCCTACCCTGGCGAGCGACCTGCCAGGCATCACCACAGGCCGGGTCGTCGTGCAATGAATGCTGGCTGATCCCCACGGGCCAGTCGTTGTGCTTCTCGCGCTTGGCGAACAGCCGCAGCAGCACCACCGAGCCACGGGCGTCGGCATAGGTGTCGAAGACTTCCGATTGACGCAGCAGGGCACCCAGGCCAATGCCCTGGGTGCCGCGGGTGGACATGCCGTCGGGAAGGCAGTCGTGCAGGTCGAAACCGGGGCCGCGATCGACGCCGATCAGCTCGATCCCCGCCAGTGCCGGCAAGGCGCGCAGATGCACCTCACCATGGCCGGCGTGCTTGAGGATGTTGCTGGCCAGTTCGGTCGCGACCAGCGCCACGCGCCCGCAGTCATTGCTGTCGAATCCGGCCTGTTCGGCCAGTTTCTGTGCGCAGCGGCGCGCTTCACCGACCTGGGTCTGATCTTCCAGGGCAATCACCTGGGTCAGCGCGCTGTAGAGGGTCACGTCCATCGAGCGATCGTCACACGAGTACCTTTGCCGGGAGCGGTGTCCAGTTCGAAATCCTCGACCAGCCGCCGTGCACCGGTCAGGCCCAGGCCCAGGCCGCCGCCGGAAGTCCAGCCGTCGGTGAGCGCCAGCTTGAGGTCGGGGATGCCCGGGCCCTCGTCGCGAAACGTCAGGCGCAGGCCGACCCGCGGGCCGTCCTCGAGGATCTGCCAGTCCATGTCGCCGCCGCCGCCGTAGACCACGGTATTACGCGCCAGCTCGCTGACCGCGGTGACCAGTTTGGTCAGGTCGATCAGGCGCATGCCGCACTCCTGGGCCAGTTTGCGCGCACTCTGACGCGCCAGCACTACGTCCTGCTCGATGCGCACAGGTTGGGTGCCGCTGCTGCGCACGATCATGACTGCGCCACGCGTTCTTGCAGCAGACGCATGCCGCGCTCGACGTTCAGCGCGGTGCTGACGCCGGGCAGCGTCATGCCCAGCTCCACCAGGGTGATGGCCACCGCCGGCTGCATGCCCACCAGTACGGTTTCGGCGTCCATGATCCGCGACAGCCCGGAGATGGTGCCGATCATGCGGCCGACGAACGAGTCGACGATGTCCAATGCCGAGATATCGATCAGCACGCCGCGGGCAGAGGTGTTGCTGATGCGCTCGGACAGATCGTCCTGCAGCGTCAGCGCCAGCTGATCATGCATGTCGACCTGAATGGTCACCAGCAGGTAAGCGCCCATTTGCAGAATCGGGATGCGGTCCATGGATTCAGACCGCCTTGCTGACGGTCACGCCCAGACGGCGTAGGGCCAACGCCAGGGCGTCGGCGAGGTTGGCCTTGGTGACCACGCCTTGCAGGTCGAGCCCCAGGTGCACGATGGTCTGGGCGATCTGCGGGCGCACGCCGCTGATGATGCAGTCGGCACCCATCAGGCGAATGGCGGTGACGGTCTTGAGCAGATGCTGGGCCACCAGGGTGTCGACAGTCGGCACTCCAGTGATGTCGATGATGGCGATTTCCGATCCGGTATCGACGATGCGCTGCAGCAAGGACTCCATCACCACTTGGGTGCGTTGCGAGTCGAGGGTACCGATCATCGGCAGCGCCAGGACGCCGTCCCACAGCTTGACCACCGGGGTGGAGAGCTCGAGCAGTTCTTCCTGCTGGCGCTTGATTACCGCCTCGCGGGATTTCTGGAAGGTGCGAATGGTGTGCAGGCCCAGAGCGTCGAGCAGCTCGGAGACTTGCAGCAATTGGGTGGACAGTGACGCTGGGTCGGCTTCGTATTCACGCTGCAGAGCTTCGAACAGCGGGCCTTTGAGGGCGAAGATGAAGTTGGCGGTCTGATGGGAGTCATGGCCCAGCAGCGCGCGGCTGTGGGAGAGCTTCTCCAGGAACGAGCGAGCTTCATCCCAATTGCTGCTCGATACATTGAGCGAGTCGCCATGCTCCAGGCCGCTGACCAGCGCGTGAAGAAAATCGCGGGTCTGTTGCTTGACCTCGTCTTCCTTGACGTTGCGCAGGGCGCCACTGGCCTCGAGATCGTTCAACCAGATGCTGGCGATCGCAGGTTGCTGTTGCTTGAAGGATTCGACTGTACGGGCATGCAGCGCAGCCATGGGGGAGCTCCTGAACTTTCTGGATATGAGGTGTGCAACGATCAGCGAAGTATCAAGCAAATTGGTGGTGGCGTCGATTTGCGCTTTCGATTTGCAAAGCAATAACTTATTGCCGGTTTGGCAATTGAGGATGGCGGCCGGAAATCGTTCCATAGGGCCCCGACAAATTCCACTGCCCAAGGGCATGCTAATCTCGCCGGCAGATAACTTGCGCTGCAGTCACCTTGGTGTCGTGCACGTGAGCTCATGCCCCCACCGCGCGCTATGAAAAAGGACACCCCATGAGCTGGTCCGCCAGGCAATACACGATGTTCGAACAGCAACGCACCCGCCCGGTCCGCGACCTGGTGGCAGCCATCGCCACCCAGAACGTACGCTTGGCCGTGGACTTGGGCTGCGGCCCCGGCAATTCGACCGAGGTGCTGGCCCAGCGATTCCCCGGGGCCCTTGTCAGCGGCCTCGACAGCTCTGCGGATATGCTCGATGACGCACGCAAGCGGCTGCCCGCGCTGGAGTTCGAATTGGCCGACATCGCCGAGTGGGTTGCGCAAGAGCCGGTCGATGTGATCCTCGCCAACGCCTCGCTGCAATGGCTGCCGGACCACGCCACCCTGTATCCGCGGCTGGTGGATCAATTGGCGCCCGGCGGCACTCTCGCGGTACAGACCCCGGACAACCTTGAAGAACCTTCCCACCGGCTGGCCCGAAAAGTGGCGGCCGAGGGGCCGTGGGCGAGCAAGATCGGCAACGTCAGGCATCCCGACCGCCATGCCCCCAGCTATTATTACGAGCTGCTCGCCGGCCATTGCCACAGCGTGGATGTGTGGCGCACCACTTACCTGCATCCGCTGGAGGGTGGTCATCAAGCGGTGGTGGACTGGTTCAAGGGCTCGGCGCTGCGGCCGTATCTGCAAAAGCTGGAGGAGGGCGAGCAGACGGCCTTTCTCGATGCCTATCTGGCACAGATCAAGGAGGCCTACCCAGCGTTGCCCGACGGTACCGTGCTGTTGCCCTTTCCGCGCTTGTTCATCGTCGCCATGCGCTGACCGTCGGGCCGTTCGCAGACCCAGGCGCTACTGCAATGGGCCCATCAGGCCTAGGTCTACGACTGCTGTTGAGGCGGGGTAGATTCCTACGGGCCGATCTCTGCCCGCTCTCATTGCCTGAACCATCAAGTAGTCGTTGACGAATCGCTTCTGACACTGCTGTTGCGCCTAGGCAACCCCGTAGATCCTGTTGTGCGAGCGAACCGACGCTGCAGCTCAAAAATTTCCCCCTCCCAAGAGGATTGCGAGTTGAGCCGAAGCGAATCCGTAGATCCTCTTGGGTAACGGATTTGCATGGTCTGCAGCTCAAGAAGTTCCAGCGCCCAAGGTGGACGCGTGTTATAGATAGCTAGTTGGGCGGCCGTTTCGGTTGCAGCTATGCGTTGTTTCCCAACCCGCTTGGCGAGCCCGCCGGTCAAACCCGCCATAACTGACGTACCTAATCCAAGGATCACATTCTTCAGATTGAAGTCACTTGCGGTCTCCGGGTTCATGATCTTTGCCAATTCGATGAATACCGCCACCGTGCCCGCCAAACCGAAAACGGACGCGCCTACGGTTGCGGCGAGCACGTCGCGGCCACCTACCGCTAAACCAAGCGTCTTCAACAAACCGGGTGCCGCGACAGCACCTGTGGGGTCGGTGAAATTGATCGGGTCACCTTTGCAGTACGCATAGCAGTTCAAGCCTCCTTGGCCGAATGGGCTCAAGGCGTCTGGGCTTAGCATGATCATGAGGGTGGGCCTGTAAGCGCGGTGACCATTACCTAGCAGATACAGGCCCGTGGAACCTTCGACGGGCTGGCCAGCGAAGCCCGATCGAACACTCCCGGGCTGCGAATAGCCAAAACTGCTATACGCTCGGTACTCGATACCTTTGCTCGCGTGCGCATACAACGTAGAGCCCTGACTATCCGCTCCTAACAATGACGTACTTTGTGGCTTCTTCATGAGTAGGTCCTCGGCTGGTTGTGGCGGATATTAAAACCGGATCGAACGCAGCGCACCTCACAGATCTGATAGGTACGTCGTAGGCTGGAAGGGTGGGCAGGTACGCTACAAGCGTTCAGGGGTTGCAAAAATCGATATAGCTTGCCATCGCATCATTCAATAGAATGGTTCTCATTCTATTTTAAATCTGCGCGGACCCCTTCATGAGCGACGCAGCCGCCCTCGATATGCTCTACCGCGATCATCACTCCTGGCTCGAAGGCTGGCTGCGCCGCCGTTTGGACAACCATTGGGATGCCGCCGACCTCAGTCACGACACCTTTGTGCGCTTGCACGCCAGCGAGCAGCCGCTGAACGAGTTGCGCGAGCCGCGGGCTTATCTGCTGACGCTGGGCAAACGCCTGCTGATCAACTTCTACCAACGCCGCAGCCTTGAGCAGGCCTATCTGCAGGCCTTGGCCACGCTGCCTGAAGCCTGCGCGCCGTCGCCGGAGCAACGCTGGCTGCTGCTCGAAGCGCTGCAGGCGCTGGATGCCTTGCTCGATGGTCTGCCCGCTGCGGTGCGTCGGGCTTTTCTGCTGGCGCAGCTGGAGGGTTTGAGTTATCGGCAGATCGCCGAGCGGCTGGGGGTCAGCGAGCGCACCATCAAGCGCTACATGGCCCAGGCCTATGAGCATTGCCTGGTGGCCGAGCTATGAGCAGCGCCGCTCCCGGCACCGACACCCGGCAGGTCGCCCGAGCCGCTGCGCAGTGGCTGGCGCTGCTGGAGTCGGGCGGCGCCGATGCCAGCGACCATGCACGCCTGCAGCACTGGCGCGACAGTGACAGCCGTCACGAGCATGCCTGGCAAAAGGCGCAGCAATTGCGCGAGCGTTTCGCCGGATTGCCGCCGACACTGGCGCTGGCCAGCCTCGACAGACCAGCGCTAGATCGCCGGCAGCTGCTCAAGCGCACCTTGGCGGTGGCCGCGGTAGTGCCCAGCACCTGGCTGGCCAGCCGGCAACTGCCGTGGAGCAACTGGACCGCCGATGTGCGCACCGCAACCGGCGAGCGCCGCACCCTTGCCTGGCTCGATGGCGGCCGCCTGCAGCTCAACACCGCCACGGCAGTCGACCTCGACATGGCGGCGCGCACCATCCGCCTGCTCGAGGGCGAAATCGCACTCACCGTCCCCGGCCCCCAGATCACCACTGTGCTGACCTCGGTCGGTCAGGTGCGAGTCGGTCAGGCAGACATCTGCCTGCGCCAGTCAGAGGCGGGCTGCCAGGTCGCGGTGGTCCGTGGCAGCGCTCAGGTGCAGCCATTACAAGGCGGCTCGATGCTGCTCCAGGCCGGTCAGCAAGTGCGCCTGCTTGCTCAAGGCGCCGGCCGTATCGAGGCCTTCGATGCCCTGCAACCGGGGTGGCGCGACGGTGTGCTGACGGCGCTGAACCAGCCGCTGGGGGATTTCCTCCGTGAGCTCGATCGCTATCGCCCCGGCGTACTGCGCTGGTCGCCGCAGGTCGCGGCCTTGCGGGTCACCGGCAGCTTCCAGCTGGACGACACCGATCGCGTCCTGAGCCTGCTCAGCGCCAGCCTGCCGATCGAGGTGCAATCGCGCAGCCGCTACTGGGTTTCGGTGCAGCGCCGCGGGGCACCGGCCTGATACCGATTCAGCGCCGCCGGTCAGCGAACGGCAGTCCGATAATCGCACCGATTTCGCTGCAGATGTTTTCCTCCAGGCCCCAACTTGCGGCACGCTATAGCACAAGACGCCAAGCGTGCCCGCCGGGCCACCTGACGTCGTTGCCGACACCGCGTCGGCTACGCTGATAACAAGAGCTGAAGACGTGGCCAAGTCGCATTGCTGGCCTGCGCCTCGATCCATTCATACTCCAGGAAAACCAGGAGCTCGCTTTGATCAATAAAACCTATGAGTCCGTCGCTGCCGCGGTGGAAGGCATCGCCGACGGTTCGGTCATCATGGTGGGTGGCTTCGGCACCGCCGGCATGCCTTCGGAGCTGGTCGATGGCGTCATCGCCACCGGCGCTCGCGACCTGACCATCATCAGCAACAATGCCGGCAACGGTGATCTCGGCCTGGCGGCGCTGCTCAAGGCCGGCAGCGTGCGCAAGGTCATCTGCTCGTTCCCGCGCCAGTCCGACTCCTACGTCTTCGACGAGCTCTACCGTGCCGGCAAGGTTGAACTGGAAGTGGTGCCTCAAGGCAACCTGGCCGAGCGCATCCGCGCCGCCGGCTCGGGCATTGGCGCGTTCTACTCGCCCACCGGCTTCGGCACTCTGCTGGCCGAAGGCAAAGAGACCCGCGTGATCGACGGTCGCAACTACGTGCTGGAGATGCCATTGCACGCCGACGTGGCGTTGATCAAGGCCTTCAAAGGCGATCGTTGGGGCAACCTGGTGTACCGCAAGGCGGCGCGCAACTTCGGCCCGATCATGGCCATGGCGGCCAAGACCGCCATCGCCCAGGTCAACGAGATCGTCGAACTGGGTGAGCTGGACCCGGAGCACATCATCACCCCGGGCATCTTTGTCCAGCGCGTGGTAGCGGTGCCGACCTACGCCACTTCTTCGTCCGCTAAAGCTGTCTGAGGCCTGCCATGACTGTCACGAAAAAACTCTCGCGTAACGAAATGGCCCAGCGAGTGGCCGAAGACATCCTCGAAGGCGCCTACGTCAACCTCGGCATCGGCGTGCCGACGCTGGTGGCCAACTACCTGGGGGACAAGGAAGTGTTCCTGCACAGCGAAAACGGCGTGCTGGGCATGGGCCCGAGCCCGGCGGAGGGCGAAGAGGACGATGACCTGATCAACGCCGGCAAACAGCACGTGACCCTGCTGACTGGTGGTGCGTTCTTCCACCACGCCGACTCGTTCTCGATGATGCGCGGCGGCCATATCGATATCGCCGTGCTGGGTGCCTTTCAGGTATCGGTCAAGGGCGACCTGGCCAACTGGCACACTGGCGCCGAGGGTTCGATCCCGGCAGTGGGCGGGGCGATGGACCTGGCCACGGGCGCGCGTCAGGTATTCGTGATGATGGACCACCTGACCAAGACCGGCGAAAGCAAGCTGGTGCCCGAGTGCACCTATCCGCTGACCGGGATCGGCTGCGTGAGCCGCATCTATACCGATCTGGCGATTCTGGACGTGACCTCCGATGGCTTGAAGGTGCGCGAGATCGTCGCGGACATCAGTTTTGAAGCGCTGCAAGAGTTGAGCGGCGTGCCCCTGATCAAGTGAGCGACGCGGCGGATGTGCAATCTGCCATAATGCAATCGGGGGCGCCAGGCCCCCGATTGGTCCGATCGAAATCTGTGCCTACAGCCCCGCAAAAAACCGCTGCACCTGATCCACCTTCAAATCTGCCATGCCGCGATGCCGCCACCGAGGCAGCTTGTCCTTGTCCACCAGCAGCGCCCGGATCCCCTCGACCAGATCGCCGTGGTCAAACCACTGCTGGCCCAGATGCTGCTCCATGTCAAAACAGCCCTCGATCGACAGGCCGCGTCCGCGCCGCAGCATCTCCAAGGTGACGGCCATGGCCAGCGGCGAGCGAGTCTCCATCAACGAGGCAATGCCATCGGCCCACTTGTGGCTGTTGGCGACGGTCACCTGATGCAACTGCTCGATCATGCTGCCGACATCCGGCTGGGAGAAAAAATGATCGATGGCTGGGCGCAAGCGGTCCAGCGGCGCGTCGGGCAGCGTTTGCACGCCGAGCTTGCTGAGCACGTTCTGCAGGTCCTTGAGCGGCATGTCGGACCAGGTGATGCGGTCCAGCCGCTCTTCCAGCAATTCCAGTTGCGGCGCTGGCAGGTACCAGTCGGCGAGGCCGCAGTACAAGGCGTCGGCCGCTTCGATCTGCACCCCGGTAACGCCTAGGTAGATGCCCAGCTCGCCGGAAATACGCGGCAGAAAATAACTGGCGCCGACATCCGGGAAGTACCCGATGGCCACTTCCGGCATGCCCAGGCGGCTGCTGTCGGTCACCACGCGCAGGTCGGTGGCCTGCGCCAGGCCCATGCCGCCCCCCAAGGTGTAGCCGTGCATCACGCATAGCACCGGCTTGCGGTAGTGGTGCAGGGTCAGGTCAAGGGCGTATTCCTCCTGGAAGAAGCTCACGTGCTGGGTGTGGCCCTGCAAATGGCTGTCATACAGCGCACGAATATCGCCGCCGGCACAGAACGCCTTGTCGCCCGCGCCCCTGAGCACCACCGCGTGGATATGGTTGTCCAGTGCCCACGCGTCGAGAATGCCCTGCAGACTGCGCACCATCGCCAGGGTCAGGGTATTGAGACCCTGGGGACGATTGAGCGTCAGATAGCCGATGTGGTTGCGCACCTGGCTGGTCACTTGTGTGTCCAGCAGGCTGGGGGCATTACCCAATAGCGATGAAACCTGTGCCGTCATGACTGACTCCCTGTTTGTTATTGGATGGCTGCACGATGGCCATCGGTGCTGACAGGGGATTGTCGCCCCTGGCAATCGGTAAACGTGCAGCATGCCAAAGCGTTTATACCGGGCGCTGGACCGGTACAAAAAGGTAGACATGAGGGGTGCGGCGTTGGTTCGAAGAAACAGGCGGGTGGTGTAGCCAGGGGGATCCCCGGCTACCGCGCGCAGACGTGGCTTCAGGCCAGACTGTTGCCCTTGATCTCGGCCAGATAGGTACCGGCCGGCGGATTGCGCCCGAAGTAACCGCTGACGCCGTCGAAGATCGCCGTGGCGACGCTCTGCCGATGGCGCATGTCCATCAGCCGTTGGCAGTCGCGGGCGTTGGAGATGAACCCGGTCTCTACCAGAATCGACGGGATGTCCGGCGACTTGAGCACAGCGAAGCCCGCCTGCTCGACACGCTCGCCATGCACCCCGGCCACCTTGCCGACGCTGTCGAGCACGATGCCGCCCAGGTCGAGGCTGGCGCTGATGGTGGAGTTGAGCGACATGTCGAGGATCACGTTGGCGACCATCGGGTCCTTGTCCTTGAGATTGAGCAACTGCTTGCTACCGATCAGGTCGGCGCTGTTCTCCTGATCCGCCATCCAGCGCGCCATGGTCGAGGTGGCGCCGTGTTCGGACAGCGCGAACACCGAGGCCCCGGAGGCCGTGCGGCGCGGGGCAGCATCGGCGTGCACCGAGACGAACATGTCGGCGTTGTATTTGCGCGCGACGTCTACCCGTTTGCGCAGCGGAATGAAGATATCGTCGTTGCGTACCAGCCTGGCCTTGTAGCCTTTTTGCCGATTGATGCGGGCGGCCAGCATCTGCGCGATCGACAGGGCCACGTGTTTTTCCTGCTCGCCCTTGGCCCCCAGCGCACCGGGGTCCTTGCCGCCATGCCCGGCATCGACCACCACGATAATGTCGCGCTGGCCGGGGCGGGCCTTGATCTCGGGCTGGGTGGTTTGCGCAACCACGGCCGGTGCGGCGGGCTCGGTAGCGGCTGCCACGGTGGCCGGAGCAGCCTTGGGCTTGAAGTCCAGCACCAGGCGGTGGCCCGCTTCGCCGGACGGGGGCAGCACGAAACTGCTGCTGTCCACCGGCTCGACGAACTCCAGCACCAGGCGCGTATCGCCGTTGCCGCGGTCGCTGCTGCGGATCGCCTTGAGCGGCGCGCCCACCAGTGCCGCGTCGTTCAGCGCCTTGGCCAAGCGCGTACCGTGCAGGTCGATGATCATCCGTGGCGGTGCATCGAGGTCAAAAGTTTGATAGCGAACGTCGCCGCTGAGGTCCAGCACCAGGCGCATCTTGCCGTCGTGGCGCCATCCGCGGGCCGCCAGCACGGTTTGTGCCGCCTGAGCGAGGAAAGGAGCGGGCAGGGTGACACCCGCAAGCAGGAAAGTCAGCAATCGGCGCCGGTGCATGGAGAAACCTTCCATAAACATTATTTCGAGCTTTGAATATTAGCGGTAACAAGAGGTTACGGGACAAAGCTGAGAGAAATTTCATCTTGCGGGGCTAACTGGGGGCAGAACGGCGGGAATGAAGCGATAAAGGCAGGAATGATCGCGGATTCGGGTGACTGTCGGGAGTATTGGCTCTGGCATGCCCGACGCGTGCGCCGGGCATGCCATCGGATGGCGCTACAGCGTTTGCGCAGCGTTCACTCCGGCCGCCGAGAGCTTGATGGGATAGTTGACCGTCGGCGCGCCGCTGTCCTTGGCGTTGACGTGCCCGTGCTGGATCAGCCCACGGTTCTGCAGGGCTCCGAGGGTCTCGAACACTGCCGTCTCGCCGCGATAGTTATCGAGGATCTCCTTGCCCAGGCCTTGGGGGTGAGCGTGCAGGAGTCGAGTGAGCACTTCTTTCTCAAGCTCTTTATCAATGGTCATGTCTACCTCTGATGCAGTGGTTGAATGCATGCAATCCCCAGCGGCGCCGATAGCGATAAATCGTCGGCTGCAGGGTGCATGACAGCTGTGACTCGACGCAGCCACGAGGATTCCCTCGGTCTGCCCGACGGTGCCCGGGTGACCGCTCATCCCATTGTCGGGCACCCTTGCGCCCGTCCTCGCTCGAATGTTCAAAGGCCCGGTTCGAGCGGCCTGCAAGCGAGGTGAGCGATGGACATCAATCCCAATTACAAAAGCGGTATGCAGTCACCCGACCATGGGGCGCCGCTGGCCGATGACCTGTACCCGGTGATCGGCCCGGCCGACAGCGCCGAACGCACGGGGGAAAAACAACCGATCAGCGCCGAGGCCGGGCACGTGTTTCGCATCGACTACCTGCTCAAACACGAGCCTCATCACCATGATCTGCAATTGGCAGACACGCAGATGAGCACCCCGGAGGCGGCGCTGCACCTGTTGATGCTGCACTTTGGCGATGGCGAGAACAGCCTGCTGATGCCCAACGCCGAAGCCAGCGCCGAGCAGGTGCTGGCCCAGGCGGCGGTGATGGGCATAACCGATGTGCGCGTGCGCAAGTTGTAGACCCGGAGGGTAGCTCACTCCTGTAATGAGGGGGCTTGCCCCCGATGCGGTGTGTCAGTCAACCCATGTGTGGCTGATTCACCGTATCGGGGGCAAGCCCCCTCGCTACAGAGTTGGGTTTAACGGACTACGGAATCAATCGCGCTTCCCTTAGCTGAGCGAATACATCGAAGAAGGCATCGTCGGTGGCCTGATAGTCGAGGAAGCCCAGCTTGCGGCTCTTGGACATATCGGTCACCACCTCGATCGGGCGACCGAGGTCGGCGTCGGTGTGCCACGGCGAAATCAATCGGCTGATATCCGCCTCCTTCAACCCGTACTGCGCGGCCATGGTCTTCCAGACGTCGGCGTCATTGGCCATCTGCTGTTCGAGCGGTCGTGTCTCGCTGGGGAAGGGCGCTGGGTGAATATCGAACCACTGGGCAATCCGCTCCCACATCCATTGCCAGCGAAACACGTCGCCATTGACGATGTTGAAGGCCTGATTGGCAGCGGCCGGCGTGGTCGCGGCCCACAGCAGTTGCCGGGCCAGTTGCCGGGCATCGGTCATGTCGGTCAGGCTGTTCCACTGTGCGGCGGAGCCCGGGAAGATGAACGGCCGGCCGGTATGCTTGCAGATCGAAGCATGCACGGCGAGGGTCGTGGCCATGTTCATGGCGTTGCCCACCGCCACGCCGATGATGGTGTGCGGGCGATGCACGCTCCAGGTAAATCCATCGCGCGCAGCGGCGGCGAACACTTCGTCCTCCTGGGCGTAATAGAAGTTCTCCACATCCAGGCGGCCTTGCTCTTCGCGGAACGGCGTTTGCGGCAGGCTGCCTTTGCCATAGGCTTCGAATGGGCCCAAGTAATGCTTGAGGCCGGTCACCAGCGCCACATGCCGCACCGTGCCATCGGTCGCCAAGGCGCCCAGCACATTACGCACGTGGGCGGCGTTGACGCGGATGTTCTCCGCTTCCGTGGCTTGCCGCGACCAGGTCGCCAGGTACACATAGGTCGGTGCCAGGCCCTTGAGCGCAGTTTTGAGCGCTTCGGCATTGTTGAGGTCGGCGACCACCGGGGTCACGCCGTCCTGCTGAGTGGGTGTGCGCGATAGGCCCGCGACCTGCCAGCCGCGATCAACCAACAACCGAGAAATTGCGCTGCCGACGATACCGGTGACGCCGACGACCAATGCTGATTCAGACATAACTAAAAACCTCCGTGGCGACGAGGGTGGCCGTTGCAGGCCCACCGCGCCGCGGGGTGCAAAAAGAATAGGGGCTTACAGGCCCATTTCGATGGTTTCCGGATCCGGCCCCAGACGCCCGGTCTGGCGGATACCGTCGATGGCTTTGAGCTCCTCGCCGCTGAGCTCGAAATCGAACACGTCGATGTTGGCGGCGATGCGCTCGGCGTTGGACGAACGCGGGATCACCACGTGGCCATGCTGCAGGTGCCAGCGCAGGATCACGTGGGCCGGGGTCTTGCCATGGCGCTGGGCGATATCGGCAAACAGCGGCAGCTTGAGCAGTTCGCCGCCTTGGCCCAGCGGGCTCCAGGATTCCGAGACGATGCCCTTGGCGCGGCACCAGGCGTGGAGTTCGGTCTGGGCGAAGTCGGGGTGCGTCTCGATCTGGTTCACCGAAGGCGTGACGCCGGTGTCCTGGATGATGTGTTCGAGGTGCTCGACATTGAAGTTGGATACGCCGATGGAGCGCACGCGGCCTTCTTCCTGCAAGCGCACAAAGGCCTTCCAGGTGTCACGGTAGGTGCCCTTCTTGGGGATGGCCCAGTGAATCAGGTACAGATCCAGGGTCTCGAGGCCCAGGCGCTCGAGGCTGGCGTCGAAGGCACGCAGGGTGTTGTCGTAGCCCTGGTCTTCGTTCCACAGCTTGGTGGTGATGAAGATCTGTTCGCGGGGCAGCTCGCTTTCAGCCACGGCGCGGCCGACGCCAGCTTCGTTGCCGTAGATCTTGGCGGTATCGATGTGGCGATAGCCGGCCTTCAGCGCGGCGGTGGACGAGGCGTAGGCCTGATCGTCGTCCAGTTGCCAGACGCCAAGACCAAGCTGGGGAATTTTCACGCCGTCATTGAGGGTAATCAGGGGGGCGGATGCCATGTGGGTCTCCTCGAAGGATGAAAGGTGCCCAGTGTTCGAGGGGGCTGACACGATAAAGTTGCGAAAACCTCGGGGCAGACGCTTGGCGTTTGCCACGGGCATGCCTGGCACGAATACACTACACTGGCCTGCCGTGGCGCTGCAGGCTGTGCGCAGCACGCCAATTCGGGCACTTACACACGACGCTAATGTTGGGGAGCGACCCAAGCGTGGAAGACCGCGACAGCTACGCCCTGATCTATTTCGACCTCAACGGCAACGTCACTCGCTGGAACCGCTCAGCCACGCAGATGCTGGGCTGGAGCGAGGCCGAGATGCTCGGCCAGCCGATCGAGCGTTACTTCACTCCTCAGGACAACCAGGCCGAACATGCCCGGCTGCAGATGCTGGCCGCGGTGGAGCACGGCCAGGGCACCGGCGCGCGCTGGTACGTGCGCAAGGACAGCCGGCGCTTCTGGGCGCCGGGCCTGATGATGCCCGAGCGCGATGCCAGCGGCGCGGTGTGCGGCTACGTTCATGTACTGCGCGATCGCACCCTCGAACATCGCCGCGAGCAGCGCTTCATGATGCTGGCCAAGGTCTCGGCCGGGCTGCTCGACGCTGTCGATCCGGATGACGTGCTCGGGCCTATCCTGGAGCAGAGCACCGACCTGCTGGGCTTCGATGAAAGCTACAGCTACGTGCTGACCCCCGATTGCCAGCACCTGCACCTGACCCATTCGGTGGGCGCCAGCGCCGAGGTGCGGGCGACGCTTGCGCATGCGTCCTTCGATCTGCCGGTGTGCGGTGAAGTGGCCAAAAGTTTGAAACCCCTGGTGATCGACAATATGCAGGCCACCACCGAGCCGCGCTATGAAGTGGGCCGGCGCTGCGGCTATGACGCCTTCGCCGCCTTCCCGGTGCTGGAGGGGCAGACACTGTATGGGGTGATGTCCTTCGCCGCCCGTGGTCGCACCCATTTCGAACCCGAATGCCTGGAGTTCTTCGCCACCATCGCCAGCCATGTGGCGATCGTGCGCGGGCGGCTGGCCAAGGAAGCGGCGTTGCTGGAGCTGACGCATTCGCTGGAAGTGCGCATCGAGCAGCGCACCGCCGAGTTGCATGAGGCCGAAGAGGCGTTGCGCCAGGCACAGAAGATGGAAGCGGTGGGGCAGTTGACCGGGGGCCTGGCCCATGACTTCAACAACCTGCTGGTGGGCATCACCGGCAGCCTGGAATTGCTGCAAAGCCGCGTGGCCCAAGGTCGCCTCAGCGAGGCCGAGCGCTATATCGGCGCCGCGCAGACTTCGGCCAAGCGCGCAGCGGCGCTGACCCACCGGTTGCTGGCGTTCTCCCGCCGGCAAACGCTGGAACCCCGGCCCGTACGTCTCGATGAGCTGGTGCGCGGCATGGAAGAGCTGATCCGCCGCACCCTGGGCCCCAATATCGCCCTGGCTTGCAGCGCGGCGCAGGGGTTGTGGATTACCCATGCCGATCCCGGGCAGCTGGAAAACTCCCTGCTCAACCTGTGCATCAATGCGCGCGATGCCATGCCCGACGGCGGTCGCCTGGTCATCGACTGCTGCAACCGGGTGCTGGAGGCGCCTCAGGCCGCGGCGCTGGGGCTGCCAACTGGCGAGTACCTGTGCCTCAGCGTGCAGGACAGCGGCGCCGGCATGGCCCCGGCGGTGCTGAGCAAGGCTTTCGATCCGTTCTTTACCACCAAGCCGATCGGTCAAGGGACCGGGCTGGGGCTGTCGATGATCTACGGCTTCGCGCGCCAGTCCCACGGCCAGGTGAAGATTCGCTCGCAGGTGGGCGAGGGCACCGAGGTGAGTCTGTTCCTGCCGCGCCACCTGGGTGAGCTGCCGCTGGGCGAAGCGCCGCTGCAACCGACCAGCGAGCCGGTCGTGGCGGTAGGGCAGACCGTGCTGGTGGTCGATGACGAGCCCACGGTGCGCATGCTGGTGACCGAAGTGCTCGGCGAACTGGGCTATCACGGGGTGGAGGCGGCCGACGGCGCCGGCGGTCTGGAGGTACTCAATTCGGACATGCGCATCGACCTGCTGGTGACCGACGTCGGCTTGCCGGGCGGCATGAACGGTCGGCAGATGGCCGATGCGGCGCGGGTCGCGCGGCCCGAGCTGAAGGTGCTGTTCATTACCGGCTATGCCGAATCCGCCGTGCTCAACCACGGCCATCTCGACCCCGGCATGCAGGTCATGACCAAGCCGTTCGGCCTCGATGCGCTGAGCGCGCGGATCACCGCGATGATCGAGTCCTGAAACCCCTGCCGATCAATCCCCGCCGGCGAATCGATAGCCATTGCGCCCACGACGCTTGGCTTCATACATGGCGTTATCGGCATGGGTCAGCAAGGTCTCGGCGGCAATATTGCCCGCCGCTGGGCTGAGGGCGATGCCCAGGCTGGTGCCGATCTTCACGGCGCCCTGACTCAGTTCAAAGGGCGTAGCGATCGCCGCGCAAATGCTCTCCGCAATACGCCCGGCGATCTCCGGCCCCGGCACGCCATGGGCGACTACCACGAACTCGTCGCCCGCCAAACGGCAGACGAAATCGCCTCTGCGCACCGTGTGCTCAAGGCGCGCGGCCACCTGTTTGAGCAACGCGTCACCGGCGTCATGGCCGTGCTGGTCGTTCACCGCCTTGAAGCCGTCCAGGTCGAGGAAGAACAGCGCGAAGGGCTCGGGCGAATGGGCGCTCTGATTGATCGCCCGTTCCAGATGCTCGTGCAGCGCCCGGCGGTTAGGCAGTTCGGTGAGGGGATCGAGCATCGCCTTGTCGCGCAGATTGCGCTCCACTCGGGTGCGCTCGGTGATGTCCTGGGACATCACGTAAAAGCCCACCACTTCGTCGCCACGCACATCGGGCACGTAAGTCGCGCTCCAGATCCGCCCCTGTTCGAGGTTATAGATCAGGCCGTCATGCACCATCCGCTCGCCAGCGAGGGCACGCTGGAAATTGGGCAGCAGCTCGGCGAACAACTCCGGCGCCAGTAAATCCTTGACGTACTTGCCGCGCAGGGAGGCCGGATCGACGCCGAACACTTGGCGATACACCTCATTGTTGAACAGATAGCGCAGATCGCGATCGATGTGCGCGATCAGGATCGGCATGTTGTCGGCGATCGCCTGCAGCGTCTCGCGGCTGGCGTTGAGCTCGCGGGTGCGCTCGGCGACTTTGCTTTCCAGTTCCTGCTGGTAGTTGCGCAGCACCTCTTCACCGCGCTTGCGATCCGTGATGTCGAGGATCACGGCGATAAAGTGATCGGGCTCGCCCTTTTCGTTGCGCACCAGCGACACGTTCAACTCGGTCCACACCGGGGTGCCGTCGCGACGGATGTAGCGCTTTTCCAAGGCGTAGCTGGTGCGTCGACCGAACAGCAGATCGGCGACGTTGAGCAGGTCCTTTTCCAGGTCATCCGGGTGGGTGATCTCGGCGAAGGTCAGCTTGAGCAATTCTTCATGCGCATAGCCGGTGATGGCGCAGAGCTTGGGGTTGACCGCGCTGAAACGCCCTTGCAGGTCAACAATGGCCTTGCCGCAGGGCGTTTGCTGGAACACCAGCGCGAAGCGCGCCTCACTGAGCACCTTGGCCTGACGGTCATCCTCCCAGACCATTCGCATGTCCTGGGTGACGCTGCGTTGCAGCAGATCGCGCTCCACCACCCGGGCCAGGTCCTTGAACGCCGCCAGGGCCTTTTGCGTCAGATCGCGGGGCCGGGTGTCGATGGCGCAGAGGGTGCCCAGCACCAGGCCTTCGTCACTGCGCAGTGGCACGCCCGCATAAAAGCGGATATGCGGAAAACCCACCACCAGCGGGTTGTCGCTGAAGCGCGGGTCCAGGGTGGCGTCTTCGATCAACAGAATGTCCGGCACATGCAGGGCGTGGGCGCAGAACGCCATGTCCCGCGAGGTCTCGCATACCTCCAGGCCGATCTTGGACTTGAACCACTGGCGATTGGCATCCACCAGCGACACCAGAGTAATGGGTACCTGCAGCAGCTCGGCGGAGACCCGGGTAATGCGATCGAAGTCTTCTTCCGGCGGCGTGTCGAGTACACCGAGGCTGCGCAACAGACGCAAGCGAGCTTCTTCATTGGCGGGATGGGGCGCGATCAACATGTGAGGTCTCGGCGGCAATGGCGTTGGGTGTTGGCAGGCGTCTACAAATGTATCGGAAAGTATGGCGCAAGCTTAAGGGGCGCGTGGAAATCGGCCATGCGCGGGTCATCACCGCACGGGTTGGAATACCGCTGGTCGGGAAACAGCCTTGATGACTGAATTATTTTTCATCTGCGTTGACGGGTGTCTGCCAATTGCTTGGCGGTGGGGGTGGGCGCAGAGGTGCAGCGGGATTGGATAGGGTTTCGCGGCCCGAAATGAGGCGCTGATAGCGTAATACTGGCCTTGCGTTCGCATGCCAATTTACCGGCGTCATTCATATGGCATTACCGTTTCAGCTCCGGGCCGGAGCGCCGATAACAGCATTGACCAAACGGTGGGCACTCAGCCTGACCGTTCAACGGCTAAACGCGCCCCCTTTGGAGTCAATCATGATCGCACTCGATACCTGGAACCTGAGCATCCCCGTCGGCACCCCGTCGGTCACCATCAACACCCCGCAACTGGTCAGCGGCTACACCGATGGCTACTTCAAATCGGGCGACACGCTGTTCTTCTGGGCGCCGGTCACCGGCAGCAAGACCGCCAACGCTGTGTACCCGCGCACCGAACTGCGCGAGACCAAGGCCGATGGCAGCGTCAACAACTGGAAATACGCCGACGCCGACAACATGCTGCGCGCCGCGGTGGCGGTCAATCAGGTGCCCTCGACCGGCAAGATCGTCATTGGCCAGATCCACTGCTTCGGCAGCACCGAGCCGATGCTCAAGCTCGAATACCAGTACAAGGATGCCAAGCGCCTGGGCAATATCGTCGTCAAATATCGCCTGACCCCGGACGCCGAGCCGACGGTGATCACCGTGGCGCAGATGGTGCCGATGAACCAGCGCTTCACCTACACCATCCACCTGACGCCTTCGGGCAACCTGACGGTCAACGCCTTCAACTATCAATGGAGCTCCAAGGTCGACAGCAGCTGGGCGCCCAAGGCCCTGTACTTCAAGGCGGGCGTTTACACCCAGGACAACACCGGCTATGCCACCGAAGGCGGCGCGGCGACTTTCTACAAACTGAGCGCCGAACACACCAAGAAGAGCTGAGCCAACCCAATGTAGCGGGGGGGCTCGCCCCCGATTGGCCCAGTCAGCGACGCACGTGCGGACTGACCAGGTTTGGGGGGGCAAGCCCCCTCGCTACAGTTGCTCGGCGATCGGGTTATCATGCCCCGGCCTGTCCTGCCTCCCGGAGCCGCTCCCCTGATGTACAGCCTCAACCATTACCTCGCCACCCCGGCCGAATCGGTCAAAAGCCAGATCCTGCATATGGTGGTCGACAACCTCACCGACATCAGCAGCGTCGCCATCGCCCCCAGCAACCCGCTGTACAACCTCTATCAATACGGTGTGGGCTTCGAGGTGCACCTGTATCTCGACGGCATGGACGGCGCCAAGGGCATTCCCGCCGAACTGCTCACCGCCTGCGACCCAGACGACCCGGACACGGTGCTCGGGTTTGCGCTGTACCTGCCCGTCAAGGACGACACCGAGGCTTGCGCGCTGGCCTATCTGGCCGTAAGCCAGGGGCATCGTCGCCGTGGCATCGCCCGCCGGCTGGTCGACGCCATGACTGCCCGTTACCCCCATGCCGAACTGGCGTGCCACCCGGGCAAGGTGCTGACGTTCGAGGCCTTGGGCTTTCAGGTGCTTGGCGCCCGCGGTCCGCAGGTGCTGATGAATACCCGCGACCACGCCACCCATGGGCTGATCCCGCTGCTGGACATCGCACCGATCTACCGCAGCCTTGAGGTACAACAGATTCATGCCTACCTGCTCAAGCAGCATGGCAAGCGCGCGATGGCCGATGCCGAGAAGCAGCGGGACCGGCATCTGGATCAGCTGACGCGGCAGGCGGTGTTGTGCGTGCAGCGCCATCGAGCGACTTGAAGGCTGGTATTGGAAACACGCGGATCGCCCGGTCCCTTTGGGCGGCGACGCGTAACCTTTTCGATACGATTTGCAGCAAAACATTGACGTCAGAATAGTGGCTCAATAATATCGCGGCCGTAATATTACTGATCAAGGGTGCCGCGCTGGCGACCATTGCCAAACAAGGCAAGCAAGGCGTCCACGCCTCAGCGCCTTAGGGCGCTGGGTCGGGTGCGCGGGTTGGCTGCGGTGCGGTCGGCTGCTGTGGTTGCCACCGAGGCAATGCATCTCGGTAGAGCATGGCGCTCAGGATCTTCCAGGATATTCGAGACAAGGACTATCAAATGCTACGCAACACGAGAATCACCCCTTTTGCCTGGATGGCAATCGTCGTCCTGAGCGCAGTGCTGTCTGCCTGTGCGACGACCTACCCCCGCTATGATGGCAAGACTGCGCCGGACCCGACCAAGGCGGTGTTGATCGGCTCTATCACCGAGGGTTTTCTGACTCAGCCCCATGGGTTGGAAGTTTATGTCGTCAAGGCAACAGAGCCGGCCACGGCGCTGCAACTGCAGACGCTCGGCGGTGGAGACGATTTGCCGCCGCCCAACTTGCTTGGCAATTTTTTCATGTATGAAGTCCCGGCCGGGCAGTACGAAATCAAGGGCTGGCGTTATCACTTCTATGCAGGCACCTCCAAACCCGCGCCCGCGCCGATCGTGTTTACGGTCAAGCCCGGTGAGATCGCCTATATCGGGGATTTCTATGCGAACGCGCTGACGTTTTGCCTTTCGAACATCGACCATGCCGAGTCGATCGCCAAACTCAAGGCCAAATACCCCATGCTCCAGGATCGTTCGATCTCCAATGTCACTGCCCAAAGCGGCTTCGGGCCTTGGCCGAGTACCGATGCGAAAGATAACGGCAAAGGTATCTGCAATTTTTTCTGAGGCATGTTTTCCGGGCTGATCTTGCCCTGCGGCGAGCATGCAACATCCGCTTGCTTTGGGCGAACCACTCCTTGGAGCCGGCTCCCACGGCACCAGAAAATTTCATCTCCAGGCCGGTTCTTGACAATCAAGGCTCAGGGGCCGGCACTGTGGCATTCATGCAGGTCGTAGGGGATCGGCGCGATGGAGGATCACTTCAAGCCATCGTTGAGGTAAAAAAAGCCAATCCGATGCTCGCTGTTTGTCGACGCCCGAGTCAAAATCGCGCCCGCCTTGCCCCCCGACTGCGAAGTTACCGGTCGGATCGCCATCAAGCTCCAACCGCCTTGGCCGATACACCTTTTTGAGTGGAACTTTCGATTCCGCGCCGGCGCGTGCCCGCCTGTACCCTGAGATTGCCTTGATGAACAGCCTTTCCGACGACGACCGCGCCCAGGTGCTTTACGAGGCTACGGTGCAGTATTGGCAGCACATCCTTACCATCGTGCGATTCGCGTTCGCGATCCACGTGGTGCTGTTCGTGTTGTTCCTGTTCGTGCAGGTGCCGGTGATGTTCCTCGGTAATGCCGTGAGTGTGCTGGTGTACGTGTGGTGCTTCAAAGCGATCAAGCAGCAACGATTCCGGTTGGCAGGGATGCTCATGGGCGTGGAGATCATCGCCCATGCCATGCTCGCCACGTGGGTGCTGGGCTGGGAGAGCAATTTCTATCTGTTCGTGTTCTGTGTGGTGCCGGTGGTCGCGTTCAGTTTCCAGCGGGCGAGGGCGCTACGGGTGTGCCTGAACGTGGCGATCATGCTGGTGGTGGTCGGCGGTTTTGCCGGGCGCCGTTACATGGGCCGTGATGCACAGATCAGCCCGACATTGATGGACATCTTCGGGATCCTCAACGCCGTGGCCGCTACCGGGTTGCTGTTGCGCTCTGCGGCGCTGTCGGTGAGCTTCAGTTTGCAGATGCAGATGAACCTGTTCCTGACGGCCCATTCCGACAGCCTGACCAACCTCTATACCCGCCGGCGCATCATGCAGCGCGTGCGGCAGTTGGGCGCGCAGCGGCATCAGCAGACGGTGTCGGTGCTGATGCTCGATATCGACCATTTCAAGCTGATCAACGACGCCCATGGTCATGATGTCGGCGATGTCGTGCTGCAACGCGTGGCCCAGGCGATCGCGACGAGCATCCGCGCTACCGATATGCCCGCGCGCTGGGGCGGCGAGGAGTTTCTGGTGCTGATGCCAGGGACATCCACCGCCGATGCTGTGGTGGTGGCCGAGCGAGTGCTGGCCTGCATCCGTGCCGACGCGGGTGAGGTCACGGAGATGGGCGAGGGCCTGGCGCAGCCGTTGCAGGTCACGGCCACCGCGGCGGTGGCGACCATGGCGCCCGGCGAGGCGTTTCGTGATGCCCTGAGCCGGGCCGACCACTTGCTGTACGAGGGCAAGCGGGCAGGGCGCGATCGGGTGATGGCCGAGGGGTGAGGCGCTGGCGTCGGCTCGAGCGCTTGGGCCTTGGGGAATGTGCAGACAATAAGGAGATTGCCCCGTCGCCCTGTTCACCCCCACGCGCATCAGGCTAAATAGCCTTTTGCCCGTCGTCGTGCGGGCCGACCTGCAAGAGGCTAGTGTGTCGCTCCCGGAAAACCCCGCCGTCGTTCCCCCTCCCGCCGCCACGCCGGCACCTGGTCGCGTTTGGTTGATGCTGTCACTGATGGTCGCCATGGTTCTCGCGGCGCTGGACCAGAGCATCGTCGCCACCGCGTTGCCCCGTATCGCCCGGGAGATGGACGGCCTCGAGGCGATGAGCTGGGTGGTGACGATCTTCATGCTCACCTCGACCATCAGCACGCCGTTGTACGGCAAGCTGTCCGACCTCTATGGTCAGCGGCGGTTGTTTTTGCTCAGCATCGGCGTGTTCGTCGGCGCTTCGGCGTTGTGCGGGCTGGCGAGCAGCATGGGGCAGTTGATCGCGTTTCGTGGCTTGCAGGGGCTGGGTGCCGGCGGGTTGATGACGCTGTCGCAGATCGTCCTCGGCCGCGCCGTGGAACCGTCCCAGCGCGGGCGCTACCAGGGGCTGTTTTCCGCCGCGTTCGCCATCAGCAGCGCGGCGGGCCCATTGCTGGGCGGGTTCATCACCGCCCATTTCACCTGGCGCTGGGTGTTCTATATCAACGTGCCGCTGGGCGGTCTGGCGATGCTTGGGTTGATGCTCAACGTACCGACCTTGCAGCGTCAGGCCCGCGTGGCCATCGACTACAAGGGCGCGATCGTGTTGTGCATGGCGACCTCGGCGTTGTTGCTGCTGACCCATGCGTCATCGCTGGCTCAGCAACTGGGCAACGCGGTGATGGTGCTGCTGGGGGTGATCGCCTTTGTCGGCTTCGGCCTGCTGTATCGCATCGAGCGCCGCGCCGCAGAGCCGATCATCGACCCGGCGCTGTTCGCCAATCGACGTTACAGCGTGGCGGTGGCGGCCACGGCGGCGATGTCCTTCGCGATGATGGGCTCGCTGGTGTTCATGCCACTGTACTTTCAGGCAGTGTTGCATCAAACGCCGACCGAATCGGGCTTCATGACCTTGCCCCAGGTGGCGATGCTACTGATCAGCTCGCTGATCGGTGGCTGGCTCTCCGCCAGGCGGCAGAATTTCATTCAACTGCTGGTGGTGGGCGTCGCCCTGGAGTGCCTGGGGCTGACCTTGCTGCTGGTGTGGGCGCACCTGCAGATGGGCGCGGCGTATTTTTTCGTGACCATGGGCGTGCTCGGTATCGGCATGGGCATCGGCATGCCAAACGCCACGGTGATCGTGCAGAACTCGGTGCCCAGTGCAGTGATGGGCGCGGCAACCGCCGGTATGTCGTTCTGCCGCTCCCTGGGCGGTGCGCTGGGGGTGGCGGCTGCGGGCGGCATCATGAGCTTTACCCTCAATCGTGAACTGGCGCGGCTGCCGGAGCAGTTTCAGCACATCAACCTGCTCGAAGGGCTGGGCGAGGTCAGTGGCTCGCCGACGCAGATGGCGCAGTTGACCGAGCTGTACCGCGTGGCGATCGAGGCGAGCCTAGGAGCGGGCGGCGTGGTGATGTTCGTGGCGCTGTTGTTGACGCTCAGTTTGCTGCGGGCCAAACCGGCAGCGCGCGAGGCTTGAACTCGTACTGGCTGACCGGTTGCATCGGCTCGTCGTTGCGCCAATACGTGGAGGGCGGTCAGCGGCCGTTGCAGTTCACCTCCGGGCAGTGGGTCGAAGTGCCGCTGGGCGTGGCGCTGTTCCCGGGTGAGTTGCCGATGCCGCCGCGCAGCTGGTTGCAGCGCCGTTTCGATGTACGGCATTGAAGCCCGCAGGCCAAGGGCGGGCACTTTGCGGCGCTGGAGCAACCGCAATTGCTGGCCGACGATATCCGCGAGTTTTTTCGCCCGTTGCGCTGAGTGCGGATTTTCTGCCGACGGGTGAGGTGGTGGCGCATTGCCTGCAACCATGGTATGGCTGTACTCCCTGAAATTTGCCATCAAGAGCAGGTCAACCATGGGCTACCCCGCCAGCGTTCTATGTGTCCTCGTGTTATCCATCGCTTCATCCTGCGCTGTGGCCGCCGACGCCACTGCCGACCCCGGCAAGGCCCTGCACAAGGCCGAAACCCTGGAGCAGAACGCCGCTTCACCACAGCCCGAGGCGCCCGTGCCCAAGGCCGATACCATCACCAAGGCCGAGGTGCAGGCGGTCGATCCAAAGGGCAAGGAATCAGTGGACGATGCCATTACCTGCCTGTCGCGCACGATTTATTGGGAGGCCAAGGGCGGCAACGCGCAGGACATGGAAGCGGTTGCCAATGTGGTGCTCAACCGTCTTGGCCATGAAGGTTTTGCCGACACCGTGTGCGGCGTGGTCAAGCAGGATGCACACAAGAAGAACTGCCAGTTCTCCTGGTGGTGCGACGGCCGCTCCGACCAGGTGGTGGAGGAGGATCGCTACGTGGATGCCAAGGAGGTCGCCCGCAAGGCGCTGAATCAGCAGTTGCAGGACCGCACCAACGGCGCGCTGTACTTCCACGACAAGCGCCTGTCGCCGGAGAGCTTCAAGCGCTATGTGCGCACCGCGCAGACCGACAAGTTCGTGTTCTACAAACCCGGCAAGGACCTTGCCCCCTAGCGAACTGGCGGTGAACACCCACGGTGGCGCTGCCGAGCACCGTGGGTGGCCGGGCTTCACGCCTGGCGATTGATCGACGGCTCGAGGATCCACTCCGCGCTGTCGTTCCACACATCCATGCGCGTGATCAAACCGTCCTGCACCTCATAGCGATCCAGGTAGCGATTGCCTGCGAACGCTCGGCCATCAGGCCATTGCCCGTACAGGGTGCCGTTGGAATACACCACGGTCACGCCGTCGCGTTCCATCCAGTCGTATTGGCCTATCTGTTTTTTTACCCAGGTATAACGGGCGCCGTTGAAGGCGGTGATCGTTTGCGGGGCGGGCATGGCGCGCCCGCCGGTAAAGGTGATGACCACGTCGGGGGCCATGAAGGTGGCGGCGCGCACCGGGTCAGGGGCCATGGAGGCTTCGAGAAAATTGCTAACAATCAATACGGCGGGATGTATGGCGGTCATGCTGTCGCTCCTTGATAAGTTTGCTTGCATATGGTGCGCGGCGCACGCTAACGGGGCAGATCTTGCTTGGTTTTAAGCCCGCAATGCGGAAAAACCCGGCGATGCGCAACTGGCATCCGGTTTGCTAGCAAAGATCGTACAAGTGCTAGCAATCAGGAGAAATAAAAATGTTTTCATCGTCGAATCCGCTTTCGAACACAAGCCGCCGCAAGCGCCCGCTGTTGGCCATGGTGGTGGGTGTCGGCATCAGCCTGGCGGGCAACGCCTGGGCCGTGGAGCCGATCAAGGTCGGGCTGGTCGCTGCGCTGTCGGGGCAGTCGGCCAAGTCGGGCGAAGCGCTGACCCGCGGCCTGAGCCTGGCGATCGACGAGGTCAACGCCCAAGGCGGCGTGTTGGGTCGCCCCCTGGAACTGGTGCGCCGCGACGACGAGAGCAACCCGTCCAAGGGCATGCTGGCGGCCCGGGAACTGGTGCAGCGGGAAAAAGTCAGCATTCTCTTCGGTGGCCTCGACACCCCGGTGTCGCTGGCCATCGTGCCCTTGGCCAATCAGCTGAAAGTGCCGTTCATGGGGATCTGGGCCGCGGGCACCAAAATCACCGAGAACGGCGCCAAGGACAATTACGTGTTCCGTGTTTCCGCGGTGGATGAGCGGGTCGACGAAGCGCTGGTGGACTACGGCACCCGCACCCAGCACATGCAGCACCCCGGGTTGATCCTGATCAACAATCCATGGGGCGAATCCAACGAGGCAGGCTTCAAGCGCGCCCTGGACAAGCGTGGCTTGAGCAGCGCCGGGGTCGAGCGCATTCAGGACAGCGATCTGGACGTGGTGCCGCAACTGACGCGGCTCAAGGAAGCCGGTGCCGACAGCTTGTTGCTGGTGGGCAACGTCGGGCCCTCGGCGCAGGTGGTCAAGTCCCTCGATCGCATGGGCTGGCAGGTGCCGGTGGTGTCCCACTGGGGGCCAGCGGGCGGGCGCTTCGGTGAGCTGGCCGGCCCCAACGCCGGGCGTGTGCACTTCATCCAGACCTACGTGTTCACCGAGCACAACAGCCCCCGTGGCGATGCCGTGCTCACCGCGCTCAAGGCCAAGTACCCCGAGATCAGGTCCCTCGGTGATGTGACTCCGGCAGTCGGTATCGCCAACGCCTACGACGCCCTGCACCTCAGCGCCCTGGCGATCGCCAAGGCCGGCAGCACCGATGGGCCGGCAGTGCGCGACGGCTTTTATGGCATCGGCGCCTACGACGGCCTGATCAAGACCTACCAGCAGCCGTTCAGTGCTGAGCGCCATGACGCGCTGGGCCCGCAGGACTACGTGTTCGCCCACTTCGTCGGCGACCAGATCGTGCCGGTCGCGCCGTGACTGCGGTCGTCCATCGCTTGCGCAGGAGCCTGCCATGATCACCGCCACACTTCTCACCGGCCTGGGCCTGGGCAGCATGTACGCGCTGCTGGCCCTGGGCTTTCACATCACCTATGTGGTGTCCCGCACGGTCAACTTCGCCCAGGGCAGCGCCATGATGCTCGGCGCGGTGCTGGGCTACAGCTTCAGCGTCACCTGGGGCTGGCCGTGGTGGTTGATGCTGCCGGCCACCCTGGCCCTGGCGGCGCTGTACGGGCTGATCATCGAGCGCTTTCTGGTGCGTCCGTTTCATGCGCGGGGCTCGCAAGCCTGGCTGATGGCGACGGTGGCCGGCGGCATGCTGGTGGACAACCTCACGCTGTTCACCTTCGGCAAGGAGCCGCGCCGGTTCGTCAGCGCGCTGGCCGAGGTGCAATGGCAATGGCTGGGCAGCAATGTCGGGCTCATGCAGTTGCTGATCCCGCTGGTGGGCGGCGCCATGGCCCTGGCGCTGTGGCTGGTGCGCCGCTACACGCGCCTGGGCAAGGTGCTCGAAGCCTGCGTGCAGAACCCCAAGGCGGCGACGCTGATGGGCATCAAGGTCAAGCGCGTGATCGCCGTGGCCTTTGCGCTGTCGACGCTGTTCGCCGCGGTGGCCGGGCTGCTGATTGCGCCGTTGTTCAGCGTCAGCGCGGAGATGGGCACGCTGTTCGGCCTCAAGGCCTTTGCGGTGGCGATTCTCGGTGGCGTGTCCAGTGCGGGCGGAGTGTTCGCGGCGGGCTTGCTGTTCGGTGTGGTGGAGGCGCTGGTGACCTTGTATTTCGGCTCGGCCTTTACCCAGATTCTGACGTTCGCCCTGGTGATCGTCGCGCTGGCAATACGCCCGGACGGCTTGTTCGGCATCAAGACGCGGGTGAAAGTATGAGCACTGCACGATCTTCTCTGGCGCCGCTGGGCATCCTCGCCCTGGGCGTGGCGAGCGCGGTCACCGCGTTCCTGCTCGACAGCTACTCCTTGTTGGTGTTCACCCTGTGCGCGCTGGCCACGGTGGTGGGCGTGGGGCTGAATATCCTGATCGGCCTGAGCGGGCAGATGTCCTTCGGGCATATCGCCTTTTATGCCATCGGCGCCTATGTCTGCGCGCTGTTGACCCTGGCCGGCTGGTCGCTGCCGCTGGCGATGCTGGTCGCGCTCCTGGGTTGCGCCGCGCTTGGGGCCTTGCTGGCGATTCCGGCACTGCGGGTCAAGGGCCCGTACCTGGCGATGATCACCATTGCCTTCGCCTTCGTCGCCCACCACAGCTTGATCGAGTGGCGTGACGTGACGGGCGGCTCCAACGGCCTGATGGGCATCCCGCTGCCGAGTTTCGGCGCGCTGGACCCGGCTGTGGGCATGGCGCTGGTGGCGGTGGCGATGATGGTGTTGGCGCTGGCGGGGTTCCTGCGCCTGCGCCGCAGTGGCTGGGGCCAGGCGATGCAGGCGGTCAACGCCGCAGAAATCGCCGCGCGTTCGCTGGGTTTCAACCCGATCCACACCAAGACCCTGGCCTTCGCCTTGTCGGCTGGGCTGACCGGGGTGGCGGGCGCGCTGCTGGCGCCGTTGATGATGTTCATCAACCCGGATTCGTTTCCGTTCAGCCAGTCGATCCTGTTCGTGCTGGCGGTGATCGTCGGCGGCAGCGGTACGCTGTTCGGGCCCTTGGTCGGGGCATTGCTGATCGTCTTGTTGCCGGAGTTGCTGGCGGATTTTGCCGAATACCGCTTGTTGATATTTTCGATCTTGCTGCTGGCGGTGCTGTGGCTGGCTCCGCAAGGCCTGCTGGGCGCCCTGGCCAGGCGCTGGTGGCGGCCTCGACCGGCCTACGCCCCTGCGGCGCCCGACCTTGAGCGCCTGGCCGCTTTTTTTGCCAATGGGCGAACGCCGAGCGGGCTGAACGTCGAGGCCATCGGTATCCGCTTCGGCGGGGTGCAGGCGGCGCAGAATGTCAGCTTTGAGGCCCCGGCCGGGAGTGTCACCAGCATCATCGGCCCCAATGGCGCGGGCAAGAGCACTGTGCTCAACCTCATCAGTGGCTTTTACCGGCCGGACAGCGGGCGCATCGAGCTGGGCCGGCAGTTGGCCGGGCTGGCGTCGTGGCAGATCGCCCGCGCCGGCATCGCGCGGACCTATCAGACTGCCCAGCTGTTCGGCGAATTGACGGTGCTGCAAAACCTGTTGGTGGCCATGCAGCGCGGGCGCCTGGGTCGGCCCTTGCAGGTGGCCAGCGCCGAGCGTCAGCAGTTGGCCCTCGACCTGCTGGCACTGGTGGGCTATCGCGGCGCAGTCAACATCGCCGCGCAGGACTTGCCCCATGTCGATCGGCGCCTGGTGGAAATCGCCCGAGCCTTGGCCAGCGGGCCCGGCGTGCTGCTGCTCGACGAGCCTGCCGCCGGTCTTGGACGCCAGGACACTGACCGCTTGGCCGAGCTGTTGCGCACCTTGGCGGGCTATGGCCTAGTGGTGATCCTGGTGGAGCACGACATGCCGCTGGTGATGGCGGTGTCCGAGCGTTTGCTGGTGCTCGATGCCGGCAAGCCGATCGCCTGGGGTACGCCCGACGAGGTGCGCAACAACCCGCAGGTGATTGCCGCCTATCTAGGCGGCACCACTTACCAGGCGACACCCCGCACGCAGCCTTGGGATGGCAGCCGCGATGCGCGTCTGTTCATCAAGGGCTTGAGCATCGACTACGGCGCCGCGCCGGTGGTGGACAACCTCGATCTGGTGGTCAACCCCGGCGAGTTGGTGGCCATTCTCGGCGCCAACGGTGCCGGCAAGTCGAGCATCCTGCAGTGCCTGGCCGGGCTGCATCCCGCCAGCGCTGGCAGCATTGTGCTGGACGACCGCGAGATCGCCCGCAGCGATGCCAGCACCATCGCCGGGCTTGGCCTGGCACTGGTGCCGGAGGGGCGCCAGGTGTTCGCTGAGCTGAGTGTGCGCGACAACCTGCTGCTCGGTGCCTACTCACGTCGCGATGCGGTCGACACCGAGGCCGAGATCGAAGCGATCCTGCAGCGCTTCCCACGGTTGCGCGAGCGCCTCGACAGCCCGGCGGGGGTGCTGTCGGGTGGCGAGCAGCAGATGGTCGCGGTCGGCCGCGGGCTGATGGCCAAGCCGAGCATCCTGCTGCTCGACGAACCGACCCTGGGTTTGTCGCCGGCGATGATCGGCGAACTCTACGACGCCCTGGCGCGGCTGCGCGATGAAGGGGTGACGCTGTTGCTGGTCGATCAGATGGCCAACCTGGCCTTGCAGGTGGCCGACCGCGCCTATGTGCTGGAGAACGGCCGCATCGTCAAGGCCGGCAGCGCCGCCCAATTGCGCAATGATCCGTCGTTGGAGGCGGCCTATCTAGGTCAAGAGCAGGGTCAAGAGCTGGCTCAAGAGCTGGCTCAAGAGCTGGCTCAAGGGCAAGCTCAAGGGCAGGGCGGACCACGGCAAGGAGCGCAAGCATGAACGCACTGAAACTGATCAACGCGCGGCTCGAAGACGGCCGCGACACCCTGTACGTGCTGGATGGCTATTTCGTCGAGACGCTGCCGACCGATCTGCCCTGGCGAGTGCTGGACCTGCAAGGGCAGCTGGTGCTGCCCGGATTGATCGAAACCCATATCCATCTGGACAAGGCCTGCATCCTCGAACGCTGCAGCCTGGTCGCCGGCACCTTGGCTGAAGCGATCGAGCAGACGCGTCTGGCCAAGGCCGATTTCACCGAGCAGGACGTCTACCAGCGCGGCGCCTCGGTGCTGGAGAAGGCCATCGTGCAGGGCACCACCCACATGCGCACCCATGTGGAGATCGATCCGCAGATCGGCCTGATCGGCTTTGATGCCGTGCGCCGTTTGCAGGCCGACTTCGCCTGGGCGTTGAGCCTGGAAATCTGCGTGTTTCCGCAGGAGGGCCTGCTCAACAATCCCGGCACCGAGGCGCTGCTGTGCCAGGCGCTGGAGCAGGGCGCCGATGTGCTGGGCGGTTGCCCTTACACCGACAGCGATGCCCATGGGCAGATCCGTCGGTTGTTCGAACTGGCGCGGCGTTACGACTGCGATCTGGATTTTCATCTGGACTTCGACCTCGATCCCGCTGGCATGACCTTGCACGAAGTGCTGCGTTGTACCCGCGAGCACGGCTGGGGCGGGCGGGTGACGGTGGGGCATGTGACCAAGCTGTCGGTGTTGCCCCGCGAGCAACTGCATACGCTGGGGCTGGAGTTGGCGCAGGCCGGGGTGCAGGTGACCTGTTTGCCGTCCACCGATCTGTTTCTGGGCGGGCGCGAGCACTTTCATAACCGCCCTAGAGGGCTGGCACCGCTGGAGGCCCTGCATCAATGCGGGGTGACCTGCTCGGTATCGACCAATAACCTGGGCAATCCCTTTACCCCGTACGGCGACGCTTCGCTGGTGCGCCAGGCCAATCTGTTCGCCAACGTCAGCCAGCTGTCGACCCCGGCGCAATTGCAGCGCTGCATGGGCTGGGTGTCATCGGAGTCGGCGCGATTGCTGCGGCTGCGGGACTATGGCCTGACGCCGGGGTGCCGGGCGGATTTCGTGGTATTCGCGGCGCCATCCGCCGCTGCGGTGATCGCCGAAGTGATGGCGCCGCTGATGGGCTTCAAAGGGGGGCGCCAGACGTTCGTGCGCGATAGGCCACGGCTGCTGAAACCACGCAGCGCCCTGTAGCGAGGGGGCTTGCCCCCGATGGGCGGCACTATTTTCGGGGGCAAGCCCCCCCGCTACAGCAGGCGGCGCAATCGCTATAGCCCAGCCAGCGCATCCCTTAGGTTGATCTCCGGCGCGACGCTGTCTTCCAGCGACAACTGCGCTTCGAGTTCATCGAGGTGTTCGAGCATCACCGCGATGGCCTGGGCCTGATCGCCGGCTTCCAGGGCGCTGATGATGTGCTGGTGTTCGTCCGAGGCGCAGGACGGCACGTCGTTGCGTTGATACAAGGCGACGATCAGCGAGCTGCGCACCATCAGGTTGGCGAGGATCTCGCTGAGCACGGTATTGCCGCAGATCTCCCCGAGCAGCAGATGGAATTCGCTGAGCTCGCGCACGATCTCCCGGCGGTCGGTGGCGCTGGTGGCCTTGCGTTCATTGCTCATGTGCCGGGCGACGCGTTCGCGCTGCTTGTACATGATCGCCGGGGTGATGCACTCGACGATCGCGCGCTCGATGGCCCGGCGTGCAGCGAAGACTTCCCGTGCTTCACGAGCGCTGGGTTGCGACACCATCGCGCCGCGGTTGGGCTCGATGGTGACGATGCGTTGCATGGCCAGGCGTTGCAGGGCCACCTGGACGTGATTGCGGTTGGCTTGCAGCGTCTCGACGATCTGCGCCTCCACCAAACGGGTGCCGGGGCGCAAGCGATGCTGGGCGATGGCCTTAGACAGGACATCGACGATGCGCTGGACTTCGAGCTGCTTGGCGGTAACGATCGGGGAACTCATGTCTTCCTCTGGGACGGCCATTACAACAGGCCGGCTGCGTGCAATCGCGCATTATCCGTCAGCTGTGGTTGCGGGGCAAACCGTACCTCAGGCCTGCCCCAGTGCACTGCCCTGGCCGCGAGGGTCGTGCAGCGCCTGTTTGCCCTCCTGGGCATCGATACGGATGACCCCGGCCATGCCCGTGAACGGATTGAGCGGCGCGATGGCTTCGACATCGTGGCCCATGCTCGCCAGTTCGCCGATCACCCCGGCACCGATATCGGCTTCGAGCTTGAGGTTGTCGGTGCCGTCGAAAAAGCTGCGGCCCAGCAAGAACCGCGGCGTGCGCAGGGCCTGCTCGATTGGCTGGCAATAGTCGATCAACTGGCTGGCCAGCACCATTTGCGTCTGGGGTTGCCCGTCGCCGCCCTGGGTGCCGAAGAACAATCGCTCGCCGTCGTCGGCCAGGTAGCAGGATGGGTTGAGGGTATGGGCTGGGCGTTTGCCCGGTGCCCAGGCGTTGAGATGGGTGGGGTCGGCGCTGAACCCGGCTGCGCGGTTTTGCCACAGCACGCCGGTGTCGCCGAGCACTACGCCAGAGCCGAAATCGTGAAACAGGCTCTGGATCAGGCACGCGGTGCGGCCCTCGCTATCGGTGGCGGCCATCCATGCGGTATCGGCCGGGCGACCTGCTTCGTTCCAGGGCGCGGCGTGCCGATCGTCGATGGCCGCGGCCCGCTGCAGGCCCAGCGCTGGCGCCAGGCTGGCGGCGTAATCCCAGGCCGTGGTGGCCGGGTCATGCAACTGCTGGTTGCGCAGCAGCAGGCCCTGTTTGATCGCCTCGACCAGCCAGTGATAGTACTGGGCGCTGCCGTTCTCGGTGCCGGCGATGTCCTTGCCGTTCAACGCCTGCATCGCTTGCAGGGTATACAGGCCTTGGCAGGGCGGCGCGATGTTGTACAGCTGGCCCTGGCGGTAGCGGATGCTGATCGGTGCCACTTCGTCGGCGCGGGTCGCTTGCAGGTCGGCCAGGGTCAAACCACAGTCCAGACGCTTGAACTGCTCGGCGAAAGCATGGGCCAGTTCGCCCTGGTAGAAGTCATCGATGCCCCGGCGTGCGAGGTGGCGCAGGGTGTCGGCCAACGCCGGCTGGCGCAGAATGTCGCCCTCGCGCAGCCAGCGGCCGTCGACCTTGCACAGGCCATGCAGGCCCGGCAGGGTGTCGATCAGCGCCTGACGCCGGGTTTGCCAGAACAACTGCGAAGCGCTGACCGGCACGCCGGCCTGCGCGGTGCTGGCGGCGTCTTCGAGCAGGTCCTGCCAGCTCAGGCGCGAATGCCATTGCCGATCGCTGATCTGCTTGGCGGTCTGCCAACTGGCCAGCGCACCGGCACTGGTGGCCACGGCGTTGGGGCCACGCAGGTCGATGCGGCCGGCACCGGGCAAGCGTTGGCCGGCCTGGCCAATGCCGATGACGGTCCGCACCTGGCGATCATGCAGCAGCCAGAGCGCATCGCCGCCAATGCCGGTCATGTGCGGGTAGACCACGCCGAGCATGGCACTGGCCGCCAGCATCGCGTCGATGGCGGTGCCTCCGGCGTCGAGGATCTGCAGGCCGATGGCGCTGGCGTCGGGGTGGGGCGTGGTGATGATGCCGCGGGTGGCGTGGGCGGGCACTGTGGCGTTTCCTATGGCTAGCTTTAAATTGATTATTGCTAGCAACTTTTGCGCCATTTTCGGGGGCAAGCCCTCTCGCTACAGGGGGGGCGGCGGCGATGCGAGCCACAGGCGCCGGTCCGTGTAGCGAGGGGGCTTGCCCCCGATCCCGCAATCCCCCTGCCATATCTGCCCCCATACAGTGCGCCATTGCTCGCTTCAGGCTTTGCAACCGCACCCAATGAGGGCACAATCGCGCCCCTCTTTTTCTGCCAGGGCGGTTTTGCTGCCCTGGCGCTGTAGCCGTCTCGCGATTGGAGTTGTCCCGCATGCATGAGCAGGCCCCTGTTGTTGATGATCACCTGGCGTCGGCCCCGACCGCACTGAGTCGCTGGGACCGCCAGGACACCACCTGGATGCTCGGCCTGTTCGGCACCGCGATTGGCGCGGGAACCTTGTTCCTGCCGATCAATGCCGGGTTGGGGGGCTTCTGGCCGCTGCTGATCCTGGCGGTTCTGGCGTTGCCGATGACCTTCTACGCCCACCGCGGGCTGACGCGCTTCGTGTTGTCCGGGCGCGAAGGCGGGGACATCACCGCAGTGGTCGAGGAGCACTTCGGGCTCAAGGCCGGGGCGCTGATCACCTTGCTGTACTTCTGTGCGATCTTCCCCATTCTGCTGATCTACAGCGTGGCGCTGACCAACACCGTCGGCAGCTTTCTGGAGCACCAGCTGCACATCGCGCCGCCGCCGCGTGCAGTGCTGGCGCTGGTGTTGATCCTCGGGCTGTTGGCCATCGTGCGCTGCGGCGAGCAGGCCACGGTGAAGGTCATGAGCCTGCTGGTGTACCCGTTCATCGTCGCTCTGGCATTGCTGGCGCTGTTTCTGGTGCCGCACTGGACCGGCGGCATTCTCGCCACTGCCGGCGAGCTGCCGTCAGGCTCGGCGTTCCTGCACACCTTGTGGCTGGCGATTCCGGTGATGGTGTTCTCGTTCAACCATTCGCCGATCATCTCTTCGTTCGCCGTCGACCAGAAGCGCCGCCACGGCGCGCATGCCGATGAGCGCAGCGGCCAGATCCTCGGCCGTGCGCATGTGCTGATGGTGGCGATGGTGATGTTCTTCGTGTTCAGCTGCGTGCTGACCCTGAGCCCGGTACAACTGGCCGAAGCCAAGGCGCAGAACCTGTCGATCCTGTCGTACCTGGCCAACCACTTCAACAACCCGACCATCGAGTTCGCCGCGCCGCTGATTGCCTTCGTGGCCATCGCCAAGTCGTTCCTGGGGCATTACATCGGCGCCAGCGAGGGCTTCAAGGGCCTGGTGCACAAGAGCGGCCGTCGCCCTGGCGTCAAGGCCCTGGACCGCATGACCGCGGCCTTCATGCTGGTGGTGTGCTGGATCGTCGCCACGCTGAACCCGAGCATTCTGGGCATGATCGAGACCCTGGGCGGCCCGGTGATCGCGGCGATCCTGTTCCTGATGCCGATGTACGCGATCCGCAAGGTGCCGGCGATGCGGCAATATAGCGGCGCGATGTCCAACGTGTTTGTGGTGGCGGTCGGCCTGGTGGCGATTTCGGCGCTGGTGTATTCGTTGATGTCTTGAATCACACTGTAGCGAGGGGGCTTGCCCCCGATCTGCGGTGGGTCAGTATGTGGCAGGGTTGCCGAGAGTTTTTCGGGGGCAAGCCCCCTCGCTACGGGTGTACGTGGTCCCAACGTCAATCGATATGCGGCGCATGCAAATGCACCGCCGCCGCCTTGAGCAACTCCTTGGTATAGGGGTGTTGCGGTGCATCGAACAGGTCGTGGCTGGCGCCTTGCTCCACGACCCTGCCGTCCTTGACCACGATCACGTCGTGAGCCAGCGCCTTGACCACCGCCAGGTCGTGGCTGATGAACAGATAGGTCAGGCCATGGCGCTCCTGCAACTGGCGTAGCAGCGCCACCACCTGCTTCTGCACCGTGCGGTCCAGCGCCGAGGTCGGCTCGTCGAGCAGGATCAGCGCCGGCTTGAGCACCAGCGCCCGGGCGATCGCGATACGCTGGCGTTGGCCACCGGAAAATTCATGGGGGTAACGGTGGCGGGTCTCCGGGTCCAGGCCGACCTCGCGCAGCACCTGCACCACCTGGGCGTCACAGGCACCGGCATTCATCTCGCTGTGCACTTCCAGGCCTTCGCTGATGATCTGCGCCACTGACATGCGCGGGCTGAGGCTGCCGAACGGGTCCTGGAACACCACCTGCATCTGTTTGCGCCAGGGTCGCATCTGTTTCTGATCGAGGCTGTGCAGCGCCTGGCCCTGGAAGTAGATTTCGCCCTCGGCGTCCAGCAATCGCAGGATCGCCTGGCCCAGGGTCGATTTGCCCGAGCCGGATTCGCCGACGATACCCAGCGTCTTGCCCCGCTGCACGCTGAGGTCGATACCGTCGACGGCCTTGATGTGCTCCCAGGGCTTGCGAAACAGCCCGCCACCCAAGGCATAACAGACCTTCAGATCCTTGACCTGCAACACCACCTCGCGCTCGTCACGGGGCAGCGCTTCGCCTGCCGGCTCGGCGTCGATGAGCATGCGGCTGTAGGGATGCCGGGGATGCTCGAACAAGGCATGGCACTCGGCCATTTCGACGATCTCGCCGGCCTTCATCACGCACACGCGCTGGGCGATGCTGCGCACCAGATTGAGGTCATGGCTGATCAGCAGCAGGGACATGCCCAGACGCCGTTGCAGGGCCTTGAGCAGGTGCAGGATCTTGCGCTGCACGGTTACGTCCAGCGCTGTAGTGGGCTCGTCGGCGATCAGCAGGTCCGGCTCGCAGGCCAGCGCCATGGCGATCATCACCCGTTGCCGCTGGCCGCCGGACAACTCGTGCGGATAGGCCTTGAGGCGCTGTTCAGGATTGTGGATGCCCACCAGTTCCAGCAGTTCGAGGATGCGGGCGCGGGCAGCCTTGCCGGCCAGGCCGCGGTGCACCAGCAGCGTTTCGCCGATCTGCTTTTGCACGCTGTGCAAGGGGTTGAGCGAGGTCATGGGCTCCTGGAAGATCATCGCCACGCGGTTGCCGCGGATCTCTTGCAGGGTGCGCGCGCTGGCGCCGAGCAGCTCCTGGCCGCGATAACGGATGCTGCCGGTGCTGTGCAGACCATTTTGTGGCAGCAGCTGCAGGATCGAATTGGCCGTCACCGACTTGCCCGAGCCCGACTCGCCCACCAGCGCCAGGCACTCGCCGGCGTGAATGTCCAGGCACAGGCTGCGCACCACAGTGTGGCCGTTGAAGGCCACGCACAGGTCGCGGATCTCGATGAGATTGGCGCTTGGGTCGGTCTGGGCGTGCTGTTTCACGAGAGCGATATCCTGATCTAGGCGCGGGGGTCGAAGGCGTCGCGCAACGCCTCGCCAATGAATACCAACAGCGACAGCAGCACCGCCAGGGTGAAGAACGCAGTGAAGCCCAGCCAAGGCGCCTGCAGGTTGTTCTTGCCCTGGGCGATCAGCTCGCCGAGCGAAGCGCTACCGGCGGGCATGCCGAAGCCGAGGAAGTCCAGGGCGGTGAGGGTCGAGATGGCGCCAGTGAGAATGAACGGCAGGTAGCTGAGCGTGGCGTTCATGGCGTTGGGCAGGATATGCCGGACGATGATCTTGCCATTGCTCAAGCCCAATGCCCGTGCCGCCTTGACGTATTCCAGGTTGCGCCCGCGCAGGAACTCGGCGCGTACCACGTCGACCAGGGTCAACCAGCTGAACAGCGCCATGATCCCCAGCAGCCACCAGAAGTCCGGTTCGACGAAGCCGGAGAGAATGATCAGCAAGTACAGCACCGGCAGCCCGGACCAGACCTCCAGCACGCGCTGGCCGAACAGGTCGACCCAACCGCCGTAGAAGCCTTGCAGCGCACCGGCGGCGATGCCGATCAGCGAGCTGATCAGGGTCAGGGCGATGGCGAAGAGAATCGATACCCGTGCGCCGTAGATCACCCGCGCCAGCACATCACGGGCCTGATCATCGGTGCCCAGCCAGTTCACCGCAGTGGGCGGGCTGGGTGAGGGTCGGCTCAGCTCGTAGTTCGGCGTGTCGGCACTGAACGGGATCGGCGGGAACAGCATCCAGCCACCGCCCTTGGTCACCAGTTGGCGCACGTAATCGCTGCGGTAGTCGGGTTGGAAGGGCAGCAGCCCGCCGATCTCCTGTTCGGTGTAACGCTTGAAGACCGGGAAGTAATAGGTGTCGTGCAGCTTCATCACCAGCGGCTTGTCATTGGCGATCAGTTCGCCGCCCAGGCTCAGGCCGAAGAGGATGACGAACAGCCACAGCGACCACCAGCCGCGGCGGTTGTGCTTGAAGCGGTCCAGGCGACGGCGCGCCAAGGGCGACAGCTTGAATGCAGAAGGCCGCGACATCAGGCATTCCTCGCGGCGAAGTCGATACGCGGATCGACCAGGGTGTAGCAGATGTCACCCACCAGTTTGATCAGCAGCCCGAACAGGGTAAAGATGAACAGCGTGCCGAACACCACCGGGTAATCCCGGGCCACAGCCGCCTCGTAACTCAGGCGGCCGAGGCCGTCGAGGGAAAAGATCACCTCGATCAGCAGCGAGCCCGCAAAGAACACGCTGATAAAGGCCTGGGGCAGGCCGGCGACCACCAGCAACATGGCGTTGCGCAGCACATGGCCGTAGAGCACGCGCTGTTCGCTCACTCCCTTGGCCCGGGCGGTGACCACGTACTGGCGGGTGATCTCGTTGAGGAAGGAGTTCTTGGTGAGGATGGTCAAAGCTGCGAAGCCGCCGATCACCAGGGACGTCACCGGCAGCACCAGGTGCCAGAAGTAATCGGCAATCTTGCCCAGCAGCGTCAACTGTTCGAAGTTTTCCGACACCAGCCCGCGCACCGGGAACCAGTCGACCCCGGTGCCGCCGCAGAACACCACGATCAACAGCATGGCGAACAGAAACGCCGGCATGGCATAACCGATGATGATCGCCGTGCTGCTCCATACGTCAAATTGGCTGCCATGGCGCACCGCTTTGCGGATGCCCAGAGGGATCGACACCAGATAGGTGATCAAGGTGGCCCAGAAGCCCAGCGACAGGGTCACCGGCATCTTGTCGGCGATCAGTTGGGTGACCGTGGCGCCGCGAAAGAAGCTCTTGCCGAAATCCAGTACGGCGTAATGCTTGAGCATCAGCCACAGGCGCTCAGGCGCGGGCTTGTCGAAGCCGTACTGGTGCTCGATATCGGCGATTAGCTTGGGATCCAGGCCGCGGCTGGCGCGTGACGTTTGCGCGCTGTCGCCGCCGCTGCTGCCTACCGATGTGCCGCCCAGGCCCTGCAGGCGGGCGATTGCCTGCTCGACGGGGCCGCCTGGGGCGGCCTGGACGATGACGAAGTTGACCAGCAGGATGATCAGCAAGGTCGGGATGATCAGCAGCAGCCGACGCAGTATGTAGTTCAGCATCAGTGTGCCCCTTGGGTGCGTGCGGCCATCTGCGCGTTGCTCAACGGCGTGGGGCTGATCTCCCACCAGGTTTCAGGAGCGGCTTCATTGCTGGCCGGGATCCTGGGCATGCCGAAGCGGTTCCACCACACCGTCGAGGTGCCTGGCGGGTAGTAGTTGGGAATCCAGTAGTAGTTCCACTGCAGCACGCGGTCCAGCGCATGGGCGTAGGTGGCCATCACCGGTTGGGTGGTGGCGCTGACCAGGCCCTTGAGCAGTTGATCGACGGCCGGGTCCTGCAGCGCCATGTAGTTGCTGGAGCCCGGGTCGTTGGCGCCCTGGGAGCCGTAATAGTTGAGCAGCTCCATGCCCGGCGACGACGATACCGGATAGCCGGTGACGATCATGTCGTAGTCCCGCGCCATCAGGCGGTTGAGGTACTGGGACGGATCGATGCGGCGAATCTCGAAGGTGATGCCGATCTGCGCGAGGATGCGTTTGTACGGCAGCAGCAAGCGCTCCATGCCGCCCTGGGCATTGAGAAAGGTGAAGCTCAGCGGCTCGCCCTGGGCGTTCACCAGTTTGTCACCCTGGGGATGCCAGCCGGCGTCTTCGAGGAGCTTGAGGGCTTGCAGCTGTTTGTCGCGAATGAAGCCGCTGCCATCGGTCTTCGGGGCCTGGAACACCTGGCTGAAGACTTCGTCAGGAACCTTGCCGCGCAGCGGTTCGAGGATTTTCAGCTCGTCGGCGGTCGGCGGCGCGCTGGCGGCCAGTGCACTGTTGGAGAAGAAGCTCTGCTGGCGCAGGTACATGTTGCGCATCATCTGCCGGTTGCTCCACTCGAAGTCCCAGAGCATGGCCAATGCCTGGCGCACGCGGCGGTCCTTGAACACCGGGCGGTTGAGGTTGAACACGTAGCCCTGGGCCGATTGCAGGCCCTTGGTCGCCAGATGCGCGCGCTGCAGACGGCCGTCGTCCAGGGCGTCGCTGTTGTAGCCGATGGTGTAGCCCGTGGCGGAAAACTCGCGGTTGTAGTCATAGCCACCGCCGCGCAGCACCTGGCGGGCGACGTCGATATCGCCGAAGAACTCCACGCCGAAGTGATCGAAGTTGTACAGGCCGCGGCTGACTGGCAGATCCTTGCCCCACCAGTCGGGGTTGCGCTCGAAGGTAATGCTGCGGCCGTTGTCGACCTTGCCGACCCGATAGGGGCCGCTGCCCAGCGGTGGCTCGAAACCGCCGCCGCCAGCGAAGTCGCGGTCTTTCCACCAGTGCTCGGGGAGGACTGGCAGGGTCGCGAGGTCCAGCGCCAGGGTGCGGCTGTCGTTGTTCTTGAAGTCGAAGCGCACTTGCCGATCACCTTCGATCACCACGTCCTTGACGTCGGCGAACTGCGTGCGATAGCGCAGGCTGCCTTGGGTGATCAGCAGGTTGAAGGTGTAGCGCACGTCCTCGGCGGTGATCGGCGTGCCGTCGGCGAATTTCGCTCTGGGGTCAAGGATGAAGCGCAGCCACAGGCCATCCTTGTCACGTTCGATGCCTTGAGCCACCAGGCCATAGACGGTGTAGGGCTCGTCGAGGGAGCGCACGGCCAGAGGCGAGTACACCAGGCCGTCGATTTCACTGACGCCGATGCCTTTGTCCAGGTAGGGCAGCAGATGGTCGAACTGGCCGATCTCCATGGCCGAGCGGCGCAGGCTGCCGCCCTTGGGCGCGTCGGGGTTGGTGTAGTCGAAGTGGTCGAAGTTGGCCGGGTATTTGGCGGGCTCGCCATAGACGGTCAAGGCGTGCAGGGGAGCGGCGATGGCGGGCGTCAGGGCCAGCAGGAGGGAACTGAGCAGTATGTGGGTAAAAACCGATCGCATTGTCTGCCTTGCTGTGACGGAGGAAATGCCCCTGTAGCGAGGGGGCTTGCCCCCGAATGCAGTGTGTCAGCCCCGCCAGGTGTGGATGACACACGTTCCGGGGCGAACCCCTCGCTACACATATTGTTACCATCATGCACGTCTGCAGCCGCAAACGAAACGGCCCGCATCGAGGCGGGCCGTTTTTATTGCCGGGGCAGGATCAGTCCTGACGGCTGGTCACTTCCAGCAAGTGGTAACCGAACTGGGTCTTGACCGGGCCTTGCACGACGTTGATCGGCGCGCTGAAAACCACGGTGTCGAATTCCTTGACCATCTGGCCTGGGCCAAAGGAACCCAGATCGCCGCCTTGGCGGCTGGAAGGGCAGGACGAGTTGGCTTTGGCGATTTCAGCAAAATCGGCACCGCCTTCAATCTGGCTTTTCAGCTCGTTACATTTGTCTTCGGTGGAAACCAGGATGTGGCGGGCAGTGGCTTTGGCCATGGGGAGGTACTCCTTTCAGTGAAGGGACAAGCCTACCGGATCGGACGGCCGAATTACAGCCGCTGTCTGTAGCGAGGGGGCTTGCCCCCGAAAACCTACCAACCGCCGCTAGGGGGCTGACGCCACGCAATCGGGGGCAAGCCCCCCCGCTACAAGGGCTTTACGCCAGGCATTGGACAGGCTGATCTGCACTGGCGAGCTGCTCGGCAGCACTGCGCAACAGCGCTGCAGTCGCGTCCCAACCCAGGCAGCCGTCGGTGATCGAGACGCCGTAGCGCAGATTGCCACTCAGCGGCTGGCAGCCCTCGAACAGGTTGCTTTCGAGCATGGTGCCTACCAGTGAACGGTCGCCTTGCAGGCGCTGCGCCAGTACGTCATTGAATACCTGTGGTTGGCGCAGCGGGTCCTTGCCGCTGTTGGCGTGGCTGCAGTCGACCACCATGCGCGCGGGCAGCTTGGCCTTGATCAGCGCTTCGCGCACCTGGGCCACGCTATGGGCGTCGTAATTGGGGCCGCGATGGCCGCCGCGCAGGACCACATGGCCGTCAGGGTTGCCCTGGGTTTCGATGATCGCCGGATGGCCGCCGGCATCGACGCCGAAGTGGCGGTGCGCATGGGCGGCGCTGCGAATGGCGTCGCAGGCAACGGCAATGCCGCCGTCGGTGCCGTTCTTGAAGCCCACCGGCATGGCCAGGCCGCTGGCCATTTCTCGGTGGATCTGCGATTCGGTGGTGCGCGCACCGATAGCGACCCAGCTCAGCAGGTCCTCGAAATAGGCCGCAGCCATGGGTTGCAGCAATTCGGTGGCGATCGGCAGACCGAGGCGCAGCATGTCGAGCATCAGTTCGCGGGACAGGCTCAGGCCGCCGACCATGTCGTCACTGCCGTCCAGACGCGGGTCGTAGGCCAGGCCTTTCCAACCGACCGTGGTGCGCGGTTTTTCAACGTAGGCGCGCATCACCAGCAGCAGTTGGTCATCGACCTCGCGGGCCAGTTGCGCCAGGTTGCGGGCGTATTCGCGGGTGGCTTCAGGGTCATGCAGGGAACAGGGGCCGACGATTACCAGTAGGCGCGAGTCGCGGCCTTCGAGGATGGCGCGTACGGCCTCGCGGTGGCGAGAGACCTGGGTGGACAGGTGCGCGTCCAGGGGCAATTGCTGCTTGAGGCTCTGCGCAGTGGGCAGACGCTGGCTCAGGCTGGTGTTGGCGGCCAGGGCAGGGGCCTGGGTGTGCAGCTGGGTGTTGAGGGTATGCATGTTCGGTCCTTCGGCTGGCGGCAGGCTGGTGAGCCCGCGTGCAGCCCTTATCGGGTTGTTCGACACATCTGTGCCATATGTTCCGGATTGCCGCCCGATGAGGTGCGTTCGCTGGCGGCGAGTTGGGCCGAACGCAGGGTGCTAAATCGCCAGGCGGTGGAGGTGCAGTAGCGGTGATAGGTGGCGTAGTTCATGGTGAATCTCCGTGATCGATAGCGTTAAAGGCTTTGAAAAACAAAACCCCCAGTCGGGAGGCCGACTGGGGGTTGAGGTGTTCTCAATGTCCGGCGGCCCTGGGGAGGTGCGCGCCGATGGATATCAGTCGCGCAAGTGGCTAAACCAATACCCATAATAATAAGAAGCGCAGCCGACCGGAGCGCCCACAGCCATGCCCAGCGCCACGCCAGCGGCGTTGCGTACAGGTTGCATGGAATGTGGATTGGCAGAAGTCATGAGGCCGCATCTCGTTGATTGCGGTCGAGCTTACTGCACTGCAGGGCACCGAAGCAATAGCGGCTTGCAACGGCGGGCACGGCGACAAACAATGATTGCCATTGGGGCTGAGGCCTATTGCCTTGAATAAAAACGTCATCATGCGCTAAAGAGGTGCCATGAGCCTGCAACTGATTCCAGCCACGTCGGTGGCCGACATGGCGTTCGCGCGAACGCTGGCGCGGCGCAACATGCTGCCGTATTACGGGGAGTTCGGCCTGCTGTGGGTCGACGATGCGTTCGATGAGTGCTGGCGATGGCGCGACAATCGCTTAATCGAGGACGCCACTGGCCTGCTGGGTTTCATCAGCCTCAGCGTCGATCAGCGTGCTTTGTTCATTCGCGAGTTGCAGATGGTCGAGTCCGCGCGCGGGCGCGGTGTCGGTGGCCTGGTGCTGGAGTGGGCCCATGCATTGGCCGTGCAGCGTGGCTTGCCGCTGGTGCGGTTGACGGTGTTCAAGAGCAATCCGGCGCAGCGACTCTATCGCCGTCATGGCTTCGAACAGGTCGGTGAAGACGAGTGCTTTTTGCGTATGGAGCGCCAGGTCGGCGCCAAGGCCGGTACGCGCCGGCCTTGATCCTGTCCCGTGGCTCGGTGCGGCGAGGCCGCGGGACAGATTGCACGCTCACCCCTCTGGACGGTACGGCGCTTCAGGGGGTATCACGCCGTGCTTCATGCCCAGTAGCACCGCGACTTTATGCGCTTCTCCGCGCCTGCCTTTCTTGCGTCCGGCCAGCACCTGGTAGGTGGTAGCGGGGTCGACTCCATGTTCCCTGGCAAATGCCTGTACCGATTTACCCTGGTACTCCAGCCAAGCCTTTGCTTGTGCAGCAGTCCGTATACCGTGCATAGTTCAAATCCGTTTATATCGATTTATTTGTGTTTAGATTTTCACCCTTTTGGGGTGGTCGATAAGGGATTATACATTCAAATGATTGGAATTGGTTCACGTCTCAGGGAAGAACGCGAGCGGCTCAAGCTGACCCAGCGTGCGTTCGGTGACATCGGCGGGGTGGAGCCCAACGCCCAAGGCAAATATGAAAGCGGCGAACGAGCACCCAAGGCCGATTATCTGGCCGCCGTGGCGGCCCAGGGCGTCGATGTGCTGTATGTGCTGACGGGCCGCCGCGAACCCCTCGCCGCCGACCGCCATGACCCCAGCGAAAGCCAGTTGCTGACAGCCTATCGGCTGATGCCCAACCAGGCGCGCAGCGGTCTGGTGCTGCTGGCGGGAAGTGTGATGGAACTTGCGGCGGCGGGTAGACACAAACCCTGAGCGCAGTGGCTGCCAGCGAATTTCCCGGCTGAGCGGCAGGGCGCCATTAGCGACTTTCGTGACGCTTTCAGCTAGGTCTGACGACGGATGTTTGTTAATGTAGCGATCTGATTGCGAAAGCGTAACGAGGAGTGTCTGCTTGATTAGGGTCCTGGTGGTCGACGATCACGATCTGGTTCGCACAGGCATCACTCGGATGCTGGCCGACATAGACGGATTACAGGTAGTGGGGCAGGCCGAATCCGGTGAGGAAGCGTTGCGTCACGCGCGCGAGCTCAAGCCCGATGTGGTACTGATGGACGTCAAGATGCCAGGCATCGGCGGCCTCGAGGCCACTCGCAAACTGCAGCGCAGCTACCCCGATATCAAAGTCGTTGCGGTGACCGTCTGTGAAGAGGATCCGTTTCCGACGCGCTTGCTGCAAGCAGGGGCGGCGGGCTATCTGACCAAAGGCGCCGGCCTCGACGAGATGATCCAGGCCATTCGCCTGGTATTCGCCGGCCAGCGCTATATCAGCCCGCAAATCGCCCAGCAGTTGGCGCTCAAGTCGTTCCAGCCGCAAACCACGGCATCGCCGTTCGATCTGTTGTCCGAGCGTGAAATCCAGATTGCCCTGATGATCGTCGGCTGCCAGAAGGTGCAGATCATCTCCGACAAGCTCAATCTGTCGCCCAAGACCGTCAATACCTACCGTTATCGGATTTTCGAAAAGCTCTCGGTGACCAGTGACGTGGAGCTGACCCTGCTGGCCGTGCGACACGGCATGGTCGACGCCAGCGCCTGACTCTATGACCACGCCATTCGATCCCAGCGCCTTTCTGGCCACTTGCAGCGGGCGCCCGGGCGTCTACCAGATGTTCGATGCCGACGCGCGCCTGCTCTACGTCGGCAAGGCCAAGAATCTCAAGAAGCGCCTGGCCAGCTACTTTCGCAAGACCGGCCTGGCGCCCAAGACCGCAGCCCTGGTCGGGCATATCGCGCAGGTCGATACCACCATCGTCGCCAACGAAACCGAGGCGCTGCTGCTCGAGCAGACGCTGATCAAAGAGTGGCGGCCGCCGTACAATATTCTGCTGCGCGACGACAAATCCTATCCCTATGTCTTTCTTTCCGATGGTGCCTTCCCGCGCCTGAGCATTCACCGCGGCGCGAAAAAAGCCAAGGGCCGCTATTTCGGGCCTTATCCCAGCGCAGGGGCGATTCGCGAAAGCCTCAGCCTGCTGCAAAAGACCTTTTTCGTCCGCCAGTGCGAAGACAGCTATTACAAGAACCGCACGCGGCCCTGCCTGCAATACCAGATCAAACGCTGCAAGGGGCCGTGCGTGGGCCTGGCCGAGCCGGCTGACTATGCCGAGGACGTGCGTCACTCGGTGATGTTCCTTGAAGGGCGCAGTCATCAGTTGACCAACGAGCTGGTGGTCGACATGGAAAAAGCCGCCATGGCCCTGGATTTCGAAAAGGCCGCCGAGCTGCGCGACCAGGTTGCACAGCTGCGGCGCATTCAGGATCAGCAGACCATGGAGGGCGGCACCGGTGACATCGATGTGGTCGCCGCCTTCGTCAACCCCGGTGGCGCCTGCGTGCATTTGATCAGCGTGCGCGGCGGCCGCGTGCTGGGCAGCAAGAATTTCTTCCCGCAGGTGGGAATCGAGGAGGAGGTGGCAGAGGTCATGTCCGCCTTTCTCGCTCAGTATTACCTAGGCAATGCCGAGCGCGAGCTGCCCAGCGAGCTGATCGTCAACGTGGTGCACGAAGACTTCGAGGCGCTGGTGACGGCCATCGACACCCTGCGTGGGCGGGAACTGAGCATCAGCCATCGGGTACGTGGCACCCGCGCGCGCTGGCAGCAACTGGCCGTGACCAATGCCGAGCAAGCCTTGGGTGCGCGCCTGGCCAACCGCCAGCATGTTGCCGCGCGCTTCGAGGCCCTGGCTGAAGTGCTCGATCTGGATGAGCCGCCGCAGCGCCTGGAGTGCTATGACATCAGTCACTCCAGCGGCGAGGCGACGGTGGCATCGTGCGTGGTGTTCGGGCCTGAAGGGCCGATCAAGGCCGACTACCGCCGCTACAATATCGAGGGCGTGACGCCAGGCGATGATTATGCGGCAATGCACCAGGCGCTTACCCGGCGCTTCAAGCGGGCCAAGGAAGGCGAGGGCAAGTTGCCTGATGTACTGCTGGTCGACGGTGGTAAGGGCCAGTTGAACATGGCGCGCGACGTGCTCAAGGAGCTCGACGTGCCCGATCTGATCTTGCTGGGCGTGGCCAAGGGCACCACCCGCAAGGCCGGTTTTGAAACCCTTTACCTGAATGACGTGGCGCATGAATTCACCCTGAAAGGGGATTCGCCCGCGCTGCACTTGATCCAGCAGATTCGTGACGAGGCGCACCGGTTCGCCATTACTGGCCACCGTGCCCGCCGCGGCAAGACCCGGCGGACATCGACGTTGGAGGGTGTGGCGGGGGTGGGTCCCAAGCGCCGCCGCGACCTGCTCAAGCATTTCGGCGGATTGCAGGAGTTGACCCGTGCCAGCATCGAGGAAATCGCCAAGGCCCCAGGAATCAGTAAAAAGCTCGCAGAGTCGATTTATGCGAACCTGCACAGCGAGTAGAATCCCCCTCTCACCTTGTAGCCAATTGTGCCAATGAATATCCCCAACCTGATTACCGTACTGCGCGTCGTCCTGATCCCGATCTTCATTCTGTTGTTCTACATGCCTTACCAGTGGAGCTATCTGGCGGCCAGTTCGGTGTTTGCCTTCGCTGCCGCCACCGACTGGCTGGATGGCTATCTCGCGCGTCGTCTGCAGCAAAGCACCCCGTTCGGCGCTTTTCTAGATCCGGTGGCGGACAAGCTGATGGTCGCCGTGGCCCTGGTATTGCTGGTGCAGGCCCACGCCAACGTGTGGCTGACGCTTCCGGCGGCAGTCATCATCGGTCGCGAGATCGTGGTATCGGCACTGCGCGAGTGGATGGCGGAGATCGGTGCGCGGGCGCACGTGGCCGTGTCCAACCTCGGCAAGTGGAAAACCGCAGCGCAGATGACTGCCTTGGTTATCCTGCTGGCCAATCCGCCGGCGTTCAGCTTTTGGGTGGTGGCCGGTTACGTGCTGTTGCTGGTGGCGGCAGGGCTGACCATCTGGTCCATGCTCAAGTACTTGCGAGCCGCCTGGCCGCATCTGCGCACCACCACGGAAAATAATTAAAACTATTTTGAATCAAGGGGTTGACGCGCTCTGCCGATTCGATAGAATGGCGCCCGTCAACACGACGCGGGAATAGCTCAGTTGGTAGAGCACGACCTTGCCAAGGTCGGGGTCGCGAGTTCGAGTCTCGTTTCCCGCTCCAAATTATGATCTGCAGAGTTCCATTGAAGTCTGTAAGTCATTGAAATCAGGACCTTCGGGTCCTTTTTTCGTTCCAGCGAAATCTGCTGAAAACCACCGCCAGCAAGTCTTTTCAAGTCCAGTTTTGAGTCCAGAGTAACAACGGCGGGTTTCACATCGGTTTTACGCTGGAGGAGCGCAAGCGGCGAGCGAAACATCAGGTCCTGACCTCACGTTCAGGAGCTCGATCATGGCGCTTTCAGACCTCACTATCCGGCAAGCCAAGGCCACTGGTAGCCACTACACCATCAATGATATCGATGGCCTGTCCCTCGCGGTTTCCGGTGTGGGCGGTAAGTCCTGGCACTTTCGCTACTACTGGGCTGACAAGCAAAAGCGGATGTCTCTTGGAACCTATCCAGAGGTGAGCCTGCGGGAGGCTCGTGCACTACGCGATGGCGCACGTGTGCTTCTCAGCAAGGGCGTGAACCCGCGGCTTGATCGCAAGCCGAAACGTCAGGCCGTCCAGCTCGCCGATCAGAACACCTTCAAAATCGTTTACGAAAAATGGCTTGATCATCGAGGCTTGGTGCTCAAGGAAGGGCGCCAGAGCACCCTTTCGCAGATTCGTCGAGTCTTTATCAAGGATGTCTTGCCGATGATCGGCTGCAGCTCCATTTACGAGCCGCAGCGACCCGACCTTCTTGATGTTGTCGTACAGATTGAGCGTCGAGGGTTAAGCACCAAGTTATGAAGCTAATGAAAAGCTCGGATAGTCATACCTCTGCTTTCTCGTCGAAGCTGACTAGCCGAAAGCTCAGCAAGTTGGCAGCAGACATCAGAAGTAGTAACCAATGTTGACGTTGGTACGGTAATACCACTGGTTGCTGCCCACCGACGAGGTGCTGGTCCAGCCGGTGCCGTTCTCCGCGCCGCCGTAGGGGTTGGCGTTCTTGGCCCAGGTCAGGTCAACCCACGCCATGATCGGCATGGCAAACAGCTGCACGCCCACGGTGTACATCTGCGAGTCGTCCCAGCCGCTCTTGTCTTTCATCATGCGGCTGTAGTCGTTGTAGAGCTTGATCTTCTTCAACTGGCCGAGGCTGGGGGTGTAGATGTCGTAGCCGATGTTCAGCGCCGCCAGCGTCGCCTTGGAGGCGATGAGGTAGGCTGGGGTCAGGCCGTTGCCGCCCATCAGCACCGAGTCCTTGCTCACGCCGTTGGGGTTCTTGGGGTCGTACTCGTAGCGGATGGCTTCGGCAGTGGCGGTCCAGGGGCCGTTGTTGATCACCGTGTGCAGGCCGCCGGCCCAATAGCTGCCGTTGTCGTCCGTGGTTTCGTTGTACAGCTGCGAGGCCGCCAGCGAGGCGCCGATCTCGGTTTTCCAGTCGCCGCTGGTGAAGGTACGGGCCACGCGGGCGTTGACCTGGTTGCGCTTCTCGTTGTCCTGGCCGGACTGGGTGAACGCGACGGCGTTGTCCTTGACGTCGGCATAGCGGGATATCTCCCCGGAGTAGCGGGTACCGCTCGGTGCCATGCGCGGGAAGTAGCCCAGCTGCACGTCCCAGTCCTTGTCCTTGTAGCTGTACTTGGCACCCAGGCCGTCGCTCACGCCGTAGCCCATGAAGAAGGGGATATGGTAGCTCCACCCGAACTGTGGGTAGGGTTCCAGGCCGAACGGCTTGAACGGCAGGCCCACTTGCAGGTTGGATTGCGAGGTGAAGTTGTAGCCCACGTAGCCACGGTCGATGGAGCGCTTGTTGAGGTCGTAGAACCAGTAGTTGATATCCACGAAGGCCTTCTTGTAGGTGGCCTTGAGGTCGAAGCGCATGGTGTCGAACAACCAGCGGGTATGGTTCTCGCTGGTATCCCAGTGCTCGTCGCGCCAGTTGGTGCGCAGCGCGCCGCCCAGGTCGAAGCTGGCATCGCCATCGGCGCTGCGCCAGGAAATATGCGGGAAGGGCTTCTTGGCGGCCGGCTTCGGCGCCACAGGTGCGGCCACGGACTGCGTATTGGTGACATCGGGGCCCGGCTCGGCGGCGCACAAGCCCGCACTCAGCAACAACCCCACTCCCATGATGTACTTGTTCATTGCGACCTCACCTGCAAATGTCCGACGGCTGATTGTTCCAGGCAACAGTGGGGCGCTTATCTCTGCGGATAAGTGTGCCGAAATGTCGCACAACCAATTAAGTGTTGTTTCAAGGGTGGCACACCGTCTTACCGGTGGGCTCGATTGATATGGAGCAGAAACTGTGCCACTTCTTAAGTGGTCTTTAATATTTATTAAACTCTATATAAATCAATGAACTACCTATGAAACGCATTGGTTTGTGCCACCGGTAAAACCGCTTTCGCCGACCGTCACCCAAGTGCACAGCGAGGGGGCGAAAGTGGTGCGAATCGAAACTTGTTGGGGCATGCTTATTGTTTTAAGGGTGAGCAGGCACAGTTGAATAATTAATTGAATCGGGCAAAAAAAAGGCCGACATGAAGTCGGCCCGGTATTTCAATGAAACGTGATTCAAATATCCAGCACCAGGCGGCGGCTCTTGCACCCGGAAACACACACCATCATGGTCGCATTCGCCGCGCGTTCGGCTTTGCTGAGCACGCCGTCGCGGTGGTCGACTTCGCCGTCCAGCACCTTGGTTTCGCAGGAACCACATACCCCCTCGCGGCAGCTGTATTCGATAGCGCAGCCGGCCTCGAGCAGCACGTCCAGCAGGTTCAGCCCCGGTTCGATCGACAGCGTCTTGCCGCTTTTCTTCAACTCGACGCTGTAGCTGTCCTGGGCATCCTCGGAGGGTGGCAGTTCGGCGGCGGCGAAGCGTTCGATGTGGGCGTGGGGGTAGCCCAGGTTTTCGCAGGTGCTTTCGAAGGCATCCAGCATCGGCGTCGGCCCGCAGCAGTAGAAGTGCGTGTCGGTGGGCTGCCCGGCCAGGTAGTGGCGCAGGTCGGGTGCGGTGTCTTTCTCGTCGTTGAAGTGGAACACCACCTTGGCGTCGAGACCGCTGAGTTCTTCCACCAGCGCCGCTTCCTTGCGCGAGCGGGCGCAGTAGATCAGCTCGGCGGATTTACCCAGCGCCAACAGCTGGCGAAACATGCAATAGATCGGCGTGATGCCGATGCCGCCGGCCACCAGCACGCTGTGGGAGGCCTGGGTGTCGAGCGCGAAATTGTTGCGCGGCGCCGAGATCTGCAAGGTCGAGCCGACCCGCAGTTGCTCGTGCACCCACTGTGAACCGCCGCGGCTGCCGCGATCGCGCAAGATGCCGACCACATAGCGGCCGCGGTCGGCGGGCGAGTTGAGCAGGGAATAGCTGCGCACCAGGCCATTGGGCAGGTGCAGGTCGATGTGCGAACCGGCGTCGAACGGCGCGAACACGGTGTCGCCGTGGGGGCGCAGCTCGACGCTCATGATGCCTTCGGCTTCGTGGCGCAGGGTGTGCACCAGTGCGGTATGCGTAGAAGAATTGGACATGCTTCAGCCCTTCTCTATAGACGTTGCAACGGGCGCCACCACAGCGCGCAGGTCGATGTCCAAACGCGCGCTGGCTTCGATTTCCACCACCAGCTCGGGGAACACCAAGCCGCTGACTTCCACCAAAGTGGAGGTCGGGTAGGTGCTGAACCCGGCGAAGAAATCCCGGCGCGCGCGGCCGACGTCGTCCTTGTCAGCGATGGCGGTGACGTACACGGTCAGGCGGTAGATATTGCCGATATGGCCACCCGCAGCCTCGACCAGCGCCCTGGCCTTGTTCAATACCACCAGGGTCTGTTCATAGGCGCCCAGCGGGGTACCGGCTTCGGCGGCCTGGCGGGTGGCGGGGTGGCCGGTCATGCCGGCCATCACCACTTCATTGCCGAGCAACAGCGCGTTGGACCAGGTAGCCGTGGCCAGCTCGCTCAGGCCCGGGGCCCGAACGCGCTGCACGGCAGTGGTTGCAGTGAAAGCGGTGCTCATGAGACCGCCTTCGTCTCGATCAGCGCCATCTGCTCCTTGGCCTTGCTCTTCAGGTAGCGGCGGATGCGCACCACGCCGAGGTCGTGCTGGTACAGGTTTTCCCGCTGGTTGGCGTCGAATTCCATGTTTTCCAGCAGCACCCGGTCTTGCTCCAGCACTGCCCAGTGGCGGGCTTCCAGGCGGTTCTTGTAGAGGAAGCGCCAAGTGTCGCGCTGCCAGCCGGTCAGCGGCCGCGCGCGCCAGTGGAACACGCCGCACATCTGCGTGCTACCGGGGGTGTAGCTGCCGATGATGGTGAAATTGCCGCCTGGGCCGCCGGTCTTCGGATAGGGGATTTCCAGGCGCAGCCAGTGGCAGCCATTGTCGAGGAATTCGGTCCAGTCGAAGTTCACCCCGCGCTGGCCTTCCTTCTCGAAGAAGAAGCCGTGGTCGGTGTCGCGGGTGACGAACTTGGCCGTGGCCTCGCCTTCGCTCATGGAGTGGGACATCTTGTGCAGGTAGGTGCCGTGCATCGGGTCCATGACGTTGTCGATCACGTAGCGGTAGTCGCCTTTCCACTCGGTGTAGCAGAGGAAGTGGCTCCACTGCGGCGACGTCAGCTGTTCGGGCAGCACCAGCTCGGGCGGCTCGGCCAGGTGCGGGTCGGTGGCGTTGAAGACGAAGATCGCGCCAGCCACTTCACGAGTGTGGAACATGCGCGTAGGGCGGCTGCCTTCGAGCTTGCAGCCCGGGCTGCCGGGCACCTTGGTCACGGTGCCGTCCCGGCGCACTTCCACGCCGTGGTACGGGCACTGCAAGCGGTCGCCGAGCACCGGGCCCTGGGACAGCGGCGCGCCGCGGTGCGGGCAGTGGTCTTCCAGCGCATGGGCCTTGCCGTCGTTGTCGCGCCACAGGGCGATCTTGTAGCCCAGGCGGCGAATCGATACCGACTTGTCGCCCAGTAGGGCCGAAGGCAGCAGCGGGAACCAGAGGTCCTTGAGGCCTGCGACCAGAATGTTTTCAACAGGATCAACGGTCAGTTGCATGTTCATCTCTTATCCTCCGAGGCTCAGGCGCCGAGCTTGGCCATCAGGGTGCTGTAGGTGTCGGCGGTCCATTCGCCGCTGTTGAGCGGGCAGGGCGGGCCGGCCATGTTCAGGTGCGCGAGCAGGCTGGGCAGGTCGTACTTGCCGGCGCCGAAGGCACGCTCCAGGGAGTCGCCCAACAGGTCCTCGAACGGGGTGTTCGGGCGGCTGCGGGTCTGGTGGGTTTCGTTGTAGGGTTCGCTCATCTCATTGGCCTCCGTTACGGACCCGTTCGCGGATCATTTCGCGCACCGGGACAAAGTCATAGGTGGGGTAGCATTCAGTGCGAAACACGCCCCAGGCGGAGCGCTCCAGCTCGACATTGAGCTTGGGCAGCAGCGCCGGCGGCAAGCGCAGGGTGACGATCTGGCCGAGGCCCATGGCCACCGTCCAGGACACCACTTCCACGCCTTCGACGGGGAAGCGCTCCCACCAGTCGACCTTCTTCATGTGGCCCTGGATGTCGTCGAGGTTCTTCGCCTGGTCGTGCTTGAGCAGCACGGTCAGCAGCATGGTGTCGGTCATGGCTTGGGCTTGTCCGTGAGAAATTTGCCTTGCGGCGCTTCGACGTTCTGCTGGCGCCGGGTGTTGCCGTCGATGCCGCCGGCGATGGCCCATTCGGCGAACACCGTGGGGCCCGGTTCGAACTCGCGGGGCTGCCAGTCGCCGGTCAGTTGGTCTTCGTCGGCGTAGTACTCCACCAGCGCGCCGGCGGGGTTCTTGAAGTACCAGAAGAAGGCCGAAGACACCGGGTGGCGGCCCGGGCCGATTTCCGTGGTCCAGCCGCTGCGGGAGATGTGCATGCCGCCGCCGAACACTTCGTGCACGTCGCGCACGGTGAAGGCCACGTGGTTGAGGCCGGCGCGCGGGGCGGGCAGCTGCAGCATGAACAGGTCGTGGTGGCCGCCTTCCTCGGCGGTGCGCAGAAAAGCGCCGCGGTTGGGGTAGCGGTCCGAGGCCTGGAAGCCGAAGCGTTCATGGTAGAAGGCTTCGCAAGCGTTGACGTCGGTGACGAAGAACACCACGTGGCCGACTTCGATCGGCGTGGCGCGCTCGTACACCGGCGCCGGCTTGTTGATGCGGCCCTTGACCTGCCAGGTGTTGTGGCCGCTGCACTCGATGTCCAGCGTGCGCTTGCGGGTGACCTGCAGGCGGATTGCCAGGCCGTTGGGGTCGGTGCAGCCGATGCGGCCGTTGCCTTCCACGAAGCCCGGGTCGTTGGCGATGCGCTGGCTGTAGAGGGCCAGGTCGGCTTCGCTTGCCACGCCCCACACCACTTCGCGCACGGTGCTGCCACTTTCGATGGCGGCGGGCAGGCCGGGCTTGTCGTGGTCGGCGAGCACCACGCGGCAGCCGTTGAGGGTTTCGAAGATGACTTCGTCGGCGCTGCTGCTGACCTGGTTCAGGCCCCAGTCGGCGAAGAAGCGCGTGCAGGTGGCGAGGTCTTCGACGCCATAGGTGATTTCATCAATGCCCAGTACGCTCATGGCGCTACCTCGCGGTGCTCGCTGGCCCAGGCCAGTGGCTGTTCGTTCATGCCCCAGTAGAGGCTCTTCTGTTCCATGTACTGCAGGATGCCCAGGCGGCCTTTCTCGCGGCCCAGGCCACTGTCGCGCCAGCCCCCGAAGGGGGTGGAAATGGAGAACTGCTTGTAGGTGTTGATCCACACCGTGCCGGCCTGGAGCTTGCGTCCCAGGGCCCAGGCGCGCTTGTAGTCGCGGGTCCAGATGCCGGCCGCGAGGGCATACAGGCTGTCGTTGGCCTGGTCGACCAGCTCGGCTTCGTCGTCGAAGGGGATGGCCACCAGCACCGGGCCGAAGATTTCTTCCTGGCAGATGCGCTGGTCGTTGCTCAGGCCTTCGAGAATGGTCGGTGGGAAGAAGAACCCCTGGTCGTAGTCGCCACCGCTCAGGCGCTGGCCACCGAGGCGCAGGCGCCCCCCTTCACTCAGGCCCAGGGCCACGTAGCGCTCCACCGATTCGCGGTGTGCGGCGCTGATCAGCGGGCCCATCTGGGTGCTGTCATCCGCCGGGTTGCCGACCTTGATGCGCGCCGCCGCGGCGCACAGGCGCTGCATGAACGGCTCGTACAGGGCGCGGGCGACGAACAGCCGCGAGCCGGCGATGCAGGCCTCGCCCGACGAGCTGAAAATGCCGTACAGCACACCGGCTACGGCGTGGTCCAGGTCGGCGTCGGCGAGCACGATGGTCGGCGACTTGCCGCCCAGTTCGAGCGACACGGGCATCATCTTGTCGGCGGCGATATGGGCGATGTGCTTGCCGGTGCGGGTACCGCCGGTGAACGACACGCGCTTGACCAGCGGGTGCTTGGTCAAGGCATCGCCCAGCACCGAGCCCTTGCCTGGCAGCACGCTGATCAGGCCTTTGGGCAACCCGGCCTGCTCGCAGATGCGCGCCAGTTGCAGGGCCAGCAGCGGGGTGATTTCCGCAGGCTTGATGATCACCGCATTACCGGCGGCCAGGGCTGGGGCGACCTTCTGCGCTTCGCTGGCGATCGGCGAGTTCCAGGGGGTGATGGCCGCCACCACACCCATGGGTTCGTAGACGCTCAGGGTGACGAAATCACCGCGCGACGGGGTGATGGTTTCTTCCAGGGTTTCGCAGGCGGCGGCGAAGAACTGGAAGGTACCGGCCGCACTGGCTACCAGATTGCGGGTTTCGCCGATCGGCTTGCCGTTGTCCTGGCGTTGCAGTTGCGCAAGTTCCTCGCCTTGTTCACGAATCAGCTGGGCGATGCGGTACAGCACGCTGGCCCGCTCGTGGGATTTGCGCTGGGCCCAGCCGCTGTGCAAGAAGGCCTGGTGGGCGCCTTGGACGGCTTCCTCCACGTCTTCCAGGCTGGCGGCGTTGAGCCAGGCCACGGGCTCACCTGTGGCCGGGTAGTAACTGGCGTAACGCTCACCGCGGCCTAGGCGCCATTGGCCGGCGATGCACAGAGGCAAGCTTGGTTCGGTAGTCATTGGACTGCCTCCCTTAAATGGAAATCGCATGGGCGTGGTTGCCGAGGGCGCGCACCACGCTGTAGACGGTCAGGGCCGAGGTCTTGGGGTTGGCCAGCAGCGGTTTGCCGCGCAGGCTCAACTCGAATCGGCCGAAGGCGCCGCGGGCTTCGAACTGGTGCACATTTTCGTCGCTCAGCGGGTCGGCGATCAGCGTCACCTGGGTGCGGTCCAGGCCTAGCCCGGCCAGCGACAAGGTGGCGGCGACGTTGGCGTTCTTCGGGTACAGCTGCGCGGCTTCGCGGGCGCTGCCCTGGAAAATTACCGTGGCCTCGGTGATCGCATCGAGGTCGCAGGCCAGTTCGCCGGGCGTGTTCTTCCAGGCCTTGGCCGGCTTGCGGCCGGTGTAGCTGACCGCATCGAGGCCGCCGACCTTGGCCGCCGACAACGCATCGATGCCACCGATGGCGCCGGGCAGCAGTTCGATGCGGGTATTGCCACGTTCGGCGGCGGCTTCCAGGCGCTCGACCAGGCCGACTTCCGACAAGGCCCCCACCGATACGATCAGGCAGGCGATGCCGCGCTCCAGCGCCGGCAGCACGTGCTCTTCGATGGCCCGGTGGCCGGCGCACTCGACCAGCAGGTCGGGGCGCGCGTCGGCCGGCAGCGCGGTCAGCACCTGGGGCGGCTGCTTGAAGCTGGCCAGGCGCTGGCGCACCAGGTCTTCGGAGCCGGCCGAAGCGATGATGGAGTCGACGCACAGCTGCGGGTCGCTTTCCAGCAGTTCCAGCACCCCGACGCCGATGGCGCCACAGCCGATCATGGTGATATGCAGCATGGCGCGTTCCTCAGGCAGTGGCCTTCTGGGCTTTGGTTTCGCTGTTGGGCGGGCCGGCGAACTGGGTGGCGAAGTTGCCCACGGCGAGCATGTCCACTTCCAGCAGGAAGGGGCCGGGCTGGCTGTAGGCGCTTTCCAGGGTGGCGCCGAAATCCTTGAGGTCGCTGACCAGACCATGGCGAATGCCCATGGCTTCGGCCAGCTGGGTGTAGTCGGGGGTGTGCAGCTCGACGTAGGCGTGGCGGGCGCCGTAGATGGCGTCCTGAATGTTGCGGATCACGCCGTAGCGTTGGTCGTTCATCAGCAGGATCACCACGTTGGCTTTCTCCTGCACCAGGGTCGCCAGCTCACCGAGGTTGAGGATGAAACCCCCGTCGCCGGCCAGGGCGAAGACCTTGCGTTGCGGGTCGTATTCGGCGGCGGCGATGCCGGCGCCGATGCCCATGGCCAGGCCCTGACCGATGCCGCCACCGAGGGCATGCACGCCGGCTTGCGGGTGGTAGAGGTTGAGCAGGCGGTTGCCCCAGATGCTGTTCGACAGAGTCACGTCGCGCACCCAGCTGAAGTTGCGTCCGGTCATGCCTTGCAGCTGCTCGACCATGGCCGCGTAAGGGCCGAGGTCGGCGATCAGCGCGGCGCGGGATTTGGCCCGCACCTCTTTGAGCTCGGCGAGGAACTGCGGGTCGATTTGCAGCCGGCCTTCGAGGCGGTCGGCGAGGCCGTCGAGGGTCAGCTGGGCATCGCCGCACACGAACAGGTCGCTGGAGTAGCTGCGGCCTTCGATCGCCGGGTTGGCGTCGATGCGCAGGGTGTTTTGCGGCAGCTTCAAGGCGTACTTGAAGGTCTCGTTGCTGCGCAGCCGCGAGCCGGCGATCAACAGCGCGTCACAGCTCTGCATGAAGCTTTCCACCAGGCGGTTCTGCGAGAACGCGCCGAGGCAGCGCTCGTCGTCTTCATTCACCACGCCGCGGCCTTGGGTCGAGGTGATCACGCCCACGCCCAGGTCCAGCAGGCGCTTGACCGCCTTGCCGGCGTTGCGCGCGCCGCCGCCCAGCCATAGCAGCGGGCGCTTGGCCTGGAGCATGCGCTCGGCCAGTTGCTCCAGCGCTTCGGGGGCGGGCACGGCGACCGGCACCGGCAGCGGCGCGAGGTCGGTGGGCATGGTGATGAAGGTCGACTGGATGTCGATCGGAATCTCCACGCTGACCGGCCCGGCAGGGGCGGTCAGGGCGGTCTGCACGGCGAGTTTCAGGGTGCTCAGCGCGGTCTCGACGCTGCGTACGCGGAAGGCGGCCTTGGACACCGCCTTGAGCATCGTCAGCTGGTCGCGCGCTTCGTGGATGTAGGCGAATTCCTGATCCAGGTAAGGCGTTTCGATCTGCCCGGTGATGTGCAGCAGCGGCGTGCCGGCGGTCAGGGCTTCGACCATGGCGCCGGCGGCGTTGCCGGCCGCGGTGCCGGTGGAGGTCAGGCACACGCCCAGGCCGCCAGTGGTGCGGGCATAGGCGTCGGCCATGTTGGTGGCGCCGGCTTCACCGCGGGCCATCACGAAGCGAATGTTGCCGCGCACCGCGAAGGCATCGAGGATCGGCATGTTGTGGATGGAGATCACGCCGAACGCGGCTTTCACGTCGCACTGTTCGAGGAAGGCGGTGATAGCGGCGCCTACGGTTACTTGGTTGTCATTACGCATGGCGGGACAGGCCTCCGGAAACGTCGATATGGCTGCCTGTGGTGTAAGCCGACAGGGGAGATGCCAGGAAAAGAATTGCCTGTGCCGCTTCGATCGGCAGGCCCAGGCGGGCTAAGGGAATCTGTTTGCGCGCGGCCAGTTGCGCGGTCCATTGCGCCCAGTCCAGCGAACGTTCTTCGCGGGCCTCGAAGCGCCGGCGCCATTGCCCGGATTCCACCAGGCCGATGAGAATGCCGTTGACGCGAATCTGTTTCGGGGCGAACTCGAAGGCCATGGAACGCACCAGGTTCTTGAGCCCGGCGCGGGCCGCAGAGGTGGCGACCATGTGCGGTTCCGGCTGACTGGCCAGCAGCGAGTTGACGCAGACGATGGCGGCGTTCTGGCAGCGCGCGAGTTGCGGCAGGAAGGCCCGTACCGGGTGGATGACCGAGAAGAACTTGAGGTTGAGTTCTTCGCTCCAGGCGTCATCGGTGGTGTCGGCAAAAGTCGACACCCGGCCTTGCCCGGCGTTGTTGATCAGCACCTGGGCGGGGCCGAAGGCTTCCAGGCTGGCAGTGGCGAAGGCCTTGACCGAGCCGGCGTCGAGCACATCGCACACCTGGGCCAGCAGTTGGCCCTGGGGAAATTGCGCGCGCAGCTCGGCTTCGGCGCTGCGCAGGCGCGCTTCATTGCGCCCGCAAAAGGCCACCTGCGCACCGGCGCCAAGCAGCAGTTCGACGCAGGCCAGGCCGATGCCCGACGAGCCACCGGTGACGATGGCGGTGCTGCCCTGGAGGGGATAAAGGCTCATTTCAGTCTCTCATCAGCGCGGTGACGCGGCTGCCATGGCTGGGGGTGTAGTTGAGCAGGCGCGACAGTTCGTCGGCGCTGCGGCGCACCTGGCCCAGCAGTTCTTCGAAATTCACGTGGCCGATCTGGGTGGTCGGGATGGTCACGCCCAACGCCGCGACGATGCGCCCGGAGTGGTCGCGTACCGGCGCCGCGACGGTGGAGATCGCCGATTCGAAAAAGCCTTCACCGCTGACGAAGCCGCGCTCGCGGTCGTGCTGCACCAGGTCGAACAGCTCCAGCACGGTCTTGGGCGTGCAGTGCGAGTGCTGCTCCAGGTGCTCTTCGGGGTATAGGTCGCGCAGCTCGGCCAGCGACAGGTCTTCGAGCAGGATGCGCCCGAGCACTGTGGCGTGGGCGGGCAGGCGGGTGCCGACGTTGACTGCGCTGGAAAACACCGACGGCGGCGAGACCTTGGCCACGTACACGATCGAACGGCCATCGCGCACCACCAGGTTGCTCGGGTAGTTGAGCTTGTCGCACAGCCGTGCCAGCAGCGGCTGGCCCAGTTCGGTCAGTTCCAGCGAGGCCAGGTACTCGAAGCCCAGGCGCAGCACCGACATGCCCAGCCGGTACTCGTTGCCCTTGCGGGTAACGAAGCCCATGGTTTCCAGGGTGGTCAGCAGGCGGAAGATGGTCGAGCGCGGCAGCTCCAGGCGGCGCGCCAGTTCCGGGGCAGTGAGGGTGCGGTTCTGGCGGGTGAATTCGCACAGCAACAGCAGGCCGCGCTCAAGCCCGGGAACGATGTATTTGTCCTGCGAATCCTTCAGATCTGAGTCGTTCATTGCACACTACCTGTGAGTGATTCCTTGAGGGCGAAGGCCAGCCGGCCCGCCACCAGGCAAGGTTGTTCGATGTGGCTGGCGTGGCCGGCATCGGGAATCAGGGTGAACGGCGCGCCGAGGGCCTTGGCCAGCGGCAGGCAGGTTTGCGGGGCGGTGATTGTGTCCGCTTCGCCGCAGTGCACTTCGCAGGGCACGGCGAGCGGGGTGTGGCGTAGCAGGTCATCGCCGCACAGCAGTTCGATGGCCTGGCGGTAACCCTGGGGGTCGAGGCGCGCCATGTTCCAGCGCACCCACTCCAGTGCCTTGATGCTGGGGCGCGGCGAGAGCATGGCGGCGCTGCGTTGCGCGGCCATCTGGGCGACGCCCAGTTGCTCCAGTGCGGTGAGGCGTTTGTGGCGTACCTGCTGGCGCTGGATGGCCCGGGCCGGGTCGCCGTAGCCGCGCGCCGGGCTGATCAGCACCAGCCGGCGCACGCGCTGTGGGTGCAGGCGGGCAAAGGCGGCGGCGGTGATGGCGCCCAGCGAGTGGCCGACCAGCAGGCAGTGCTCGATGTTCAGGGCGTCGAGGGTCTTGAGCAGGCGCTCGGCGTAGTCCTCGGCCTTCGGCGCCAGGGGCGGCAGCGGCGTCGAGTCGCCATAGCCCGGCGCATCCCAGGCCACCACGCGAGCGTGCTGGCCCAGTTGCAGCGCCACTTCCAGCCACGAACCCGCCCCCGAGCCGATGCCGTGCAGCAGTACCACGGCCGGGCCGCTGCCGGTTTCGCGAATGGCCTGGCGGCTGTCGTTGAACACCAGGGTGCGCTGGGCGAAACGCTGGGCGAGCAGCGCTTCGAGTTCAGCGGCGGGGGCGGGCGTATGGGTGGCTGGCAACATGGGTTTATCCGCGCTTGACCGTGGCCAGCGGGTGCTCTGGCGGGTAGGTGGGGGTCAGGGGTTTCTTGGCGCCGAGCATCACGCACATCAGCGCGTCTTCGTCGCCGATGTTGATCTCTTCGCGGTACACGCCGGGCGGCACGGAAATCACGTCACGGTCGGTGAGGATGGTTTCGTAGCGCTCGCCGTCCTTTTCGATCACCACCTTGAGCTTGCCGCGCAGCACGAAGAACACTTCCTCGACGTCGGTGTGCAGGTGCGGCGGGCCCTCGTGGCCAGCCGGGATGACCATGGTGCTGAAGGTGAAGTTTTCCGACGGGATGGTGTTCATGTCGGTGCTCACCCCGGTGCCGCCGGTGCCGATGTAGCGCATTTGCGCACGGCCGTATTTAGGGTCGAAGTCGGCCTGGAACTTCAGCGCGTTCCAGTCGTACTTGCGGGTTTCGTAGCGGGCGACGCGGGTCTGCATCCAGGCTTCGAGGCTCGCGCCTTCAGGGCGCTCCCAGCTTTTCGGGGCTTCGGTGGGGGTGGACAGGTCAGTCATGGCAGTCTCCATTCTCAGGGGCGGTAAGCGTTCAGGGCATCACAAACCCGCCGTTGACCGGCAGGGTTTGTCCAGTGATGAAACGGGCCAGGTTCGACAGGGCGAACACCACGGCACCGCTGACGTCTTCGGGCAATTGCGCGCGTTGGATGGCGCGTTGTTCGGTGTACTGGCGGTGGCGTGCTTCGGGCACGTAGGCGGTGGCTTCCACCAGCACCAGGCCGGGGGCGATGGCGTTGACGGTGATGTTGTCGCCGCCCAGTTCGCGGGCCAGGCTGCGGGTCATGGCGATGATCGCGCCCTTGCTGGCGACGTAGGCCATCAGGTTCGGCGCGCCCCACAGCGGCGTGTCGGAGGCCAGGTTGACCACCGCGCCGTGGCCGCTGGCACGCAGCGCTGGCAGGCAGGCAGTGGTCATCAGCCAGGTGCCGCGCACGTTGACCTGCATGACCTGGTCCCAAGTGTCGATGCTCAGTTCTTCGCAGCTTTTGCCGCCGGAGTTGGTCACCGAGGCGTTGTTGACCAGACCGTCGAGGCCGCCCAGGCATTCACCGGCCTGAGCCGCGCACGCCTGGATCGACACTGGGTCGGCGAGGTCGACCACCAGGCCTTGTACATCCAGGCCCTGGGCGCGCAGGTCGGCAGCCGCCTGGTGCACGCGGTCGGCCAGAATGTCGGCAATCACTACGCGGCCACCGGCCACGGCGATCGCTTCGGCGAAGGCGTAACCCAGGCCACGGGCGCCACCGGTGACGAGCACGCGGCGGCCTTGCAGGAGTTGAGTCGTGGTGGTCATCAGTTGGTGCTCAGCATGGCTTTGGGCATGTAATGCAGGACGCGCTTCTCGGCCCAGACCACGGCGCCGTAGGCGAGCACGCCGATCAGGGTGAGCATGACGATGGCGACGAATACGCCACTGGTGTTGCCCTGGCCTTCAGCGTCGACCAGCAGGAAGCCCAGGCCTTGGTTGCCGCCGACCAGCTCGCCGACGGTGACGCCGATCACCGCCAGGGTGGAGGCGATGCGCAGGCCGGAGAACAGCGCGGCCATGGCCGAGGGGAACTCCACCAGTCGGAAGATCTGCCAGCGGCTGGCGTTCATGGTGCGCACCAGGTTGATCATGTCGGGGTCGACGGTGCGGATGGCCGAGAGCACGTTGATCATCACCGGGAAGAACACGATCAATACCGCGATCAGAATCTTCGGGTACACGGTGTAGCCCAGCCACATCACGAACAGCGGCGCGAAGGCCACCTTCGGGGCGATCTGCAGGGCCAGGATGTAGGGCGAGAGCATGGCTTCGGCTTTCGGCGACAGACCCAGCGAGGTGCCGATGACGATGCCCAGCAGAGCGCCGAGGGCGAAGCCGACGACGATTTCCACGGCGGTGATCAGGGTGTGCTCCAGCAGGCCGCTGGTATGCCACATCAGCACGCCTTCCTGGGCCACGCGGCTCAGCTTGGGCATCACGAATTCAGGCATGCCCAGCAGGCCCGGGCCCCATTGCCACAGGGCGAGAAACACCAGCAGCAGGGCGACGCTGCCGAACATCGAGTGATTGAGGCTTTTCATCAGGCTGTACCTTTGTGCTACGAACCGGGGCCGTTACTTGGCGGCGGTGGTGGTGTCGTCGATGAACTGGTTGGTGTACAAGTCTTCGAGCTTCGGCTCCTTGGCGACGATGCCTTCGCTCACATAGAACTGGCGGACCTTCTCCAGGCGCTGCGGGTCGATGCGGCCGAGTACGGCCTGCTGGGCGTAGACGTGCTCGACATAGAGCCTGAAGGTCTTCTCCAGTTGCGCTTCCTTGCCGGCGTAGCTGGGAATGGCCTTGGTGAAGGTGGCGGCGGCGGCATGGGGGTCGGCGATGATGTCGCGCATGCCCTGCAGAGTCGCCTGGACCACGCCGCGGACCACGTCGGGGTGGTTCTGGATGGCGTCGTCAGAGGCCATGATCGATTGCGCCATGCTTTCGAACACCTGGTCCTGGGGGATCAGCTTGACATTCAGGCCGGCTTCCTGGGAGTCGGTGACCCAGTCCGGCACACCGGCCATGGCCGACGATTTCTTCGCGGCGAACAGCTGCCATACGCCCGCCGGTCCGGCGGCCTGGACATTGACGTCGGTCTTTTCCAGGCCGGCTTTGCGCAGCGAGGCCAGCAGGGCGTAGTAGGTGGTGTCGGAGTAGGACATCACCGTCAGGGTCTTGCCCTTGAGGTCCTTGATCGAGTTGATGTGCTCGTCGGCGTTGGTGGCGATCATGGTCACGCCGCCGGCGCCCAGCACCGCCACGTTGCGGACCGGAATGCCGTTGGCGCGGACCACGATCGGGGTATCACCGATGGCACCGCCGATCAGCGCATTGCCGGCGCCGATCTGCTTGGCCACGTCGACCCCACCCTTGGCGGCGATGAAGGTCACGTTAAGGTCTTTCTGGGTGTAGTAGCCCTTTTCCTTGGCGATCACCCACGGGGCGAAAGCCGGCGAGTTGGGCGGCGCGGGCAGCAGGTAGGTGACGTCGGTGGCAGCCTGGGCGGCGAAGGTAACGCCCAGGGCCAGGGCTGCCGAGGCGGCCAGTACGGCGGTTTTGAACATGGTGACTCCAGAATTCGTTGAAGGGCCAGGAAGGGCAGTAATCAATGCAGTTCGGTGTCTTCGCCGACTTTCAGCAGCTCCATCAGGCGGCCGGCCAGGGGGCCGATTTCCGGGAGCTTGCGGCGTTCGAGCGGGTTTTCGCGCAAGGGCATGTCGACCACGATCTCCTCGACGATGGTGCCCGGGCGGGCGCTCATCACCAGCAGGCGGTCGGACATGGCGATGGCTTCCACCAGGTCGTGGGTGATGAACAGGGCGGTCTTCTTTTCTTCGAACAGCATGCGCGCCATGTCTTGCTGCAGGATCATCTTGGTTTGCGCGTCGAGGGCCGAGAACGGCTCGTCGAGGAACAGCACTTGCGGATCCATGGCCAGGGTGCGGGCCAACGCGGCGCGCTGGCGCATGCCGCCAGACAACTGGAACGGGTAGTGGTCGGTGAAGCCTTGCAGGTGGCAGCGCTTGAGCAGGTCTTCGGCGATGCGGCGGCGTTCGACAGCGGCCATGCCCTGGATTTCCAGGCCCAGCTCGACGTTCTGGCGAATGCTGCGCCAAGGCATCAGCAGGTCTTTCTGCAGCATGAAGGCGACCTTTTTCACCGGGCCGCTGACCGCTGCGCCCCCCACGAACACTTCGCCTTCGCTGGGGCGGTAGAGCCCCGAGCCCATGTTGAGGATGGTGCTCTTGCCGCAACCGGACGGGCCGATGATCGACACCACCTCGCCGCGGGCGATTTTGAAGTTGACGCCGCGGATAGCGAATGGCGCATCGGCTTTCCCTTTGGCCGGGAAGCACTTGCCGACATTGCGGAACTCGATCTCGGTCGGCTCGCTGGCCTGGCGGCGGGCTTCGTTCCAGTCGGGGGCGATTGCAAACATCTCTTTCACAGCCATTGGGAAGGGTCTCTGGTCTGTTTTACTAGTGATACGGCGGTTATTGCATGAACAATGCCAGTTGCATTTGTACGAGAATTAATTAATAAATCCTTTATTAATCAATGCCTTAATCTAAATGGGTGATTAGTTGAGCGTTTTATATGTGAAACGCTGTTTGTTGGGTGATACGGCGCTGCACATTTCTCGAGCGCTGTTACCTCGTGGTGCGAGATATAAGTGCTTTTTTGAAACAGTGTTTTATATATGAAACAGCGCCGTTACATTGTGGTGCGGGGGTTATTGAACCGGTACTTGCCAAGCGTCGTAGCCATAGACCCAGTCGGCGTTGCCACCGGCCTTGAGCCACTGGTTGCCGCGCGAGCCGATCTGGATCTGGCTGGCGCGCTCCATCCGTGCTTGTTGGTAACCCAGCAGGGCAGCGTTGATCTGGTCGAGGGCTTGCACTTCATTAAGAGCGCGCGCCAACACCACCGCGTCCTCGATGGCCTGGCCGGCGCCCTGGGCCATGAAGGGCATCATCGGGTGGCAGGCGTCGCCCAGCAGCACCATCTGGTCCTGGCTCCAGTAGGGCAGCGGGTCGCGTTCATAGAGGGCGGTCTTGAGCACCTCGTCGCAGGCGTCGAGCAGGGCGCAGGCATCAGGGTGGAAGTCGGCGTAGCTGTCACGCAGTTCGCTGACACTGCCGGGGGTGGTCCAGCTTTCTTCGTGCCAGCTGTCCTGAGCGGTGGTGGCGAAGATGAAGATGTCGTCGCCGCGGTTGAGCGGGAAGGTCACGATCTGGCTATGGGCGGTGGGGCCCCACCATTTGGTAAAGGCCTGGATATTTGGCACATGGGCCACGCGGCGGGTCGGCACCACGGCGCGGAAGGCGACCACGCCCGTGAAGCGCGGGTGCTCCTGGCCGAACAGGGCGGTGCGCACCACCGAGTGAATGCCGTCGGCGCCTATCAGCACGTCCACTTTGGCCTGGCTGTCGTAGGTGAAGTCGAGGACCACGCCGTCTTCTTCTTTATGGGCAGCCTGGGCGCGCTTGTTGAACTGCACCTGTTCCAGCGGGAAGTGCTCCGCCAGCACGCTGAGCAGGTCGGCGCGGTGGATGGTCAGCTGCGGCGCGCCGTATTGGCGTTCGGCGGCGTCGGCCATTTCCAGGCGCGAGGTTTCTTCGCCACTGTCCCACAGGCGGCTGATGCGGTGGGTCGGGCGCGCGGCAAAGCGGCGGATGCCTTCGCCGACGCCCAGGCCATCGAGGGCGCGCACGGCGTTGGGGGTGAGGTTGATATCGGCACCGACGCGCATGAAGGCCTTGGCTTGCTCGAAGACCGTGACCTGGTGGCCGGCGCGTTGCAGGGCGATGGCGGCGCAAAGGCCGCCGATACCGGCGCCGAGGATGCCGATGGAAAGTGTTTTCATGATGCGACTCACAAGTTTTATGGATGGAACCGCGTTTCAAGCAGGACTGGTGCCATTAATTCCTTTTATGAGGAATATCTTTATTGGGTTTTTGAAATCAATAGGTTGAAGTCGTGTTTCAAGGATAAGACGGGCTTCGGGGGGCAGTGCTTGCCACGCCCGGTACCAACGCGGGGCAGCTGTGCTACTTTTCGCCACTTGTTGCAGCACTGCATGCGCGGTGCCGATGGCTGAAGGGATGAGGGCGTATGGCGGGGATCAAGAAAAAGCGCGAAGCCGGGCGGCCGCGGGAGACTCAGGGCGTGGGGCGTGAGGGCCTGGTCGCGGCGACGCTGGCCCTGCTGCGGCATACGCCGCCCGAAGCGCTGACCTTGCTGCAGATCGCCACCTCGGTGGGGGTCGACCCCGCGCTGGTGCGCTACTACTTCGGCAACAAGGACGGGCTGCTCAGGGCCGCCACCCTGAGCCTGATGAACCAGGTGCAGGAAGCCTCCGAACTGCAAGCCGACGAGCCCTCGGTGGCCGCCATGCTCGGCCAGCGGGTGCGCTTGATCATCGATACCGGCCGCCAGAACCCGCACTTTCTCAAACTGGTGATGCGCGAGATCTATGCCGCCGGGGAGAGGGGTGAGGATGGGCGCGATGCCACCTGGGACGTGCTTGACCTAACGGCCCGCCGCGGCGCTGCGCTGAGCAATGCGTTGCTGGAAGCACGCCCGGCTGCGGCGCATGAGGTGCGTATCGATGCGCGCTTTTTGCATGTGGCGCTGCTCGGAGCCTGCACATTTTTCGCCACCGCACAGCCTTTGTTCAAGGTTTTGTTCGATGGCGAGCAAGACGACGATGCACTTGCCTGCCGGTATAGTGAATTTCTCACCGATCTGCTGCTTCGGGGGCTTGGGGTGGCGTCTGAATCGGGACGGGAAGAGCCTATTTAACTTAGTGTCAGGCAGATTGTGAACTGCTGCCCGACATAGCCCTTCTACGAAAGCCCTAGTGGATGCCAGGGCCAGACTGAAGTGCGTGATGAGACAGCGTTTCCACCACCGCAGGTTTTTCCTTCATTGGCGCTAAGCAATCGGTACAGACGGCGGGATTGTCCTCAGGGGAGAGCGTACTACGAATGTCGATACGTCCCTTCGGCCCAACCCTCAATCGAATGAGTTCAGATTGAGCCAATTCAATACTGTGCGCGGAGCGGTCTTCGACGTCTGTTCGGTGCCGCACGTGGCCAATGGACAGGCAACGACTTTTGTCGTCGCAGAACCTTTGAACAAGGCCGGTCGGTGATCATTTATCACGCTGCCGTGTGTATTGCTGCAATCGATCGGTTTCGGACTTGACCACCGAATAGCACTCGCAGGAGAGCTGCTCTTCCAACCCAAAAAGCGTTGGTAAGCTGATACCCGGTCTGCAGCAAGTTACCTAAGACGATCGGCATCGAGAGCGTCAGCAGCGCGCGTCCGATAGATCCGTCGAGGATAACGTCGCGGCGTTTGTCGTCCATCGCTGCCGCCCATGCCTAGGGCACAAGCACCAGCTTCCCGCGGGCGCGGCCTGCAAGACTGATGTCCAGCGCCTCGCGCCAGTCCACGAGGGCGTATGTCTGCGCGACAGGTACAGAGAAGCGTCCCTCTGCCGCAAGCCTCCCGTATGCAACGAGCATGTCCCAGCGAAGCTTGAAGCCGCCTTCTGCTTTGATGTTTTGCGCACCAGTTCGCACGCCGGCTTTACTTGCACCTTCGACATCGGTGGCTGTGATGACTTGCGAAGCGTCGCCGCCGACAATCTCCACCAATTACCCACGTAGCGCAATGCGTTCTCCATCAGGTTGCTGATCACGCGCAGCAGGATCACGCGGTTGGCAGACATACACCCAAAACGCCCCGAGCGAATCTTGGCCGTAGCGTCTTTTATGACCTGCGTATAGGATGCTGCACCAAGTCAATTGTCGTACGCGGAAAAAATGGCCTAATCCGCAGCGCGCGTCATCAACCTTATCTATGCCTCTCGAACGCGGAAACCCAATGGCGAAGAAACCCGGCAGAAAGTACGGTACCCCCGACGTCTCCGAGCCCAGGAAAGGCTCAAGCCTCACCTTGATCGACGTTGCTAAGGTCGCCGGCGTTTCGCCTATCACGGTCTCCCGCGCTCTACATCGCCCCGAGGTGGTCAGTAAGGAAGCGCGGGAAAAAGTCCTGGAAGCGGTGCGCCTGACGGGTTATGTCTCCAACATGTTGGCCGGCGGGCTGGCGAGCAACAAATCACGGCTGGTGGCGATCTTCCTCCCCACCATCGCCAACTCTATTTTCGCCGACACGGTGCAAGCCTTGATGGACCGTCTTACAGAAGCGGGCTATCAAACTTTGCTGGGCTTGACCGGCTACTCGGCCGAACAGGAAGAGAAACTTCTTGAAGCCGTACTCGGCCGCCGGCCCGACGGCATCGTCCTGACCGGGACCCTGCACACCGAGTCCAGCCGTCTGCGCTTGGCGCAGTCGGGCATCCCGGTGGTCGAGGCGTGGGATTTGAGCGAAGACCCTTTGGACATGCTGGTCGGCTTTTCCCATGAAGGGGTAGGGGAGGCCACCGCTGTGCATCTGCTTGCCAAAGGCTACAAGCGCTTTTGCGTGGTGACGATCAGCGACCCTCGCGGGCTGCGTCGCTGCGCGAGCTTGATCGCGCAGCTGCAGCGTCAGGGCGTCGATGATGTCCCGATGCAAATCATGACACCGCCTGCCACGCTGGAGGTCGGCCGTGAGGGGCTGCGCCAGCTGTTCGAACAGGGCGCGATGCCTGAGGTGGTGGTGTGCAGTTCCGACACCATCGCCCAGGGTGTGCTTGCCGAAGCCGCTAGCCGCGGGCTGCAGGTACCCGGGGACCTGGCGGTGATGGGCTTTGGCGACTTGAGCAGCGCGGCCCATGTGTATCCCGCGTTGTCGACGGTGCGCGTGGACGGCAAACGCATTGGTGACCAAGTCGCCAAGGCTCTCCTGGAGCGCTTCCAATACCCTGCAGGCAGTGCCGATCCCGTACGAATCGACACCGGCTTTACCATCATCGATAGGCAAAGTACTTAAACCGGTTTGAGCTGAAAACCGACCAATGCATGCTTGAATGATTGCGCAATCAGTGTAGGATCGGCACGAGGTCATCTCGGGATCACAGGGATGACTTTTTTTGAGGTGCTGATGATTGCGCAATCATACGCCTGAAAAGCCATACGGATCCCAAGTTTGCGATGCCACAAAACATAATAAGGACAATAAAAGTGAAGACACCCGCATACCCGGTCGCGAAGACCAACGTCCGCTATCTCATCTTGGCGATGATTTTTATCGTTACGGTGTTCAACTACGTCGACCGCGCGACCTTGTCTATTGCAGCGCCGTCGATGCGCGCAGATCTGGGGTTCGACGCGATTACCATGGGTATCGCCTTTTCAGCTTTCGGCTGGGCCTATACCAGCATGCAGATCCCGGGCGGCATCGTGCTCGATCGCTTCGGTTCCCGGGCGGTGTTGGGCATCAGCCTGATTCTTTGGTCGACGCTGACCTTTCTGCAGGGCTACGTCGAACTTTTCAGCTCCGCGTTCCTGGCACTTTTCGTGCTGCGTTTTCTAATGGGCGTAGCGGAGTCTCCTGCGTTTCCAGCCAACAACCGCCTCACGGTGATGTGGTTTCCACGCCACGAGCGTGGTCTGGCTACGGCGATTTTCCAATCAGCGCAATACTTCGCGTTGGCAGCCTTCACTCCGCTGATGGTATTACTGCTCAACAGTTTTGGCTGGCAGCACGTGTTCTTCTGGACCGGCGGAGCAGGGATACTCATCGGCCTGCTGTGGTTCAAAATGGTCCACGAACCTCGCAAAGACAAGCGCGCCAATCAGGCAGAGATTGACTACATCGAAGCAGGTGGCGGCTTACCAGGTATCGGCGACACCAAGACGCCCTTCAGTTGGAAGAATGTTCGCGCCATCGGCGCCAATCGCATGATGCTGGGCATTTATCTGGGCCAATTCTGCTTGACCTCCATCACCTGGTTTTTCCTGACCTGGTTTCCCACCTACCTGATCGAAGCCAAAGGCATGACCATGCTCAAGGTTGGTCTGGTCGCGGCCATTCCGCCGATCGCTGGTTGCCTGGGCGGCATGATCGGCGGTGTGTGGTCCGACTGGATGCTCAAAAAGGGCTACAGCCTGACCACCGCCCGCAAGACACCCATCATTTGCGGTCTGCTGCTGTCGAGCAGCATCGTCGTTGCCAACTACACCCAGTCCGTGCCCTTGGTCATCCTGGTGATGTCCATAGCGTTTTTCGCCAAGGGCGTCGGCAACCTGGGCTGGTGCATCGTCGGCGATGTCTCGCCCAAGCGGGCCATGGGCATCAGCGGTGCGATGTTCAACTTCTGCGGCAACATCGCCAGCATCGTCACCCCCATCGCCATTGGCCTACTGGTCAATCAATTGGGTTCCTTCGATGCGGCGCTTATGTACGTGGCGGCCATGGGGCTGCTGGGGGCTTTCGCCTACCTGTTCATCGTCGGCCCGCTCAAGCGTATGGACATCGCCGAGTTCACAGACTTGCCAACGCCGGGCCCCGAGCCGCTGAAAGCCGAACTGGCCAGCCCACGTTCCTGATAACGCATAACCGACTTTTACCCCGCAAGGAGAGCACCATGCTCGGACAACAACAAAGCCATAAATCCGCCGACGACGATCGCATTGCTTACGTCAAGGTTTCCTCAGTGTTCTTGCCGTTGGCCAACCCCATCAGCGATGCCAAGGTACTCACGGGCCGGCAGAAGCCGATGACTGAAATCGCCATTCTGTTCGCCGAAATCGAAACCGTCGATGGCCATAAGGGCTTGGGCTTCAGCTACTCGAAACGGGCGGGCGGCCCGGGTCAGTTTGCCCATGCCAAGGAGATCGCGCCGGCGCTGATCGGTGAGAACCCTAGTGACATTGCCAAGCTCTGGACCAAGCTTTGCTGGGCCGGCGCCTCGGTCGGGCGCAGTGGTCTGTCGACTCAGGCCATCGGTGCATTCGATGTGGCGCTGTGGGACCTCAAGGCCAAGCGCGCCAATCTTTCCCTGGCTCGTCTGTTAGGAGCCCAGCGTGATTCGGTCCGCTGCTACAACACCTCGGGCGGCTTTCTACATACGCCGCTCGAGCAACTTCTAACGAACACGGATATGTCCCGGGAAAAGGGCATCGGCGGCATCAAATTGAAGGTTGGCCAACCCGATTGCTCCATCGATATAGAGCGGGTCAGCACCGTGCGCAGGCACCTTGGCGACAACTTCCCGCTGATGGTCGATGCCAATCAGCAGTGGGATCGTCCGACGGCCCAGCGCATGTGCCGGCGGTTCGAAGAATTCAACCTGATCTGGATCGAGGAGCCACTGGACTGCTACGACGCCGAAGGCCATGCCGCTCTGGCACAGCAGTTCGATACCCCGATTGCTACAGGCGAGATGTTGACCAGCGTTGCCGAGCACGCCGAATTCATCAGGTTGCGAGGCGCTGACTTCCTGATGCCTGATGCCCCAAGGGTAGGGGGTATTACCCCCTATCTGAAAGTTGCAGCAATGGCCGAACAGGCGGGAGTGATGCTGGCCCCACATTTTGCCATGGAACTGCATGTGCACCTGGCAGCGGCGTATCCCACTGAACCGTGGGTCGAGCATTTCGAGTGGCTTGAGCCGCTGTTCAACGAACGTCTCGAAACTCGCGACGGCCGCATGTTGGTGCCGACACGCCCAGGCCTTGGCCTTTCTCTGAGCGAACAGGTTGTGCCTTGGACCGCACAAGTGGCTGAAGTCGGTACTCGTCCGTAGTCCGTCGATGCATTAACCACGCATTGCTTGTACATGAACCCAAGGCGCTGATTAGCAGCGCCTGGGCGCCCCACTCGATAAAAAAGACAAGATGAGGACTTTCATGTGGAACATTCAAACGCAGCGCCTTCGGTCGTACCCGCGGTTAATACTGCCGCGCGAAGTAAAGTACGCTACTACATCCTTGCGATGCTGTTCATCGTCACGGCCATCAACGTAGGGGACCGCGCAACACTGTCCATTACGGGCTCCGCATTGACCCAAGTGCTGGGCATCAACTCCATTACCCTCGGCTACATTTTTTCTGCCTTCGCCTGGGCCTACGTGCTGGGCCAGCTCCCGGGTGGCTGGCTGCTGGACAAGTTCGGTTCGGCGCGGGTCTACGGGGTCTCGTTGTTTCTGTGGTCGACTATCACCGTCGCTCAAGGACTGATTGGCTTTCTGTCGATCCCGATTGCAGTAGCGACCTTGTTCGTCCTGCGCTTTCTGCTGGGGCTTATCGAGGCACCGGTGTATCCCGCCAACAATCGCATCGTCGCAGCATGGTTCCCTTTGCAGGAGCGGGGGCTGGCGACGGTCATCTACAACTCGTCGATGTACCTGTCAGTGGTCATTCTCGCGCCACTCATGGGCTTCATCGCGCACACCTATGGGTGGGAACATGTGTACTGGTTCATGGGAGCTCTGGGCATCATGGTCAGCCTGCTATGGTTCAGACTGGTCAAGGCACCCACCGAACACTCTCTGGTCAATGCGGCTGAGCTGGAGCATATCCGCAGTGGCGGGGCGGAAGTGGACATGGACAAACCCAAGGCGAAGGGGGCGTTCAGACCGCGCTTTTCTGACCTGAAGGTGCTGCTCCGAAGCCCGATGATGTGGTCGATCTATCTTGGCAAGTACTGTGACACCTCACTGCAATATTTCTTCCTTACCTGGTTCCCGATCTACCTGGTCAAGGGCCGAGGTCTCAACATCATGGAGGCCGGAGCAATCGCGGCGATTCCTGGCATCTGCGGGCTTCTGGGCGCGCTGTTCGGCGGCGCCGCCTGCGACTTCCTGCTGCGCAGAGGCTACTCACTGACAGTGGCACGCAAAATCCCGCTGGTGTGCGGTATGAGCCTGGGGGCGACCTTGGTGCTGTGTAACTTCACCGAGTCGGTCTGGGTGGTCACGGTGCTGATGTCGCTGGCTATTTTTGGCAAGGGTGTCGTTGCCGTCGACTGGACGCTGGTGTCCGATACCGCCCCTAAACAGATCACCGGTATGGCGGGCGGCCTGTTCAATATGTTCGGCAATATTTCAGGCATCGTCACCCCGGTCATCATTGGCTACATCGTGCAAGCCACTGGATCTTTCGAGGGCGCGCTCTATGTGGTTGCGGGTCATGCGTTGCTAGGCGCATTGGCATTTTTAAGCATGGGCACACTGCGCAAGCTTGAATTGGCGAGAGCACTTTAGCGGGCTCCAGTACTTGATATGCATAGCCTTGGTCCATCGGATGCGGTGCGCAAGTTCTGGCTTGGGTGCTTTGGTTGCCAGGGAAGTGCGAGGGTTTGCTATTGAATGTTCTCTCGGTATCACTAGCGCCGCTGCGGTCCAGAAAGCGGTTGGCCGATCACATTGCGCTAGAGCTCAGTACGCAGATACATCAAGGGGTGTTCGGGCTTGGAGTTCGACTACCGTCCGAGACCAGGCTGGCAACCATCTTTCAGGTAAGCCGCAGTGTGGTGCGGGAGGTACTTTGCAATCTCCAGGCTCGCGGTTTGGTAGCGACCAAGCCAGGGGCGGGCACTTTCGTTGTCAATCACGACGAGCCAAGCGGTCGTGGCGCCTGCCTTATAGTTCATACGTTGGACGATTGTCTTGAATTGCTTGAGACACGATCCGCCCTCGAGGTCGAAGCAGCGGGCCTCGCCGCGCTACGTCGAACTGGCCCTCAGCTACAAGTGCTGCGCCACACGCTCGATAACTGGCAACAGGCTCGTGACCCGATAACATCGTGCGCCCTGGATGACGGTGGATTCCATTTACAGATTGCCCATTGCACTCACAATCCCTACATCATTCGTGCTGTTTCGCATTTCTGCAGGACTTCGTCGTTCGCAGTATCCACCGGTTATGGCGCTCAACGTGCTTCGTGCCTCAGCACGCGCGCGAGGTTCAACCACGAGCAAGAGCAAATCTACACGGCTATCAGGCTTCAGGATTCGCATACTGCGCACGCTGCGATGCTGGTACACCTGGTCAATTGCCGGGAGCGACTAAAGGCTTGGTATTGCGCGCTGAAATGACGGGCTGGGTATGGCGAGAGGGTCAATAAATTTGGCTGATACGGGGCCGAGGCGATCGTTAACCGAGGCGAGTCAGGTCGTTGGGAAGGAGGATCTATGGCCATGTGGGATACGTAGCAAAGGCGTCCAGAGAACTGCGTCAACGGGTGGTAGGTGGGCCGCCCCGGCCGATCTGGAGCGTCTGCCAAAAAACTGGCCAGATGCTTCACGGGTACGAAGGCAGCTATAGCGAGCATCTGATCCTCACTCTCAGGGGCAAAGTGATTTACCCCGAGGGGTTTAAATACCCTGACGTTGACTGCCAGGTTTCCGCAGATCCAAGGCTTTCACGGGATGTTACTCCAGCCACGAGTATTGGTTCCTTGACCGCCACTGAGTCGCGATTAATAGCGTATATACCAGTTCGTCGTGAGCAGATACTGGCGATAGCCTTCAGGCATCTACCTCTCTAATCGCGCTTCCCGAATTCTTCAAGTCCGATTTCCTCCGGGTACGGAGTTTGTTGGAAAGCGTAATCTAAACGTCGTGAATCCATTGTGAACACTCTCGACCGTCACGGTGCCCCGGTGAAGGCTCATGATGGTTCTCACGATCGCTAGTCCCAGGCCTGTCCCACCTTCATGCCTGGATCGGCTTACATGCACCCTGTAGAACCTGTCAAAGAGCCTAGGGAGGTGTATGGGGTCGATGCCTTCACCTGAATTGGTGACCTCGATTTCCACCGATTCCTTGAACTCGGCAACGGCTATGACCACGACGGTGCTGGGGGGGCTGTGGCGGATCGCGTTCGACAGCAGGTTCGAGATGGCTCGCTGGATCATGATTCGGTCACCCGTCACCAGGCCTGAACCGGTACAGGTGAGCCGTATGTTCCTGTCCTCTGCCTGCAGCGAAAAGAGCTCGATGACCTTCTCGACCTCTTCTGAAAGCTGGACATCGGCAGTCGGTCGTAATGACGATGGTTGGCTGACGCTGGCCAGGAAAAGCATCTGCGATACCATCTTTGAGAGTCGATCGAGTTCCTCAAGGCAGGATTCCAGCGCCTGCCTGTACTCCGAAGAGGGGCGCTCTCGGGCCAGCGTGACCTGGGCCTTACCCATCAGATTATTGATCGGAGAGCGCAGCTCATGAGCGAGATCATCTGAAAACTGCACGAGCTGCTGAACGTCGGTATCCAGCCTGTCGAGCATGAAGTTGATGGCATGGGCCAGGTCTCTTAGCTCATCGGGCAGGCTTTGAACGGTCATGCGGTGAGAGAGGTCGCTCGCGGAAATCCTGGCGGCCACCTTCCTGAAGGTACGCAGTGGTTTTAGCTCGCGGTGGACAACCCACCAGGCTCCGCCCCCCACCAGAAGCAAGATAAAAGGTACGGCTACGAGTGTGGACTTCACGTACGCGGTCAGCAGGGAGGCATCGTTTTTTCTGTCTAGGGAGAGTACGACCAACACCGATTCGCCGTTTGCAAGTTGGGTTTTCTTGACTGCGGCGAGCACCTCGAATCCTTGGGCATTGGTCAGTTGAATGAAGTCGCCATCCATCTTGCTTCGCACGAAATTGGGCAACGGCTGGCCCTCATCACTTCCCAGGCTTAGCAGTACTTTTCCAGACAAGCCCAGGTCGATGATGTTGAGGGTGTAGTTGTCGTGGCCGACTATCTGATCACGCAAACCATGGGGGTTGAGCATCACCTCGGCGATCGAGCCGGCGCCCTCCATGACGCTGTGGTTGATCTGGCCAAGTTTTTCGATCAAGGCATCTTTGGCTTGCATATCGAGCTGCCGCGACAGACTCGAATAGGCGAGCATCGCCATCAGGAACACTAGAATGGTGCAGGTGGCGCTGACGGTCAGACCCAGACGCATGGAAAGCCGGGTAACCGTCATTCTCGCGACTCCAGCACGTATCCGACGCCACGTAAGGTGTGAATCAGTTTGTGCTCAAAAGGGTCATCGATCTTGGCGCGCAGCCGACGGATAGAGACCTCTACCACGTTGGTGTCGCAGTCAAAATTCATGTCCCAGACCAACGAGATAATCTGCGTGCGTGACATGACTTCGCCGGTGTGGCGCATGAGCAGGTGTAGCAGGGCAAATTCCTTGGTCGTCAGGTCGATACGTTGAGTGCCTCTGAATGCGCGATGCCTGCCTTGATCGAGCTCCAGATCGGCAACACGCAGTACCTCGGGAAGTCCAGGTTGTTCGCTTCGCCGCATCAGTGACCTGATGCGTGCCAGCAGCTCCGGGAACTCAAAGGGTTTGACCAGATAGTCATCAGCGCCCATTTCCAGGCCTTTGACCTTGTCCTCCAACCGCCCCCGTGCTGTGACCATGATGACTCGGGTGTTACAGGTCTTTCTGAGTGCCTGCAGGACTTCCCAACCTTCCATCAGCGGCAAGTTAACATCAAGTATCACGACGTCATAAGGCTGGTGCTGGGCCAGATGCAATCCATCAATGCCCGTGGTTGCAATATCAACGATATATCCACTTTCAGATAATCCTTGTTGCATGTAGTCGGCAGTCTTCGGCTCGTCCTCAATAACAAGGATTCGCATATAAATGTTCCTTAGTAGTCAGGTGTTAATTAAGTTCTGAATAAATTCAGCAAGGCTGCACGTATTTGCTCTTGCTCATTGCCACTGGTTGGTAACGGATTTTGAGGGCTGTAGTGGCTACAGAGTCAAGGGGGATTTCTGTTTCTTCTGTCGTTGACCCCGGCGGTAAGGCGCGCACGGGCGCGACCGTAGGCTGACAGTACCACCCAGAGCTGTAATTGTTACTTGCTGTTTCTAGGTTTGTGATTGAGGTGTGGGAAGCTTGGGGCTCTAAGTTTTATGTCTAAAATTACAGAATTGTAATTTTGCTGCAATCGTTCTGCTAACTCCTCTTTTCTAATGTTCGGCCTCAACTCCTGCCAGTTCTGGCTGGGGTCTTACGTGCTTAACACGAATTGCTACTGTTCAGCCTCGGGAGAAGTGTACAAGTGCTTGGAATCAGAAGTTCTCGCCTGGCGAATACTACGAATAGGCCCAAGGTCATTGCGGGTGTGATCTTCGCCTTGTTGCTACCGGCGAGTACATACACTCATGCATCGCAGAGTCTCAGCTTGCCCCAGGCCATCGCCACCGCCTTTTCCCAAAATCCAGATCTCGCTGCGGCACGGTGGGAGATCGGTGTGGCGGAAGGCGAAAGGGTGCAGGCCGGCCTGATCCCGAATCCGGAGCTGTCCTGGGAGGTCGAGGACACTCGGCGCAATACCAGTACCACCACGGTGTTGCTCAGCCAAACGCTGGAGCTTGGGGGCAAGCGTGGTGCTCGAATCGATCTGGCTAAACATGGCCAAAGTACCGCTGAGATTGAGCTTGAGCGCCGGGGCAATGACCTGCGTGCCGATGTGATGCAGGCGTTTTATGCCGCATCCAGGGCACAGACCGGACTCGATCTGGCAAAGGAGTCAAAGAAGCTGGCAGAGCGGGGTCTCTACGTAGCTCAGGGTCGCATTCGAGCCGGCAAATCCTCGCCTGTCGAAGCAACCCGTGCCGAGGTGCAACTGGCAGAAACCCGGCTGCAGGTTAAACGGGCCGAAATGACTTTGGCCAGCAGCTATCGCGAACTATCCAGAGCCACGGGATCCTCCAGTCTGGTGTTTGATCGCCTTGAGGTGGAGCCACTGGCGCGGGATGCACTACCCCCCTCACATCGTTTACTGAGCCTTCTGACCCGATCTGCAGAGCTGCGATTGGCCGAAGCTCAAATCGCTCGACAAGACGCTGCGCTGGGTTCAGAGCGTGCTCAACGTATACCGGATCTCACCGTCAGCGTGGGTAGCCAATACGTGCGTGAGGAGCGTGAGCGGGTCAACGTGGTGGGATTATCCATGCCGCTTGCGCTTTTCAACAGAAATCAGGGGAATGTGCTGTCGGCTTCCCGGCGGGCCGACCAAGCTCGGGATTTGCGCAACGCCACTGAGCTGAAGCTGCGCACGCAAGTGCAATCTGCTCTCGACGTTTGGGCCACCGCGTCGCAGGAAGTGGAGTCCTTCAACCGTGTCATCCTGCCCTCTGCCCAAAGCGCTGTCGATACAGCCACTCGCGGTTTTGAGATGGGCAAGTTCGGCTTTCTGGAAGTGCTCGATGCCCAACGTACGCTGATCGCTGCACGCGGCCAGTACCTTGAATCGCTGGCCTTGGCGACGGACGCAAAAGTGGCTGTGGAGCGCATTTATGGCGATCTCGCCTCAATGCGCGGCGCTCTCTGAATTTCGTTTCGCACATATTGATCGCACTTTCTGCGATGAAGGCACAGGTTTGTCAGGAGTATCCATGAGCAAGAAACACAACATTGCCGCTGCCTTGGCGGTGGTCGCTGTCATCGGAGTGGGGAGCATGGCGTTGAGTGATTCAACGTCGCTCTCGGCTTCAGAGCCATCGGGTCAGCACGATGGGGCGAAAACACCGACTGATGATCATGGAGATGAGCATGGCCGTGGGCATGGCGACGGGAGCAAGGAGGGTGGTCATGAAGAGGAGGAGGGTCATCTGCAACTGACCGCCGAACAGATCTTGGCCGCCGGTATTGAAATCGCCGAGGCATCCCCGCGCCAGATGAGCACCGCCGTTACATTCCCCGGGGAGATTCGTTTCGACGAAGACCGCACCACCCATGTCGTTCCCCGGGTTGGTGGGGTAGTGGAAGCCGTCAAGGTAGAGCTTGGCCAAGCAGTGAAGAAGGGGCAGGTGCTGGCTGTTATCGCCAGCCAGCAGGTCTCCGATCAGCGTAGCGAATTGAGTGCCGCGCAGCGCCGAGTGGAGCTTGCGCGCCTGACGTTGCAGCGAGAGAAAACCCTGTGGGAGGACAAGATTTCGGCGGAGCAGGATTATCTGCTGGCGCGCCAGGCGTCTCAGGAAGCAGAGATCAATCTGTCGAACGTTCGGCAGAAATTGAGTGCCATTGGCGCGGGTCACAACCTCTGCGCCGGCAATCGCTATGAGCTGGTCGCACCTTTCGATTCAGTGGTAGTGGAAAAACACCTGGGTATCGGCGAAGTGGTGAGCGAATCAACCAATGCGTTCACCCTGTCCGACCTCTCGCGGGTTTGGGCGACTTTTGGTGTCACGCCCAAGGATCTAAGTCGCGTGGTTGCCGGAACAGTGGTCAAGGTCACTGCCCCGGATCTCAACGCTATGGTCGAAGGCAAGATCGGTTACGTCGGCAACTTGCTGGGCGAGCAGACCCGCACGGCCACGGTGCGCGTCACGCTGCCGAACCCGGAAGGCGCTTGGCGCCCAGGTCTCTTCGTCTCCATTGACGTCACTGCCGATCAGGTCAATACGGCTGTGACCGTTCCCGAGGCGTCCATTCAGACCATCGAGGACAAGCCCGCTGTATTTGTCCGCAACCCTGAAGGTTTTCAGCTGCAGCCAGTCAAGGTCGGGCGGCGTGATGGGGGGTATGTGGAAATCACAGATGGACTGGCGGCTGGTGCCCAGGTGGTTGCCGCTGGCAGCTTCATCCTCAAGTCCGAGCTGGGTAAAGGTTCTGTTGAACACGCCCATTGATCCGCGCCTAATGAGTAACCCCCATGTTTGAACGGCTGATTCAATTCGCAATCGAGCAGCGCATTGCCGTGATGCTGTCCGTGTTGCTGATGGCAGGTCTAGGCATTGCCAGCTACCAGAAATTGCCCATCGATGCTGTGCCGGATATCACCAACGTCCAGGTGCAAATCAATACCTCCGCCCCGGGCTTTTCGCCGCTAGAGACAGAGCAGCGAGTCACCTTCGCGATCGAGACGACGATGGCGGGCCTACCAGGCCTACAGCAGACCCGATCCCTTTCGCGTTCCGGCCTGTCCCAAGTCACTGTGATCTTCGAGGATGGCACTGATCTGTTCTTCGCGCGCCAACTGGTCAGCGAGCGGCTGCAAGCCGCCAAGGATCAGTTGCCGGAAGGAGTGGATGCGGTCATGGGGCCGATCTCTACCGGTCTCGGCGAGATTTTCCTGTGGACGGTGGAGTCGGACGAAGGTGCCTTGAAGGACGACGGTACCCCCTACACCCCGACCGACCTGCGGGTGATCCAGGACTGGATCATCAAGCCACAGTTGCGCAACGTACCGGGCGTGGCCGAGATCAATACCATCGGCGGTTTTGCCAAGCAGTACCAGATCGCCCCTGACCCCAAGAAGCTCGCGGCCTACAAGCTCACCCTCAACGACCTGATGACCGCGCTTGAACGCAACAATGCGAACGTCGGAGCAGGTTATGTGGAGCGCGGGGGCGAGCAATTGCTGATTCGTGCACCCGGCCAATTGGGCACTGTGCAGGACATCGCCAATATCGTCATCACTAATGTCCAGGGCACTCCAATTCGTGTCAGCGATGTGGCTGAGGTGGGTATAGGCAAGGAGCTTCGTTCCGGGGCCGCGACTGAGAATGGCCGCGAGGTTGTTTTGGGTACGGTCTTCATGCTGATCGGTGAAAACAGTCGGACAGTCTCCCAGGCTGTTGCGGCGCGGCTGGCCGACATCAACCGCTCACTGCCCCAAGGTGTGAAGGCGGTCACCGTCTACGACCGCACCAACCTGGTCGAAAAAGCCATCGCCACGGTCAAGAAGAACCTGATCGAGGGCGCGATTCTGGTGATCGCGATCCTCTTCCTGTTCCTTGGCAACATTCGCGCGGCGCTGATCACGGCGATGGTGATCCCGCTCGCCATGCTGTTCACGTTCACCGGGATGTTCACCAACAAGGTCAGCGCTAACCTCATGAGCCTGGGCGCGCTGGACTTCGGGATCATCGTTGACGGCGCTGTGGTGATCGTTGAGAACGCCATTCGCCGCCTGGCTCATGCGCAGCACAAGCACGGGCGCATGCTGACTCGCTCCGAACGGTTCCATGAAGTGTTCGCGGCGGCCAAGGAGGCCCGCCGGCCGTTGATCTTTGGCCAGTTGATCATCATGGTCGTGTACCTGCCGATCTTCGCGCTGACCGGCGTGGAAGGAAAGATGTTCCACCCGATGGCTTTCACCGTGGTGATCGCGTTGCTCGGTGCCATGATCCTCTCGGTCACCTTTGTGCCCGCCGCCATCGCGATGTTTGTGACCGGCAAGGTCAAGGAAGAAGAAGGGCTGGTGATGCGCACCCTGCGTGTTCGCTATGCGCCGGTGCTGACGTGGGTACTGGGCCACCGCACTGCAGTATTCTCATCAGCGCTGGTGCTGATTCTGCTGTCGGGTTTTGTAGCGAGCCGTATGGGCAGCGAGTTCATCCCGAGCCTAAGCGAAGGCGATTTCGCCTTACAGGCTTTGAGGGTGCCGGGCACCAGTCTGACTCAGTCGGTGGATATGCAGCAGCGTCTGGAAAAGGCGGTGATCGCGAAAGTCCCGGAAGTGGAGCGCATGTTCGCCCGTACCGGCACAGCCGAGATCGCCGCAGACCCCATGCCACCAAACATCTCTGACAGCTATGTGATGCTGAAACCGCAGAGCCAATGGCCGGATCCTGGCAAGTCGCGGGAGACGCTGATCGCCGAATTGCAGCAGGCGGCTGCCAGTGTGCCTGGCAGCAACTATGAGCTCTCGCAACCCATTCAGCTGCGCTTCAACGAGCTGGTTTCCGGGGTGCGAAGTGACGTGGCGGTGAAGGTGGTGGGTGATGACATGAACGTTCTCAACCAGACCGCTGCCAAGATCGCCGCTACCTTGCAGAAAGTGCCAGGTGCCTCGGAGGTGAAGGTTGAGCAGACCACCGGGCTGCCGGTGCTGACCATCAACATTGATCGGGACAAGGCGGCCCGATACGGGCTGAACGTTGGCGATGTTCAGGACGCCATCGCAATCGCCGTCGGTGGTCGCCAGGCAGGCACGTTGTACGAGGGCGACCGACGTTTCGACATGGTCGTGCGCCTCTCGGAAACGTTGCGTACCGATGTTGCGGGCCTTTCAAGCTTGTTGATTCCGGTGCCGGCCAGCGCGGGTAGCGCGAATCAGCAGATCAGTTTCATCGCCCTGTCTCAGGTTGCAAACCTTGATCTGGTGCTTGGCCCGAATCAGATCAGCCGCGAAAACGGCAAGCGGTTGGTGATCGTCAGTGCAAACGTTCGTGGTCGCGACCTGGGCTCGTTCGTGCAAGACGCCGGGAACAGCATTGCGAGCAACGTGCAGATACCGCCAGGCTACTGGACGACGTGGGGGGGGCAGTTCGAGCAATTACAATCGGCTGCCAAGCGTTTGCAGATCGTAGTTCCTGTCGCCTTGTTGATGGTGTTGGCGCTGCTGTTCATGATGTTCAACAACCTCAAGGACGGCCTGCTGGTCTTCACCGGGATACCCTTCGCATTGACGGGCGGCATCATGGCGCTGTGGCTGCGGGATATCCCACTGTCCATCTCGGCTGGGGTAGGGTTCATCGCATTGTCAGGTGTCGCGGTGCTCAACGGCCTGGTCATGATTTCTTTCATCAGAGGACTGCGCGAGGAAGGGCGCATGCTCAGCGACGCGATCAATGAAGGGGCTTTGACTCGACTGCGTCCGGTGTTGATGACCGCGCTGGTGGCCTCACTGGGCTTCATCCCTATGGCGTTGGCCACCGGCACCGGCGCCGAAGTTCAGCGTCCCTTGGCAACGGTGGTGATCGGCGGCATCTTGTCGTCCACTGCACTTACGTTGCTAGTGTTGCCGGCGCTCTACCATTGGGCCCATCGCAAGGAAGAAGAGATGGCGTAAAGGCTTGGCACTGCCTGCGGCGCATGTCGCCGCAGGCATCCGCGTCAATGGTGATCACTGTCCTCATCATGCTCATCGTCGTGGAAGCCATCGTGTTCTAGCTGAATGGTGCAATGGCCGATCTCGAAATTATGGCTGACGGATTCCGTGACCACATTGAGAATTTCTTGACCATTTGCGGCGCTGCTCTGAATCACCACGTGAACGCTCATGATGTTCTTGGCACTGGTGACAGACCACACATGCAGGTCATGGACTGCCTTGACTCCTTCGACTGCCAAAATGGTTTGCTCGACCTTCTCCAGGTCAATTCCACTCGGGGACGCCTTCCAACAGCACATTCAGGCTTTCCCTCAGCAGCGTCCAGGTTCTCGGCAGCACCCACAGGCCGATTCCCGCTGCTACCAGTGAGTCAATCCATGTCCAGCCTGTGATGCGAATGAGGATCGCGGCGATGATCACGCCCATCGATCCGAGCATGTCGCTCCAGACCTCAAGATAGGCACCTTTCATGTTGAGACTGTCTGAGCTTGCTGATGCCAATATCCTCATCGAGATAAGGTTCACGACCAGGCCCAGTACCGCGATGACCAACATGCCTGTTCAGACTCTGTCTGGTATTTGTGGGCAAAAAAAAAGCGCCCCTAAGGACGCTAAAAGATTCACCCGAACCAAAGGAGCTTTGGAGCTTCTAGAGGTGAATGATGTAGACGCAGTTGGTATCAGCTCTCTGATTTTCCAGATTCTTTTTTCGGCTTCGATTCTGAGGCATCGACCAGTTCTGAGGACTGTTCAGTTCGGCTGTTTTTTTCGCGAAGCTCTTGCTGCGCCAGTCTGAATTTTTCAGCAGCTTGCAGTGACCGATCGCTGCCGTCCTGAGCATTGGCGGCGGTAAATGACAATATCGCAGCGGCAAACGTAAGCGATTTCAGATAGTTCATGGCAGTGACCTTCTCGATACGTGGCAGTGCCTGATTCAGCCAAGGGCTGAGCACAGGGGGTAAGCCAGATGATCACTTTTCACGGCTAACGAGAGGATGATGCGAGCATTACAATGCCGTTATCTTTGCCGCAGCGAAAAAGGCATGTTGGGCCATGAAGACTAATTGTGCCCTGGCAGGTGCTTACACGTTCGCACCTGCCTGGAGTGCCGTCGTAGAGGTATCCCTTGGTGAGTAGACATGTGCTGCCCGGGGCCATAGCTGGATAGAGTGCTGGCTTCAACCAATTGGAGTGGTCAACGTACTGAGTTCCGGTGGGGGAGCTTGATTGCATGACCATTCATGTCAACTCATGCGAGCCTCCCTGAGGCCATTCTTTAACGGCACGCATTCATCCATTCCGAGAAACTTAACCATCGCACTTGCCAATACCTCCTAGCGCCGGATGTGATTGGTGCGCGGAGGTCTAGGAGCGCTAAGGTCTACTGTCTTTCCAGAAAATACCTGGCAGCGACCTGCCCTTATAACTACAAAAACGAGGAATGTGCGAATGAGTGAGTTTATAGGTGCAATGGAGAGCGGCGTCGCCATTATCGGCGCCGGCCCCGGTGGTATCGCGGCGGGAGCTGCTTTTACCCACCTAAAAGCAAGCTCACCGGTGCAGGCATCATGACTGTATCCATCGTGAGTGACCGCGGCCAATCGCCTGTTGCACCCACGCTCGCGGCTTTCCCGGTCAATCAATGGTATGTAGCTGCATTGGCCTGGGAACTGAAAGATAAACCACTGGCGCGAACATTACTGGGCAACCCCATCGTTCTGTTTCGTTGCGCTGACGGCTCGGTGGCGGCCTTGCAGGACCGTTGCTGTCACCGCGCGCTGCCGCTCTCCAATGGCACATTGGAGCAAGGCGGGCTACGGTGCGGTTACCACGGCCTGTTGTTCAATGCTCAGGGCAAGTGCATCGAGGTTCCAGGTCGGGAGCGGGTTCCGGGCAAGGCACTGGTACCGGCTTATGTGCTGCGAGAACAGGATCAGATCGTATGGATCTGGCACGGCAGTGAAGCCAATCCGCAACCCACCTGTGAACCGCCCTCTTATGCGGTGCACAACGATGAGCAGTACCTCTTTGAGGGCGATGTTTACCACTACGATGCTCCCTACCAACTGATCCACGACAATCTGCTGGACCTGAGCCATCTGGGTTACGTGCACCTGCGCACCATTGGTGGCAATGCGCGTATCCACATGAACGCCGAGATGAAAGTCGACAGTGATGAAACCAGCGTTACTGTAGTGCGGCATATGCTCGACTCTGTACCGCCTCCCACCTATACCGCAGCGTATCCCTTCACAGGCAACGTCGACCGATGGCAGGAAATCGAATTTCACATCAGTCATCTGCTCATCTGGACGGGCGCAGTGGACGCAGGTTCCGAGCCGATCGACGCACCCGAGCGAGGAGGTTTTCACATGCGCGGTTTTCACGGGGTGACACCGGAAACCGAGACGTCCAGCCACTATTTCTGGACCATGGCCACCAATCCCCCGACCAACGCGCAGGACGTAAAGGCCAAGGTCATCGAGCAGACTGCGCTGACGTTCGATGAAGACAAAGTCGTGATCGAAGCGCAGTACCGCAACATGCGCCAGTTTGGTCAGGCCCCGACCGTTGACATACATGTAGACGTTGGCGCGAACCGTGCGCGCCGAATCATCGAGCGGCTTCGGTCAGTCGACTAAGTGGTATCACCCGAATAAGCGAGGATTAAAACAACATGGCTTATCTGCGAAACACTTGGTACGTCGCCGCCTGGGACGAAGAGATCAAGGGGCAAGAGCTGTTCAGCCGGCGCTTGCTGGATGAACCACTGGTTTTCTTTAGAGAGCAGTCTGGCCAGGTAAAAGCACTGGCTGATCGCTGCCCTCATCGTTTCGCGCCGTTGTCCAAAGGCATTCTGTGCGATGACGCGGTGCGCTGCCCCTATCACGGGCTGGAGTTTGACGGGAACGGCCAATGCACTCGCAATCCCCACGGTAACGGCGCCATACCCAAGGCTGCTCAGGTCCGCGCGTATCCCGTCGTGGAAAAGTACAGCGTGATCTGGATCTGGATGGGCGAGGCTTCCAAGGCAGACGAATCGCTGATTCCTGATTTTTCTTGCATGGACCCACAGCGCTTCCATGTAGCCAAGCGCTACCTCCATGCCCGTGCTAACTACGTGCTTGAGTCCGACAACATCCTTGATCTGTCTCACATCCAGTACCTGCATCCCTCAACGCTGGGCAGCGCCGACGTCAGCGGTGCTATCACCAAGGTCGAGCAGGAGGGCGCTACGGTGTGGTCCTATCGCCAGACGGTGAACGAGATCATGCCGGCGTTTCTCTACGATGCGATGGGCATAGCACCCGACACACCCGTGGACCGCTGGACGGACGTGCGCTGGAACGCGCCCGCGAGCATGCTCCTCTTGGCCGGCGCGGTGCCCACGGGGCGACCTCGCAATGAAGGTCGGGAAACAGCGTTGCCCCATCTGTTTACCCCCGAAACTCAAACGACTACCCACTACTGGTTTTCGTTTCCAATGCCGGTAGAGATGGGCGAAATGGGCAAGCAGATTGCCGAAGGGCAAGCATCTGCATTGGCGGTGCCTTTTACCGAAGAGGACCTGCCAATGCTGGAAGCGCAGCAACTGGCCATGGGCGACAGCGATTTCTGGTCGCTCAAGCCTGTCCTGTTACCGGGCGATGCCGGTGCGGTTCGTGCACGGCGGGTACTCGATGGCTTGATTGCACAGGAACTCGAAGTGACACGGCAATAAAACCGCAATGCTGCAAACCAGAGGGCCGCTGTAATCACAGCGGCCCTCTGGTTTTGGGGGTACTGGAGGTTATTCCGGCTTGCCCCCTGGCATCCACTTCTCCCGATGCTGGAACAGGAAGTACTGGGAGGTATCGGCACTTGAGGGTTCGACACGCGGCGCCCAACTGTCGTCGTGCAAGTCCATGTCGGCGTCGTACTCCACGTGGCAGCCCAGTGGGCTGTTGAAGTACCAGAACCAGTTCGAACCGAGTTGGTGCCGCCCCGGGCCCCAGAACGACTCGTAGCCTTTTTCCACGAAGCGGGTGCCGGCCAGCATCACTTCGGTCGGCCCGGCCATGTGGAAGGTGAAGTGCTCGATGCCCTTCATGAATGGCGGGGTCTGAATGAAAAACAAGGTGTGGTGGTCCAGCGTGCCCGCAGGGCGCAGGAACGGCCCGGTGCCGATGAAACGGTCGGTGCAGATGAAGCCCAGGCGCGCGTAGAAGGCCTCGGCCTTGTCGGCGTCGGGTACGAAGTACACCACGTGCGACAGGCTGCGGGGCAGGGCGGGCATGTCGTTGCTGGCGCCCAGGCTGTTGATCTCGCGCAAGGTGGCCGAGCCCGGGGCGTTGCTGATTTCACCCGGCAAGGCCAGTTCGCGGCGCTGGGTGATGCGAAAGCCGAGAGCGAAGCCCATGTCGTCCACCGCGTGCAGCACACCGTCGTCACTGCGACTGACTTCGCGGTCCTTGCGCAACTCCACTTCGATGGCCTGCAGCGTGGCTTCGTCGGCCACGCCGTACACGGTTTCCCGCAGGCTGCTGGCGGTGCCCATGGCGGCGGGAAGGCTGGCGTGGTCGCGCGGGCGAATGATCACGCCCGTGCCATCCAGTGCCTCCAGGTAGCCACCTTGGGCGTCGACGTCGAGCGGCTTGAGGCCATAGTCGATCAGGTATTGCACGCAGGCGGCGACGTCGTCGACGCCGAATACCAGGTATTCCGGTCCGATTATATTCATCAGCTCTCTCTCTTGTTATGGCTCAGGCTGTACGGCCGCCCAAGGTTTCAGCGACCCAGTCAGCGATGTACTGGCCGGCGTTGATGCTGTTGTCGAAGCTGGAGTGCTGCACGCCACCTTCGCGTTCGGTGAAGATCTTCAACTCCCGTTGCGGGCTGTTGACCAGTTGCTCATAGGTGCGCTGCGCCCACTTCAGCGGGATCTGGCTGTCCTTCTCGCCGTGGGTCACCAGGAACGGCACTTTGATGCGGTCCAGCACGCCGTCCAGGTGAACGTTTTCGGCGATGGTCATGAACTCGTCGGTGTCCTTGGCGCCCCACACCCAGCACACGTGTTTCCAGTAGTGCGGCACCGGCAGGTTGCCTTCGTTGGCCAGGCGGCGCTTCTGCACGTCACGCCAATCATGGTTGGCGCCCCACACCACGCCGCAGGCGAAACGCGGTTCGAAAGCCACGGCGCGAGGGCAGTAGTAGCCGCCCAGGGACACGCCTTCCATACCGATGCGTTTTGCATCGATGTCATCTCGGCTTTCCAGCCAGTCGACAATGCGGCTGGCCCAATGCTCGCTGTCGTAGCGCGCGGTCAGGCCTTGCAGGCGCAGGGCTTCGCCGGTGCCGGGCTGGTCGACCACCAGCGAGGCGATACCGCGCTTGGCCAGCCAGGCCGGCAACCCCACGCGGTATTTCATCTCTTTGGTGGAGTCCAGGCCGTTGACTTGCAACAGTATCGGTGCGGGGCCATCGACACCTTCAGCGCGGGTATACAGGGCTGAGAGATGCGTGCCCTCATAGGGGATTTCGACCCGTTCGCAGTTCTCGGCCGACAGCGCCAGGCCGCGTGCGAAGGTATCGAGAAAACGCTGGTACAGGGCCTCGCGGGCGGGGGCGCCGTGGGCCTGGAGACGCTCGCAGGTGATGTAATAGGTGGCCGCCCGGTTGTATTTCTCGCCGGCCGAGAACAGCCGCCCGCGGGCTTCGTCTTCCTCGGCCAGGCTGCAGAGTTTGTCGGCCATTTTCGACCAGGTTTCGCGAAAGGCCTGTGTGCCGGTGGCGTCAGGGTGCTTGGCGCTTTCTTGCAACGGCGCACACATCTCCTCGATTTCGCCGATGCGGGCGCCCATCTCGATGGCCAGGTCTACGGATAGATTCCAGACGTAATTGGTAGGGAAATAGCGAAACATAGTTTTTATTGTCCTTTTGACTGTCCCAAGGCGCGGCCGCATCGCACAGTGCACAACGGCACGCGCACAGTTGTTGGGGCCGCTGGGCGAAACTCGCACGCCAGCAGGTAATCGACAAATTGCGAGTGCGGATGCTAGCCATCACAAATCGCGATGGGTGGCGGTTGGCCGCAAGGGGATGGCGTTATCAGGACTGCATCGGGGTCATTGCAGGGCAGGGGTTTCGAACGTACGGACCGTCTCCATGAGCTTGCCACGCAGCCACACCAGCATGGCGTCGCCTTCGAGGCTGCGATGCCAGGCCATGTACTCGCGCATGACCGGGATCTTCACCGGTGGCGGCAACAGCCGCAGCGGCAGCAACTGCGCATAGAGCGATGCCAGGCGACTGTGCATCGTGGCGATGCGCTGTGAGCCGATCAGCAGGTGCGGAATGGTGTTGAAGTCGTGCGTGATGACTTCGACTCGGCGCTTGCAAGCGTACTGGTGCATGAACCATTCCTCGATTGCTGGCGTGCGGCTGCGCCCGAAGGCGGCGGCGACATGCCCGAGTTCCAGGTAGTTTTCGAGGGTGAAGGGCTCTTTGATGCTGGTATTGCCCTCCCAGACCACGCACACGTGTTGCTCTTCGAACAGTAGCTGCGAAGGATGCTCGGCATTGATGTGCTGCTCGGGCGCGATCATCAGATCGATTTCCCCGCGCATCAGCATTTCGACCGCAGTTTCTCCGGGGCTCATGAGTTCGAACGTCACAGAGGGGGCATCAGCGTTGATGCGGTGGATCACTTCGGCGAAGAGCACGTTGATGAGGTAGTCGGAGGCCATGATGCGGAAGTGTCGCTTGCTTTGGCCAACGTCAAACACGGGCTTGGCGGCAATGGAGGTCTGGATCTTCAACAAGACCTCGCGCACCGGGATCTGCAGGTCCTTGCCCAGCAATGTGGGAGTCATGGTCCGTCCGACTTGCACCAGCAACTCATCCTCGAAATACGCCCGCAGCCTGCGCAGAATGCCGCTCAACGCCGATTGCGTCATGTGCAGGCGTCCAGCTGCACGGGTGATGTTCTGCTCTTCGAGCAAGACATCGAGCGCCACGAGCAAGTTGAGGTCCAGATGGTTGAATCGCATGGTATCAGGCTCATTGTTGTATTTATTTTTAAAATACTTTCCATGCCAACTCCCGATTAGTCAACGCTTCTTTTCCTGCTTATTGTCTGCCTCGTAGCCAGCGAGGTTCGCTCGCCAGTGTCAGTTTCGCAATTGGCTCAGTGCGTCGATTTCTTGTTGCTGAATGCCGAATAACAAAAACAAAAGGAACGCCTAATGAGCGAAATCAATAAGGTTCTGGTCGTGGGTGGGGGTATCGGCGGCCTGTGTGCCGCCATCGCTCTGCGCCGCGAAGGGGTACTCGTGGATCTGGTCGAGATCAAATCGGACTGGACGGTCTATGGGGTCGGCATCATTCAGCAGAGCAATGTGGTGCGGGAAATGGCGCGCCTGGGCGTGCTGGACCGCTATCTCGAAGCGGCCTACAGCTTCGAAGACGTCGGCATCTACGACCTGGAGGGCAAGCCACTGGCGCGCATTCCCGGGCAGCGTCTGGCAGGTCCTCAATACCCTGCCAATGTCGGCATTTCTCGTCTTGCCCTGCATAAGGTGCTGAGCAGCACAGCGATCGAGCTGGGGGCCAACGTTCGCTTGGGCATGAGTGTCGAGTCCATCGAGCAGGATGATGCAGGTGTAGACGTTACCCTCACCGACGGTACCCGCGAGCGTTACGCGCTGGTGGTCGGCGCCGATGGCGTCTACTCGAAAATCCGCGGGATGCTGTTCGGTGACAAATACAAACCGCGCTTCACAGGCCAGGCCGTGTGGCGCTACAACTTTCCCCGCGACCCCTCGATCGACCATCTGGCGAGTTATATGGGGCCGGGCGGCAATGCCGGGCTGGTGCCGCTTTCAAATGACCTGATGTACATGTTCTCCACCTCCCATGAACCTGAGAATCCCTGGTTTGCGCCTGAGCAACTGGCGCAGCTCATGCGCGACCGTATTGCCAACATTGGCGGGCTGGTCGGCAGCTTGCGCGAGCAGATCACCGATAGCAGCCAGGTGGTGTACAAGCCGATGGAAGTGGTGTTCGTCGATGAACCCTGGTTCAAGGGCCGGGTACTGCTGATCGGTGATGCCGCGCATGCCACCACGCCGCACCTGGGGCAGGGCGCTGGCATGGCCATCGAGGATGCGCTGCTGCTGAGCATGGAACTGGCCGGGGGCGGCAGCATGGCAGACAAGCTGCAACGCTTCATGGCGCGGCGGTTCGAACGCTGCAAGTTCATCAGCGAAAAATCGGTGCTGGCGGGGGATCGGGAAATGGCCCGGGATCAGACCTTCGACCGCATCGGCCTGACCAAGCAAATGCTCAAGCTCACCGCCGAGCCCATCTGAGCGCGGCGGGCCGGCGTCTCTGCTGCCGGACTGAGCGACCCCCTGAGCAAAACAGCAAGGTAGCGGCAATGATCGACGTTATTGTGACCCGCAAAATCCGTGAAGCCGAAGGTATCTTCAGCTTCGAACTCGCTCGCGCCGACGGCTCGGCACTGGTGCCGTTCAGCGCCGGCTCGCACATTGACGTGCATCTGGATTCAGGCCTGATCCGCCAGTACTCGTTGTGCAACCACCCTGACGAGCAGCATCGGTATCAGATCGGTGTATTGCTGGACCCCGCCACACGTGGCGGCTCCGAGGCCATGCATGCGCTTGAAGAGGGCAGCACGCTACAGATCAGTGAACCTCGCAACCTGTTCGCCCTGGCTCACGGAGCGAGCCGGTCACTGCTGTTCGCCGGCGGCATCGGTGTTACACCGATTCTGTGCATGGCTGAGCGCCTGGCCCAAATTAACGCGTCCTTCGAGCTGCACTATTGCGGTCGTTCAGCGTCAAGTGTCGCCTTCGCCGAGCGAATCCGCACTTCGAGCTTTGCCGGGCAGGCTCAGCTGCACTTCGATGATCAACCGGCAACCCGTCTGGATGCAGCCGCCGCCTTGGCGGGCTACAACACTGGCGACCATTTGTACGTGTGTGGGCCGGGCGGTTTCATGGCGTTCGTGCTCGAGCAAGCCCGGCAAGCGGGATGGCCCGAAGAGAGCCTGCACCGCGAGTATTTCGTTGCGCAGCCACCCAGCGCGAGTCAAATGGAGACCGGCAGTTTCGAGGTGGTGCTGGCCAGCAGCGGTCGGTCGCTGCGGGTGCCTGCCGACCGCACGGTGGCCGAGGTACTGCTCGAAGGTGGAGTCGATCTACCGCTGTCGTGCGAGGCGGGCATCTGCGGTACTTGCCTGACCCGAGTGCTGGAAGGCGAACCGGATCACCGCGACATGTTCATGACCGCCGCCGAGCAGGCGTTGAACGACCAGTTCACGCCCTGCTGTTCGCGGTCCAAAAGCCCGCGGCTGGTGTTGGACCTTTAGCTCATGAATACGTCGATGCTTTCGCCAAATCAGGCTGCCGACAAGGTCTACCTCTGCCCGCAGGATTCGATTGTGGAAGGCGGTGCGCGGGGGTTCGATCCGCACCTCAAAGGGCGCGACACCCTGTTGGTGGTCCGCTGCAAGGGTGCGTTCAGCGCGTGGCGCAATCTTTGTCCGCACCTGGACGTCGCCATGCAATACCGCAAGGACCGTTTCATGTCCGCAGACGGTCAGCACATCGTCTGCTATGCCCACGGCGCATTGTTTCGGCCAGACAGCGGGGTGTGCGTGCTGGGGCCGTGCCTGGGCCAATCCCTGCAACGCCAGACAATCACCGTGGATGAGCAGGGCGGTGTCTGGCTATGCACACCCTCTTCCCGCGACCTCATGCCATAACAACAAGAGAACCCCGCCATGCCCCGTATCCACGTTAACTGCAAGACCCTGTTCACCGGCCTCGAGGACACCGCGCGGCAACAGCAGCGCCTGGTGATCGAGAACGGCGTGTTTACCTACGTCGGCCCGCAGACCTCAGCGCCCGTTCCCGTGCCCGGTGAGGAGATCGTCGATACCGGCGAGCACTTCGTCATGCCGGGCCTGGTCGACGTTCACACCCATCTGGTCTTCGGCAACGCCAAGAGCGAGGAAGACGTCGACCTGCATGTCTCGCCCGAATTTCGAGCGTTGCGCGGGCTGTTCTTCACCCAGCATGTGCTGGCCGCCGGCTACACCTCGGTGGTGGTGCCCGGTGATGCCGGCCAGTGCAGCATCTCGGTACGCAACGCGATCAATGCCGGGATGTTTACCGGGCCTCGCATCGCGGCCAGCAGCAATGTGATCTCCAACCGCCAGAGCCTCAACGACTGGTTCCCCAGTTGGGTCGGCACGCCCGACTATTTCAGCGGCCGGCTGTGTGAAACCCGTGACCAGCAGCTGGCCGAAATTCGCCGGCAAGCCAAGGATGGCGTCGATCTGATGAAGATCGCCATGGATGGCCCGCATTTTCGTCCCAACGGCGAGCACATCGCGGCGTTTACCGAAGACGAGACGCGCTTCATGGTCGACGAGATCCACCGCCTCGGCAAAAAGGTCGCGGTGCACGCCTATGGCCGCGAGGCCGTGCTCTATGCCGCGAAGGCTGGCGTCGATGTGATTTTCCATGGGTTTTTCATGGATGACGCCTGCATCGAGGCGATGCTGCAATCGGGCAGCCACGTGGCGCCCACCCTGACCATGCTGGCCAACAACACCGAGTTCGCCGAACCGTACGAGGCGTCGACCAAGTCGGGTTATGCCGCCATGCAGCGGCGGGTGATCGAGGCGGGCTGTCGCAACTTACGTCGCGCCTTTGAGGCGGGCGTGCCGTTCATGACCGGTAGCGACAGCGGCTTCGCCATCACGCCCTACGGCGAATGGCATGCCCGGGAAATCGAGATTCTGGTCGACTGGATAGGCCTCACTCCGGCGCAGGCACTCCGGGCAGCGACCTCGGTGTCGGCCAGAATGATGCCGGCCACGCAGCAGGTCGGTGCGCTGGAGGTGGGCCGTCGCGCGGATTTCATCCGGGTCGATGGGTCACCGCTGGAGAACGTTGGCATCCTCCAGGACCGTCAGCATATCTGTGGCGTCTATCTGGGCGGCAAACGCATCGAAGCCCAGGTGCCGGGATACGACCCCAATCGGGTGACTGACTTCAATACGGTGAAATGGTCGGAGCTGCATACCCGTCAACGCGCCGTCGACCTGGGCAAACGCTCGCTCTCCAAGCTCAACCAGCAATGAGGTTGCACACATGACTCGACTGACCCTCGCGATTGCCGATCGCATGGCTGACGAAGCGTTGCGCGAAGGCGCCCGCCAAGGCTTTGCGCCCCTGTGCGTGGCGGTGCTGGACGCCGGCGGGCATCTGCTGGTGCTCAAGCGCGATGAGCGCGCCAGCCTGCTGCGCCCGCAAGTTGCCAACGGCAAGGCCAGTTCCGTGCTGAACATGGGCTTTGGCGGTCGCGAACTGGCCCGCCGCGCCGAGCGCATGCCGGCTTTCTTCGGCGCACTGAGCGATCTGGCGGGTGGCAACATGGTGCCGGTGCCGGGCGGCGTACTCATCCGTGACGAAAGTGGAGAGATCCTCGGCGCGATCGGTATTACCGGCGACACCTCTGACAACGACGAATGTTGCGCCCTGGCCGCCATCGCGGCGGTTGGGCTGAGCGCCGATACCGGCGACTGCTGATTCACCCTGATCGAACGCGCAACCGCTCCACTTTTGAGGTATGTCGCTTTGTGATACATCGCATCTCAAGAGTCGATTAGTCAAACGTCCCGATAAGCCCGAAGCTGTAGCCATCACCCTGCGCCCCCGTCGGCATCGGGTTACAAAAATAAGAAAATATTGAGGTACACCATGATCTCGAACACACCGTCTCCCGTCATTGCACCCCGTTGCAGGACCCCTCATCGGCAGTCAGTCGCCGGTATTTCCATGATTACGCGGCTCGCGTTCGGCGGGCATCCAGGCACCCTGTCGCGATAATACGCGTGCCACCAAAAGTGCTGTTCGTTACTACCAGACAGAACTTCGGTCCTACGGATAAAAACAAAAAAGAGGGATAGTCGATGGCCACTTCCGATTGGGCAGCGGTAAACCTGCGCCCGCAGTTTGTTCGTCACCCGCTGGTCTTTGCACTGGCGGCATTGTGCTCAGGCGTCTCGACCGTGCAGGCGTTCGATTTCGATACCGGCAACCCGGACATCCGCACGCGCTGGGACAACACCCTCAAGTACAGCTCGGCGTGGCGCACCAAAAGCCCGTCCAGCCAGCTCACCACTACCGGTGGCGGCGCGCTGAACGGTGATGACGGCGACCGCAATTTTGGCAAGGGCCTGATTTCGAGCCGACTGGACTTGCTCTCCGAGTTCGACATCAGCTACCAGAACTTCGGCGCGCGGCTCAGCGGCGCCGCCTGGTACGACGACGTCTACAACAAGAAGAACGACAACACCTCGCCCGGCACGGTCAACAGCACCTCCGTGGACTATGACCACTTCACCGACGCCACCCGCAAGCTGCACGGGCGCCAGGGCGAACTGCTCGACGCCTTCGTGTACGGCAAGGGCGAGCTGGGCGACATGCCGGTGTCCGGGCGCCTGGGCCAGTATGCGATGCAATGGGGCGAAAGCCTGTTCTACGGCATGAACGGTATCGCTGGCGGCATGGCGCCGATCGATGTAGTCAAAGGTATTTCGGTACCCAACACCCAGTTCAAGGAGTTGATCCGCCCCGTCAACCAGATGTCGGGGCAGCTGCAGCTCACCCCGGATCTGTCCGTAGGCGCCTATTACCAGTTCGAATGGGAAGCTAACCGCCTGCCAGGTTCGGGCAGCTACTTTTCTTCCTTCGATTCGATCGGCGCGGGCAATGAACGCTTGTTGGTAGGCGCGCCCTTGTTCCCCGGTGCCGGGCCGCTGGCGTTCTATCACGGTGCTGACAAGCAAGCCAAGGATTCGGGGCAGGGTGGCGTACAGATCAAATGGCGCACCGAGAATTACGACTTCGGTGTCTACGCGATTCGCTTTCACGACAAGAGCCCGCAGCTGGTCGTGACGCCTAACTTCGCCAACCTCAACCCGTTGACCGGTGAAGCCGGCTCCTACAGCTGGGCTTACCCAGAGGGCATCAAGGCACTGGGGGCCAGCTTCTCGACCACGGTGGATTCGTTCAACATCGCCGGCGAACTCTCCACTCGCTGGGACCAGCCTTTGGCCTCCACCAACGGGCGCACCTTGCTGCCCGGTGAGGCCGTGTCCAACAACGCCAGTGATGCCACCTATGCAACGGGGCGCACGTTGCACGCCAACCTGTCGTGGCTCGCCACCTTGAGCCCGAATTTCCTGGCGCAGGAAACCAGCTTTCTCGGCGAGTTCGCCTGGAACCGCACCCTGAGCGTCACCAGCAATCCCGATGCCGTGGACCACAACGCTGACCGCGACGCCTGGAGCTTTCGCACGGTGTACGAACCGATGTACCGCCAGGCGTTTTCCGGCATGGATATCAGCGTGCCGTTTGGCGTGAGCTACACCCACGGCGCCTCGGAATCGCTGGGCACGGCGTTCGGCAGCAATCGCGGTGGCGACATCAACATAGGTCTCAAGGGCAACTACCTCAACACCTGGAACCTGGGCCTCACCTACACCCACTACTACGGCCCGGCTAACACCTTCCTCGACGCCAGCAGCAACTACACCTTCGAACAATCGATGAAGGACCGCGATTTCGTCGCCTTCAGCGTGAGCCGAACCTTTTGAGCCTGGGATCAACTGCCATGAACGAGCGTAAAACCATGACCCTTCGAAAGCACATGACCGTCCTGCTGACCTCACTGGGGGCTGCACTGCTGGTTGCACACGCTGCGATGGCCGCCGATGCGGCGGATCTGAAGACAACGCTGACGCCGCTGGGGGCCGAGCGTGCCGGCAACGCCGATGGCAGCATCCCCGCCTGGACCGGTGGCTTGACCAAGGTCGATCCCGGCTACAAGGACGGCGGCAAGCGCACCGACCCATTCGCCAGCGAGAAACCGCTGTTCAGCATTACCGCCAAAAACATTGGCCAATACGCCGACAAGGTTACGCCGGGTATCCAGGCGATGCTGAAAAAGTACCCGGATACCTACCGGTTGGACGTCTACCCCACCCACCGGACCGCTGCGGCGCCGCAAGCGGTGTATGACGCCACCTACGCCAACGCGGGCGGCAAGGCCAAGCTGGTCGACAGCTCGGCCGGCCTGATCCCGCAGGACGGCGAGGGCGGTATTCCGTTTCCGCTGGCCAAGGACGGCGTGCAGGCCATCTGGAACCACCTGATGCGCTGGCGCGGGGCGTCGTGGCACACCGACTTTACCCAGTACCTGACCACCAGCGATGGCAAGCATGTGCTGACCAACAACTCCCGCGCCGACTACCAGATGCCCTGGTATGAGCCGGATGCCGGCAAGAAGGACGGTACCTTCTGGAGCATCCGCATGATCAACGACGGACCGCCACTGCGTGCCGGCGAAGCCATCACCGGGCGTGAAAACGTCAACGCCGACAACACCGGTGCCTGGACCTATCTGCCGGGCCAACGGCGTGTGCGTCGCCTGCCCAATGCCTGCTGCGATACGCCGACGCCGGCGACCGCGGGCGTCATGAGCTTTGACGAGCTCTACGTATTCAACGGGCGGGTCGATCGCTTCGACTGGAAGCTGGTCGGCAAGAAGGAAATGTACATTCCCTATAATTCCAACAAAGTGTTCACGGCCGCCAGCCCGACCGATCTGCTGGCCGACCACCACCTCAATCCCGACGTCCTGCGCTGGGAGTTGCACCGCGTGTGGGTGGTCGAGGCGACACTCAAAGCCGGTAAGCGCCATGTGATGCCACGCAGCACCTACTACCTGGACGAGGACACTTGGGCCGCTGTACTGGGCGAGCGCTATGACGCGCAAAACCAATTGGCCAAGGTGCTTTGGACCACCCCGGTGGTGCTGCCAGACCTGCCGGGCGTTGTCACCGTGACCAACGGCTTCTATGACTTGCTCTCCAGCACCTGGTTTACCGGTGACATGTTTGCCGGCAAGACCGAGCAGTACCGCCTGGTGCCTGCCTACAAGGATTCGGTGTTCACCCCGGACGCCTTGGCTGGCGAAGGTGTGCGCTGACATGAACCGTACAACCTGGTTAGCGCTGGGCCTCGCTGCCCTGGCGCCCTTACTGATGGCTGCCCCAGCGGTCGACGTGCTCAATACGCCGGCCGTGCTGGCGCCACAGGCTTTGCACGGCGTGATGCAGGCGATCACACGCTCCGGCGACCGCCTGGTCGCAGTAGGCGAGCGGGGTGCCGTGGTGCTCTCAGATGACAATGGCGCCCATTGGCGCCAGGCCGCGACGCCCGTCAGCACCACCTTGACGGCAGTGCAATTCATTGATCGGCAAGGGTGGGCAGTGGGGCATGGCGGGGTGGTACTGCACAGCACTGACGGCGGCGAACATTGGCAGCGCCAGCTCGACGGTCGCCAGTTGGCCGCCATGGAACTCAGCGCCGCCCAGGCCGCTGGCGATGAGCACCGCCTCGCGGCGGCGCGCCAAGGAGTCACCGATGGCGCCGACAAACCCTTGCTGGCGCTGAGTTTCAGCGACGCCAATAACGGCGTCGTGGTGGGGGCCTACGGCTTGGCGATCATCACCCACGACGGTGGCCAGACCTGGTCATCACTGATGGGGCGGATGCCCAACCCGCAAGGCCTGCATCTGTACGCCGTGGCACAGGCAGGCGCCCACCTTTACATCGCGGGCGAGCAGGGGCTGTTCCTGCGCTCGCTCGACCATGGCGAGCACTTCGAAGCCATCAGCACGCCCTACGAGGGCAGCTATTTCAGCCTGGTCGCGCAGGCAGACGGCACGGTGCTGGTCGCTGGCTTGAGAGGCAAGGTGTTGCGCTCCAGCGATGAGGGGCAAACCTTCGCCGCGGTCGACAACCCCATGCCCGTCTCGATCAACGACATGCGCATCGTCGGCCGGCAACTGCTGCTGGTCAATCAGGCCGGCGGTTTGCTGCAAGCGTCGGCGGATCGCTCCCGCCTGGTCCCCATCGAGATCCCGCCTGGCGCCCCGCTGACGGCGGTCACTCAGGCGGCCGACGGTGCCCTGGTGGGCGTCGGTTTTGCCGGGCCGGTGCGCCTCACTACGTCCTTGAACGCTGCGGAGTAAGCCCATGCATGTCGTGAACGAACCCGGGGCAGCGCCCCTCAGTGGCAAGCTCGAGGATTTTGACCAGCGTTCGGGCTCACTGCTCGAGCGCGCGCTGTTCAACCATCGGCGTATCGTCCTGCTGCTGTGCCTGTTGATGACGGCCCTGCTGGGCTGGCAGGCCACGCGCGTACAACTCAACGCCAGTTTCGAAAAGATGATCCCCACGGATCATCCCTTCATTGCCAACTATCTCTTGCACCGCCAGGAGTTGTCCGGCCTCGGCAACGCCGTGCGTATCGCGGTGATCAACAAGCGCGGCAGTCTCTACGACCCGCATTACCTGGACACCCTGCAAAAGCTCAACGATGCGGTGTATCTGCTGCCGGGCGTTGATCGGGCGTACATGAAGTCGCTATGGACGCCGGCCACGCGTTGGGTCGGCGTAACCGAGGAGGGCCTGGAAGGCGGTCCGGTGATTCCCGACGGCTATGATGGTTCGCCGGCGAGCCTGGAAGCGCTCAAGCGCAATATCGAGCGCTCCAACGAGATCGGCCAGTTGGTCGCCTTCGACCAGCAATCGAGCATCCTCTATGTGCCTCTGCTCGCCACCACGCCCGATGGCAAGCCGTTGGATTACAGCGCGCTGTCCACGCAACTTGAAGTGCTGCGGGCCCAGTATCAAGACCCTGCCATCGAGATTCGCATCATGGGCTTCGCCAAGGTGGTGGGCGACCTGATCCAAGGCCTGAGGCAGATCCTGCTGTTCTTCGGCGCTGCCATCGCCATCACGGCGGCGGTGCTGTATTGGTATACCCGCTGTGTACGCAGCACGGTGCTGGTGATGAGCTGTTCGCTGGTCGCGGTGGTCTGGCAGCTAGGGCTGTTGCCAGTGCTGGGCTTCGAGCTGGACCCCTATTCGGTGCTGGTGCCGTTCCTCATCTTCGCCATCGGCATGAGCCACGGCGCGCAAAAGATGAACGGCATCATGCAGGACATCGGCCGCGGCATGCACCGGCTGGTGGCGGCGCGTTTTACCTTCCGCCGGCTGTTCCTGGCCGGCCTCACGGCGCTGCTCTGCGATGCGGTGGGCTTTGCGGTGCTGATGATCATCAAGATCCAGGTCATTCAGGACCTGGCCGTGATCGCCAGTATCGGCGTGGCCGTGCTGATCTTCACCAACCTGATTCTGCTGCCGGTACTGCTGTCTTATCTGGGCGTCAGCGCCGAGGCGGCCAAGCGTAGCCTGCGTAGTGAAGAGGCAGAGGCGGCGGGGGAGATCAGGCATCCGGCCTGGCGTTTGCTCGATCTGTTCACCCAGCGCCGCTGGGCCGCGGCGTGCGTCGTGATCGCCGGGCTGTTGGCGGTTGGCGGCTATCTGGTGAGCCTGCATTTGAAGGTCGGCGACCTGGACGCTGGCGCCCCTGAGCTGCGCGCCGATTCACGCTACAACCAGGACAACGCCTACCTGACCCGGCACTATGGCGCCAGCAGCGACGTATTCGCCGTCATGGTCAAGACCCCGCCGGGCGGCTGCTCCAGCTACGACACGCTGCAGCGCGTTGATAACCTCGATTGGCAACTGCGCGGCCTGCCCGGTGTGGATTCCACCAACTCCCTGGCGCTGCTCAACCGCCGCGTCCTGGTGGGCCTGTCTGAAGGCAACCCCAAGTGGTACGAGCTGCTGAACAATCAGGCGACGCTCAACATGGTCACGGCGGGGGCTCCACGGGGCCTGTACAACGAAGATTGCAGCCTGCTGACCTTGTACGCCTTCCTGACCGACCACAAGGCCGACACCCTCGATCAGGTGGTCGCCAGCGTACAGGCCTTCTCCCGTGACAATGACAGCGAGCAGGCACAGTTCCTGTTGGCGGCCGGCAGTGCGGGCATCGAGGCCGCCACCAACATCGTGGTCAAGCAGGCCAGCCACGAGATGCTCTGGTGGGTCTATGCAGCGGTGTGCCTGCTGTGCCTGGTGACCTTCCGCAGCTGGCGTGCGGTGCTGTGTGCGGTGCTGCCGCTGATGCTGACGTCGATTCTGTGTGAAGCCTTGATGGTCTGGCTGGGGATTGGCGTGAAGGTCGCGACCTTGCCCGTGATCGCCCTGGGCGTGGGGATCGGCGTCGACTACGCGCTGTATGTGATGAGCATCGTGTTGGCCGAAATGCGCCGCGGCGCGACGCTGTCTCACGCCTATTACCGAGCGCTGCAGTTCACCGGCAAGGTGGTGATGCTCACCGGTGTGACCCTGGCCATTGGTGTCGGCACCTGGATGTTCTCGCCTATCAAGTTTCAGGCCGATATGGGCGTGCTGCTGGCCTTCATGTTCGTCTGGAACATGGTGGGGGCCCTGGTGTTGCTGCCGGCGCTGGCGTACTTCCTGTTGCCGCAACGCCGCTTGATGACGGATAGACCGCCGGTGCCGGGGCTCAAGCCGCAGTCGCGCGCGCGGCAAAAAAAGATGGCACGCCACCTGGAGGTGCGCCATGAGAGTTGAACAACGTACGGCCGGGGCACCGCAGGCCCTGCTGTTGCTACTCGGCAGTTGCCTGCCGGTGCTGGGTGCGGTGCTGCTGGCGCCTGTGCTACCGCGCATGCAGCAGCATTTCGCCGAGACCGCGGGCGCCGCCGTACTTGTGCCCGTGGCGTTGACCTTGCCCGCTTTGGTCGTCGCGATCCTTGCGCCGTTCGCGGGCATCATCGCTGACCGCGTCGGGCGCAAGCCGCTGCTGTTGCTGGCGATGTTGCTGTACACGGTGTGCGGAACGCTGCCGCTGTGGCTCGAGTCCCTGCAAGCCATCGTATTGAGCCGCGCAGGCATCGGGCTGGCCGAAGCCGGGATCATGACCTGCTGTACCACCCTGATGGGCGATTATTACAGCGGTGGCCGGCGGGAGCGGCTGTTTGCCCTGCAGATGGTCGTGACCTCGTTGTCGGCGGCGGTGTTCATGGGCGTTGGCGGCTACCTCGGCCAAGACAGCTGGCGTACACCGTTCACCCTGTATGCGGTGGGCTTGCTGTTCTTGCCGCTGATGGCCGGCCTGCTCTGGGAGCCCGCCGCGCCGCCGGCAAAGGCTGCAACGCGCAGGTCCATGCCGTGGCGGGGGTTGTCCCCCTTGCTGGGCCTGGCGCTGCTGGCTGGCTTGGGCCTGTTCATCGTGCCGGTACAGGCCGGCTACCTGCTCAACCTGCTGGGCGTCGACGGCCCCCAGCACATCGGCATGACCATGGGGGGCAACCAGCTGGGTGTGGTCCTCGGCGCTCTGAGTTTCCGCCTGATCGGCCGCGCACGGCCGGCTTGGCTGTTGCTGCTGGCGTTCGCCATGGCCGGCAGCGGCGGGCTGTTGATGGCCGTGGCTAAATCCCATGGCGCAGTATCGCTGGCGGTGTTCATCAACGGCCTGGGCATTGGCCTGATGCTGCCCACGCTGATCACTCGCATCATGGCTTTGGTCGATTTCAGCCAGCGCGGTAGGGCCAGCGGCCTGTTCACCGCGGCCATTTTTGCAGGCGAGTTCGTGAGCCCGCTGGTGGTGCTCATGCTCACCAAGGGCGCCAGCTCGGCGCTGCCCACCGCGCTGGCGGTGGTCGGTGGCCTGCAATGGTTGGTGGCTTTGAGCTGCCTGCGTATACCTCATTCCGTTGCTTCGGGAGAACATGCATGAAGGCGTTGCCTGGTTTCAAACGCGTCGTCACCGGCCACAGCCGTGACGGGCGCGCGACCTTGGCCCATTGCGGCCCCACCCCCAACAGCTTCGCCCTGCAGGCGGTGCCCGGCACGGTGTTCCATGAAATCTGGAACACCAGCGCCAGCCCGGTGCCCATCGACAATGGCGACGATCCCAGCACCCGCGCCTTGTGCCTGAGCCCGGCGGCAATGGGCAGCCTGATTCGCGTGGTCGACATTCCCCCGGACAGCGTACAGAACAACGTCAGCGCCGAGGACGCGGCGGCCGCGTTCGCCGAAATCGGCCAGGCCCATGCTGGCACAGGCCAGCCTGGCTCGCGCCATAAGCTGATGCACCGCACCGAGACCCTCGACTACGGCATCGTCACCGAAGGCGAAGTGTGGCTGGTACTGGACGACGAAGAAGTGCGCCTGACCCGCGGCGACGTGGTGGTCCAGCGCGGTACCAACCATGCCTGGAGCAACCGCACCGAATCGATGGCGCGCATGGTCTTCATCCTTCTCGACGGTCGCTTTGCCCAGGAGCTGCAAGCATGAAATTGGCAACCTTGAATAACGGCACTCGCGACGGCCAGTTGGTGGTGGTCTCGCGCGACTTGCAACGCACCGCGCTGGCACCGATCGCGACCCTGCGCGAGGCCATCGAAACCTGGGCAACCAGCGAGCCGCGGCTGCAGTTGCTGTTCCAGGCGCTCCAGGACGGTACCGCAGCGGGCGCATTCGCCTTCGATCCGACGCTGGCCATGGCGCCGTTGCCGCGGGCCTACCAATGGTGCGACGGCTCGGCGTTTCTCAACCACGGCACCTTGATGCAGAAGGCTTTCCACCTTGAGCCTATCGACGGCGTGGAGCAGACCCCGCTGATGTACCAGGGCGCCGGCGACGATTTCCTCGGTGCCCGTCAGGACATCGCCTTGCCCAGCATCGCTCAGGGCATCGACTTCGAGGGCGAATTCGGCGTGCTGGTGGATGACGTGCCGTTGGGCTGCTCGGCAGAGCAAGCGCTGGGCCATATCAAGCTGGTGCTGCAGATAAACGACGTCAGCCTGCGCGCCCTGGCCCCGCGGGAGATGAAAACCGGTTTTGGTTTCCTGCAGGCCAAGCCGTCATCGGCCTTCGCCCCGGTGGCAGTCACCCCCGACGAGTTGGGTGAGGCCTGGCAAGATGGGCGGGTGCAGTTACCCCTGAACATTCACTGGAACGAGCAGTGGTTCGGCCACCCCCATGGCGGCGAAATGAATTTCAGTTTTGGCCAGTTGATCGCTCACGCGGCCTTCACCCGCAGGCTGGGGGCGGGGACCATCGTCGGCTCGGGTACGGTGTCCAATCGTCAGCGCAGCGCGGGCTCGGCCTGCATCGCCGAGCGCCGGGCGATCGAGATGATCGAGCAGGGCGCCGCTCAGACCGCGTTCATGCAATTTGGTGATCGGGTGCGGATGGAGGTGTTCGACGCCGCCGGTCGGTCAGTGTTCGGTGCGATCGATCAACGTGTGGTTCAGGCCAATGGCTAAGGGGTTTCCATGCGCATATTGATCACTGGCGCGAATGGTTTCGTGGGGCGGCAATTGGTCCTGCGCCTGCTTGAAAAAGGAGCCATTGCCAGCCGACGTATCAGCCACCTGTTATTGCTCGACGCTCAACTGGACGGCTTTGCCCAGGACCCGCGATTACGCCTGCACAAGGGCAGCATCACCGATGCCGCGCTGATTCGCCGAGTGCTCGCCGATGGTATCGATGTGGTCTTCCATCTGGTCAGCGTGCCAGGCGGCGCCGCGGAGCAGGACTACGGCCTGGGCTACCAGGTCAATCTGCTGGCCAGCCTGGAGCTGTTCGATCAACTGCGCCAGCAAGCCCGGCCGCCGGTATTGGTGTATGCCAGCAGCGTCGCGGTCTATGGCGCGGCGTTGCCCGCACGCATGGATGAATCTGCCCCCACGTGCCCTCAGCTGTCCTATGGCGCGCACAAGCTGATGGTCGAGACGGCGTTGTGCGACCTGGCCCGGCGTGGCGAGGTTGATGGCCGGGCGCTCAGGCTGCCGGGTATCGTGGCGCGTCAGCCTCAGGCCAATGGGCTGCGCAGTGCCTTCATGAGCGATCTGTTGCATGCCTATGCGGCGGGGCAATCCTATGTCTGCCCAGTGGCCCCTGAGGCAACCGCCTGGTGGATGTCGGCGCTGTGTTGCGTCAACAACCTTATCCATGCCGCCGAGCTGCCCGCGCTGCAGGCCAGCACCGAACGCGTGTGGCAACTGCCCGTGCTGCGCTTGTCGATGGCGCGGGTACTTGACGCCTTGGCCAATCGTTTCGGCGACGCCGGGCGAGCCGCGATCAGCTTCGAGCCCGACGCGCATCTTCAGTCGCTGTTCGGCGCGATGCCACTGCTCAAGGCTTCACGGGCACAAGCCGCTGGTTTTTGTCACGACGGCAACGCCAATACGCTGGTCCGCAACGCCCTTAAATTGCCTGCCGGGAGGAAAGCCCTATGAACAGCTCGAAACGTCGTCTCGTGGATTTGTCGGTCACGCTCGAGAACAACCCGTATACCGATCCACCGCCATTGCTCCCCAGGATCGAGTACATGGACCACCAGCAGGGCTGGCCCGAGATGGCTGCAATGTTCCCTGGCCTGCGCATGGACCAGATGCCTGGCAACGAGTCGTGGGCGGCGGAGCGCCTGCAGATAACAACGCACAGCGGGACCCATATGGACGCCCCCTGGCACTACGCATCGACCACTGACGGCGGGCAGCCTGCCTGGGGAATTGACGAGCTGCCGTTGGAGTGGTGCCTGCAACCCGGAGTGAAGCTCGATTTCAGGCATTTGCCCGACGGGCATGTGGTCACCGCCCATGAGGTCGAACAGGAGCTGGCCCGCATCGGCCATAGGCTACAGCCCTTGGATATTGTGCTGCTCAACACCCGCGCAGGGGCATTGTTCGGGCAGCCAGGTTACCTCGATGCCGGCGTTGGCATGGGCCGCGAGGCCACCCTTTATCTGCTCGATCGTGGCGTCAGGGTGGTCGGGACCGACGCGTGGAGCTGGGATACCCCCTTCAAATACACCCGCGAGCGGTTCGCCCAGAGTGGCGACGCGGCAATCATCTGGGAAGGGCACAAGGCGGGCCGGGACATTGGTTACGGGCAGATGGAAAAACTCGCCAACCTTGAGCAATTGCCTGCCCATGGTTTTGAAGTGTCGTGCTTTCCCTACAAGATCAAACACGCATCAGCCGGCTTCGTTCGCGCCGTGGCGATTTTCACAGAGACGGTGGATTCGCTATGAATCTTCGTTTGTTTGTGGCTGCTGGTCTCGCGCTCTGTACCGCTCTGGCACATGCCGATGATGGGGCACAAGATGTCCGTGCCAGTGCACTGGTCAAACGTGCCGTCGACTACTATCGGTTACAAGGTGACGCGGCCCTGCCGGCATTTAGCCGACAAGGTGAATTCATTGATGGTGATCGCTTTGTCTTTGTCATCGACAACCGCGGTACGCTGCTGGCCAGCGGCGGCCCTACGGCCGTGCTCATAGGCCGCGAAGTGTCCAACGTGCTGGCTGCGGAACTGAACAGCGCATTCGCCAAGGCCTTCAGCGCCAACGATAACCTGGGCGTGCAAAGCGTGGAATATCGCTGGAGCAACAGCGTTCAGCAGCGCGTGGAGCTCAAGCGCGTGTACTTTCAAAGAGTCGGGGACCGGGTGATCGCCGCGACTCAGTCGGTACCTCACGCTAGCGCCACCCAGGCGCAGCAGCTGCTCGGCCGGGCTGTAGCGGCGCTGGCCAAGGACCCTGATGGAACAATCAAGGCGATCAACAATTTGTCAGGGGACTTTCGCGAAGACGACCTGTATGTCTTCGTGGTGGATTCGCGGACGGGGCGCTACGCCGCGCATGGTTATAACCTGCGCCTGGTCGGCGTTGATTTCGCCAGTATCCATGACCCTGCCGGCAAACCTGTGGGCGAGCCGATCATGGCATTGATGCGCAAAAGCGACGCCGCCAAATACGACTATCGCTGGAAAAATCCGGTGACGGGCAGGGTCGAGGATAAATATGCCTTGATTCAAAAGGTAAGGGATTACGTGGCCGTGGTTGGCTATTACCGTGGTTCTACCGGGGAAGATCATCAGCCCTGACCAGGCTGTACGTGGCAGCGCTGGCAAGGCGAACATCGCGCGTTCTCAAAGGTGGGCGGTGGTGCAATTGAATTGGAGTATGTGCATGCTCGCAGAAGATGCCAGGTATCTCGCTTCGACCCGCGAGGAGAGCCAAGGTGTCAATCGAGGTTCCCGACCAATGCGTAAAACCTCTATCCGGTCTTGTGCTGGCTCCGAGTGGTAATTTACAGGCGTGCCTGGAAGTTTTTCGTGCGGCGTGTTGACAACCCTTCGAAACCAGTCCAGAATTGCGTCCATTCCTGAGGCAGGAATGAGAAAAACCCTAGGTTAATCAAATGGTTAGCGATCGGATGTTGATCTCGTTTCCCGCTCCGGTTTCTCCAGTTTAAAGTGTGCAGCAAGCCGGTAGGGGTGCTTCACATCTGGGGCCGAGTAGCAAAATGGTTATGCAGCGGATTGCAAATCCGTCTATGCCGGTTCGATTCCGACCTCGGCCTCCACCCTTGAAAGCCCCGCAGATTAGCGTCTGCGGGGTTTTTCTTTGTGCGTGGGCAATTAATGCGTCATCTAGCAATTGCATGCGCCGCGGGTAATGCCGTGTTTTTTGGTGTGAAGGATGAAGCACGCCTGACTGGCGATCCTGTCCCAGGAAGTAGGTCCCATGCCGCAGTGAGCATTGCTACGACAGTAGTGGCCCTTTAATATATATTTCTCAGCCCAGGCGCATGTCGCCAGCATTACTGCTCGACAAGGACGTACGCAATGATTCGATCCCTTACCCTTCTGACGCTGCTCCTGGGCGGCGTCGCCAGCGCTCAGGCCGATGTATTCAAGTGCACGCGCCTGGATGGCTCCGTGAGCTTTGCGTCAGTGCCATGCAAGCCGGAAGTGGGCGCCACCAGCTGGGAAAGCACCACGGTGCGCACCAAGCTCAAAAGCTTATCCCCCGAGGATGCCAAGCCACAGGTGATCAACGAGCGCGCTACCGAGATCCTGCGCAAAGGCTATAACACGCGGATCAAATACACGGTGACCGTGGTCCCGGACCCTAATGGCGAAAAGCTCAAGTACGAGGGCAAGCAAGGCTTCAACTACAACACCTGCAACCGAGGCGGGCAGGTAGTCGCATGCGGTGGCAACGGCCCCTGAGTCAGCGCTCCAGCTCTGTCGGTACATTCAGAACCTTCGCTATTGCGCTGATTCCAAAGCACTTTGTCTGACGGGGATTAAGCGGATACAGCCGCTGAATCGTGGATTTCCGCTTGCCTAGGGCAGCCTGGATGTATATATTCGTCTGCCTGTTCGAGGTGTCCAGGCAGCGCTTGCCGGTTATTAGCCGCAGGTAAAGCAAAGCCTCGAACTGATCCGCAACACCGCGCTGCCGCCCGAATGGCGAAACTGGTAGACGCATGGGACTTAAAATCCCCCGCTCGTAAGGGCGTGCCGGTTCGATTCCGGCTTCGGGCACCATTCAAAATCAAGCAGTTAGGCTGCTTTCCTCCAGTAATTTCAAACTTCTCTCGGGTCCGCAATTTTGAAGTTGGTTCGCACTTCACTTTGTCGGTGTCACTTTCTTGCCTTCGCGCTCCCGTATGTACTGCTCTGCAATCATATTCAGGATGGACGCCAGGGCGGCCCACCTTAGCAAAAGCTCTGAAATCCCATTCGTTATTCAGAGTGGAACGACTGAAACACGGCACCCTCCAAATCGTCACCAAAGATCCGGAGTCCAGGATTGTTCGGCTTCTGCCCCTCCAGCCGATTCCAGCGGACGCTCGCGATTTGGTATTTGGTCGCCAGCGAAACCGCTTCCGCGTAATTCTTCACGCGACTGACAACTCCGGCGTCGGGCGATATGTAAAGAATGGCGCACAGCCATGCTTCAAGCTCGGTCATGCTGTTTTTCTCAACGACCAGACGCTTTTTTGATCCATCCAGTACGTAGTAAACCTCGTACCAGTTGCTGCCATCGGTATACCAGTCCATGACTGCTCCGAAACCGGAAAATGAGATTGGTGGAGCAGTAGAGCGAAAACTCTTGATGTCGTTCCCACAGACCCGCACCCCCTGAATTTTGGAGTGACGATGGAATCTTCCGACCTCGGCCCAGGTACAGCCATCTGGCTGGCCGGTAGCGGCACCGTCATCGTCGGCGGCCTTCTGTGGCTGCGTCGGTTCCTCGCGAAAGACCCCACGGATCGCGCTATGGACAACGCTGATATTGGCACCGCCCGCCGGCTGAACTAGTTACTAGACATAAGGCGAAGGAGAGCAAACGCCGCTGAGGCGCGAGCTGATCAGCTTGCCAGACAAAGCCGCCACCAAGGCGAACGAAGCTGCGGATCGGGCTAATAAATAGCTCCTGATGCTATTGCCAGCCCGGTCGTACGTTACTTGAATATGAACTCGACACTTATTAGCAACTGGCCGTCAACTGTACCTTTCACAATCTCGACCAATTTCAACTTTCCTGTCGCTGCTGTAGGTGGGATTGCATTGCAAGACGTACTTTTTGCCGTCGTACGGCATTTCGACGCCTTTGGTCGTCTCGCTTGCGAGCGCCCTGACGCTGACGATAGACAAATTCCCATCCCGTTTATCGGCAAAGGTGCTATGGCCTAAAGTCGGAAGGTTTATCCGTAATGCCGCTGCGTTACGCGCCACAAATTCAAACCTGCCATTTCGTGGCGCGGAGTACCCCATGGCCAAACCCGGGCGGCGGGGGCGTATCATGGTTATAAATACAATGTTAAGTAGATGTCGCAAACTATTAAGTAAAGACGATTGGACTGATAAGTTCAGAGCCCTGGTTCCGCACATTCCCCACCGCCTTGCCCACCCGGTACCACTCGAAGTCGGCGACCGGTCTGCCGCCATGGCGCGCCAGTTCTTCTGCTCGAGTAGGCTCCAGATCGGGCTGCATCCATTCGCAGGCCTGCTCCGGACCCAGCACCACCGGCCGGCGATCATGAATATCGACCATCCCCTCGTCACTGGCATCGGTGATGATCACAAAGCCATCGCCGTCGTGCGGTTCGAGTCCGGGCGTCACCTGAGCGAGCGCTGCAAAGAACATCGGCGCCTGGCTCTTCAGCCTGATGAAGTAGGGCTGCTTTTTCTTCGGGTCGTCTGCATCCTTGACCCACTCGAACCATCCATTTGCTGGCACCAGTGCCCGGCCTATAGGCCAGATCTGCTTGAAGAACCTGCCGGTGGCGACTGTTTCAACGCGCGCGTTAATCGGATCTGGCCGCTTCCCTTTGGCCCAGAACGGCGCCCAACCCCAGCGCACCGCGTCGATGTGCAGCCCATCCCTGGCACCGCGCAGGATCTGCACCCTGGTTGTGGGTGCGACGTTGTAGCGCTCGATCGGCTCCCGGTCATAGTAGCTGACGATATCCCGCAGGAACTTCAGCTCGAGGAGGAACTGGTCCATCCGCACGACTTGCGCGAGGCGTCCACACATAGGTTATTCCCCTGATCGCTGCTTGGCGGCGTCGGCCTGGCTTAGCGTCGCCTGCCATGCCTGATAGCCATTCAGCGTGTTTTTTACCGTTGAAAGCTCAAGATATGCATTAGACAATTTTGTCTTGGCGTAGCTGAGCTCTGTCTTGAGTTGATCTCGCTCCGTGCTCAGGGTTGCATTGATCTCGACCAGCTTCGCGACATTGCCCCGGCACCGGCGCAGATCGGCCTGGTGCTCCTCGATCTCTGCGGCCAGCAGCACGCACTGCTGCTTCCACATTTGCAGAGGGGTAGGGATGCCCAGGCATCCGAAGTCACTGTCGTCGATTTCCATGCTACTGCTCGGCTGATACTGTATGTGCGTACAGTATTCGAGTGGCAAGAGATTCTCAAGTAGGACTGGATGAACTGAGACGCATGGCATTCAGTGCATTGATCATGCTTGGGGCTATAACCCAGCGATCGGTCCGAGGCACGAGTTTGCAGTTGGTCATGGACATCGGTAGGGGTTATGTGGAGGCAATTTAATCCCACCTACGCGGCCCCGGGATGGAAATACCGAATACCAGTTCTAAGATATAAATTCTAATTAAATCAAATAAATAACTATTAATTCTAAAGTGATTTAGAGAATATCCGCCCCTTATTCTCCAATCACACTCTTGATCCGCCCCGTCAGGTCATCCATCGAAAACGGCTTGGTCAGCAGATGCATCCCCGGCGCCAGTTGGTCTTCCCAGGTCGCCGCGTTGTGCGCATAGCCGGTAATGAACAGCACCTTCAGATCGGGCCGCAGGGCGCGGCCGGCATCGGCGACCTGGCGGCCGTTGATGCCGCCGGGCAGGCCGACGTCGGTGACAAGCAGGTCGATCTGCGGATTGCTCTGCAGGACTTCCAGGCCACTGGCACCGTCCGCCGCTTGGAGTGCGGTGTAGCCGAGGTCCACGAGCACCTCGGTAATGAGCATGCGCACAGTTGGCTCGTCGTCGATCACCAGTACTGTTTCGCCCTGGCCTGGCGAGGCCGGCAGCGCGGCGGCGGAAGGCCCAGAGGAGGGAGCGGTTTCGGCACGCGACCTGGGCAGGTACAAGGTCATCGTGGTGCCCACCTCCAACTGCGAGTTGATCTGCACGCTGCCGCCGGACTGGCGCACGAAGCCGTAGATCATCGAGAGGCCCAGACCGGTGCCTTCGCCTGTCGGCTTGGTGGTGAAGAAGGGGTCGAAGGCGTGAGCGATCACGTCGCTGCTCATGCCGCTGCCGGTGTCGCTGACGCTCAGGGTCAGGTATTCGCCGGGCGGCAGTTCGCGTTCCGCCGCCGTTTTGGCGTTCAGGGTGCAGTTGGCGGTGCTGATGGTCAGTGTGCCGCCTGCCGGCATGGCGTCACGCGCGTTGATGCACAGGTTGAGCAGGGCGTTTTCCAACTGGTTGGCGTCGACCTGGGTGAGCCAAAGACTGGATTCGCCCTTGGTTTGGATGTGCACACTCGGCCCGAGGGTGCTGCGTATCAGTTCGAGCATGCCCTTTACCAGGCGGTTGATGTCGGTCGGGCTGGCCTCGAGGGTCTGCCGGCGGGAGAACGCCAGCAGGCGGTGGGTCAGGGCCGCCGCACGGCGGGAGGCGCCTTGAGCGGCATCCAGATAACGCTCGACATCGGTGAAGCGCTCCTGAGCGACGCGCAGCCGAAGCATCTCCAGGCTGCCCATTATGCCCGTCAGCAAATTGTTGAAGTCGTGCGCCAGCCCGCCGGTGAGCTGCCCGACGGCTTCCATTTTCTGGCTCTGGCGCAATTGCTGTTCCAGCAAGCGTTGGGCGGTCATTTCCACGCCCACCCCGGTGCGGCGGACGGGCTCGCCTGCGGCGCTGAAGTAGGTATGGCCGCGGGACAGGACCCAGCGCACGGAGCCGTCGGGGTGGACGATGCGGTATTCGAGCTCCAGGTCGCCACTGTTCACCAGGCCGCCGGCCATGGTCCTGCGCAAGGCAATCAGATCGTCGGGGTGGACATTGGCGAGAAACTCCGTGCGCTTGATACCGGCGGCAGCCTGCACCGGATCGATGCCGTACAGCTCGCTGATACCGGCATCGCAGTAGAAGCAGTCGTTGGAGACTTCATAGGTCCAGACGCCTACGCCGCTGACGGCGGAAAGGGCAAGGCGGGCAAAGTCCATCGAGTCGTGAAGAGCGGTTTCGCCGGCCTTTTCGGCGGTGACGTCGCGCTGTCCGGTGACACGGCTCTCAAGGATCGAAAAGGCGGCACGACGGGCGTCGTCAGTGTTGGAGTAATGGCCTTCGCGTACCTGGGTATCGAGCAGGGCGCCTAGGGCCAGGTCGAGGGCGATGTCCTGGGGGGCACGATAGGACATGCGCAGTTCTCTGAGCTGGATAGTTGGGCGAGGTGGCCATCATTATCACTGCCACGGGGAAAAGTTGCCAGCAGCAGGACAGTGGCACAAAAAGCCGCACAGCCGGGCAGCAACTGGCTAGGCAATATCGGTAGAACGTCGTCCGCGGCCCAGGCCGCGCTCGCGCAATCGGTCGGCATGGGAGTGGAGCAGGTCGGCATCATCCTGGAATGCCAGGATCAGTTTCGCCAGTTCCATGCGTTGCACCTGATCATCGACCTTGGCCAGGCGCAGTGAAATGGCCAGCAAGGTCTCGATCGAGCCTTCCAGATGGCTGGCAACGGCACGCAGGTCTTGATCGATAGTGGGCGGCGCTCTGAGTTTGCGCATCAACTGTCCGTACGTGTTTCCGATTGATAGGTCCATGTGAAGGGCACTACTCGTAAGGTTGAGTGAGATGGCGACTCCTGCGCGCATTACCCTGTGATAGCAAATTGCTCCTAAGGTTCCGAAAGAGGTAGCAATTGCCATCATCCTGGCATACGCCTCCAGGTCACACCGGTCACCCCACATTGCTGGGCGTGCAGCTGCACTTCCCTGGCGCAGCCCTTGGTCATGGTCACCCCGTAGACTCGGCCCGCGCCACTGTGCAGGGCCGAGTAATACCAGGCATCGGCATCCGACATGCGCGAGTCCCGCTGCGAGAACTGCTTGTGTTCACCCTTGAACAGATAGCTGATCAGGTAGTGTTTCTGGATGCTCATGTGCGCCACATCTCCCTTTTGAGCGGAGTATGACCATGTGGCAATAGGCCAGTTCCCGCCGGGCCGAAAAAACCTTGAAACAACTGCTGAACGGGACGAAAGCTGTGCAAAAGGGCACCCTATGTACAGTTTTTGCGATATCTTTGTCTTCCATGCCCGGCTTTGCCCGCTACCAGGGCACCTGCGGGGCAACGAGGAGATTTTCTTTGACATCTAGTTTGACAGGCTCCGATTACGCGCTCGCTGCGCAGAATTGCGCCAAAGAGCCTATTCATATCCCGGGGAGCATTCAGCCTCACGGGTTCTTGCTGGTGCTCGACGAACACAGCCTCGAGGTCTTGCAGGCCAGCGCCAATGTCTCGGACTGGCTGGGGCTGGATACCGATCGGGTGGTCGGCAACAGCCTGCACAAACTGCTCATCGATAGCGCTTCGCTGGCTGCACGGCTCAAGGCCCTGCCGGTCGACGAGCAGCATCCCTTTCACGTGGGTGACGTGCGCTTCAATCAGGGCAGTCGTGCGGACAAACCGGTTGCCATGATGGTGCACCGTAACGACGGCGTGTTGATCGCCGAGTTCGAGCCCGCCAACGACGTGGTGAGCGCCTACGGCACTATCTACCCCCTCGTGCGTGCTTTCATCGGGCAGTTGCAAGATGCCCAGAGCATCGACGAGCTGTGCGAGCGCGCGGTGCAGGAGGTCAAGGGCATGACCGGTTTCGGCCGGGTCAAGTCCTACCGCTTCGATGGCGAGGGCAATGGCCTGGTCAATGCGGAAATCGCCGACGAGGGATATCCCAACTACATGGGCCTGTGTTTTCCGGCCAGCGATATTCCGCAACAGGCCCGGCGCCTGTACTGCGCCAACCGCATCCGCGTGATCGAAGACGCCCATTACCGGCCGTCGCCGCTGGTTCCGGTCAACAACCCGCGCACCGGGTTGCCGCTGGACCTCGGATTTGCCGCGCTGCGCAGTGTTTCGCCGGTGCACGTGCAGTACATGCTGAATATGGGCACCCTGGCGTCCATGTCGATCTCGATCGTGGTTCGCGGCGAGTTGTGGGGGCTGATCTCCTGCCACCACGACAGCCCCCGGCCGGTGGGTTTCCAGACCCGCACTGCGTGCGAGTTGCTGGGCAGCGTGTTGTCGTTGCAGATCGAGACCCGTGAAGCCCAGGCTTCAGCGGAGCGCATGCTCAACTTGCGGCACCAGATCGTGCAGATGCTGTCGGCCATGGCCGATCGCGACAGCGTCCGGGATGGTTTGCTCAGCGTGCCGCAGGTATTCGTCAACTTTACCGGCGCCAGTGGCGCGGCAATCGTTTCCGATTCGCGCTGCGAACTGGTCGGCAACACGCCGCCGCAGGCTCAGGTCGATGCCTTGATCGGTTGGTTGGCGAACCATCAGGCCGGCGCCGAAGTATTCCAGAGTGACAACGTCAGCCGCGATATCCCGCAATTGCCCAACCTGGCCGCCCACATCGGTGGCGTGCTGGCGGTGGCGATTTCGGAAATCCACTCGCACTACCTGATCTGGTTCAAGCCCGAACAGACCCGCACCGTGGAGTGGGCTGGTCGCCCCGAAAAGAGCCTCAACGACGCCGGCGCGTTGAACCCGCGCCACAGTTTCGAACGCTGGCAAGAAAGCGTCAGCGGCTATTCCACGCCTTGGCATGCGCTGGATATCGAAGGTGTCGCCGAGTTGCGTACCGCGACCCTGGGTATCGTGTTGCGCAAGGCCGAAGAAATGGCGCAACTGGCGGGTGAGCTGAAAAAATCCAACAAGGAGCTCGAAGCCTTTTCCTACAGCGTTTCCCACGACCTGCGCGCCCCCCTGCGGCATATCGCCGGTTACGCCGAATTGCTCAGTGACACAGAAGCCGCCAAGCTTTCAGAGCGCGGGGTGCGTTTCCTCGAACATATCGGCGAGTCCGCGCGCTTTGCGGGCACTCTGGTCGACAATCTGCTGAGCTTTTCCCAGATGGGCCGCGCGGCGCTGCGGTTTTCCGACGTCAACCTGGGCGTGCTGGTCGAATCCATTCGTACCGAGATGCTTCCGGACTATGAAGGGCGCGACCTGACCTGGAAGATCGATCCATTGCCGATCATCTTTGCCGATGCCGCGTTCATTCATCTGGCGCTGCGCAACCTGATGTCCAACGCGATCAAATACAGCCGCAAGCGCGAGCACGCGGTGATCGAGGTCGGCTCCTACGAGCGAGCCCGCGAGGTGGTGATTTTCGTGCGCGACAATGGCGTGGGCTTCGATATGGAGTACGCCAGTAAACTGTTTGGCGTGTTTCAACGTATGCATCGCATGGAAGAGTTCGAGGGCACCGGCATCGGCCTTGCCAGCGTAAGGCGTATCATTGAACGCCATGACGGCCGCGTCTGGGCCGAAAGTGCTCTGGACAAAGGCGCAACCTTCTTTTTTGCTCTCCCTAAACATGACTGATCGCTTGCAGCACCTGCGAAGCTCGCAAGCGGAAACAAATGAGGCCCCTATGCTCAAACCCATCGTTCTGGTCGAAGACAATCCCCATGACCTGGAACTGACCCTGGTAGCGCTCGAGCGCAGCCAATTGGCCAACGAAGTCATCGTCCTGCGCGACGGTGCCGAGGCGCTCGACTACCTGCTGCGTCGCGGTGCCCACAGTGATCGGTTCGAAGGCAATCCGGCGGTGATGTTGCTGGACCTCAAGCTACCCAAAGTCGATGGCCTGGAAGTGCTGAAATCGGTCCGCGAATCGACCGACTTGCGCAGTATCCCGGTGGTGATGCTGACGTCTTCGCGCGAAGAACCGGATTTGCAGCGCGCGTATGAATTGGGAGTGAACGCTTACGTGGTCAAACCGGTCGAATTCAAGGAATTCGTGGCGGCCATCTCCGATCTCGGCGTGTTCTGGGCGGTGCTTAACGAGCCGCCGCCCGGTTCGGCGCGGCTGATTCGCCGTTCCGATTCCTGATTCACGAACCTCGAATCGCAGCCCGGACTCACGCCCCGGCTGATTGCCCATGACCTGAAAGACGATCCTTGATGCCCGCAAAGCCGCTGAAACTGCTGTTCGTCGAAGACAGCCCCCGTGACGCCGAGTTGACCGTGCTGACCCTCGAACGCAGCGGACTCGAAATCGACACGCTGGTGGTGCATGACCACCTTGGCGCCGAACAGGCCTTGCTGGCACAACCCTTCGATTTGATTCTCAGCGATTACATGCTGCCGGGCTCTTCCGGCGGTCAGGTGCTGGAGTGCGCGCGCCGATGCGCGCCGCAGACGCCGTTTATCTTCCTGTCCGGGATCTTCGGCGAAGAACACGCCGTGGCCATGATGCGTCAAGGCGCGGTCGACTATGTCCTCAAACAGAACCTGTCGCTGCTGCCCAAGGCGGTCAACCGTGCCTTGGCCGAGGTGCGTGAGCGCCAGCAGCGGCAGGTCGCCGAACAGAACCTGCACGAAGTCGAAGCACGGGCGCGCCTGGCCATCGATGCCGCGCAAATGGGCACCTGGGATTACGATCCCCGCAGTGGCAACTTGATCTGGGACGAGCGCTGCAAGACGCTCTATGCCCTCGAACCCGGCTGCGATGTCACTTTCGACTACTCTCTCTCCCGTACCCACCCCGACGACTTGCAGCTCCTCGAGGCAAGAATCCACGAGGCATTGGCCGGCCCCGACGACCGTGGCTATCAGGTGGAGTACCGTATCCTGCTGCCCGATGGCAGCGAACGCTGGTTGTCGACCAGCGGCCGTTCGGCCTTCGTGAACGGTCAATGTGTGCGCTTTACCGGGGTGATTCAGGACATCAGCGAGCGCAAGCAGAGCACCGAAGCGCTAGAGCGGCTCAACGAACTGCTGGGCGATCGCGTGCAGAAGCGTACCCGCGAACGCGATCGCACCTGGGAGCTGTCCCGCGAGTTGCTGGCGGTGATGACCTTCGGCATGCAGCCCATCGCACTCAATCCAGCGTGGGAGGTGACGCTGGGCTGGACCCGTCAGCAGCTGCTCGATGGTTGTCTGCTGGATCTGATCCACGCGGACGATATCGACGCCACGGTGCAGGAAATCGACAACATCGCCAAGGGCAATGTATCCAGCCGCTTCGTCAATCGCATGCGTCACGCCGCCGGGGATTTTCGCTGGTTGTCCTGGACCATGGTGCCGGACGAAGGCTTGATGTATGCCGCCGTGCGCGACATCACCGGCGAGCGCGCCATCGTCGATGAGCTGGCGGCGACCAACCAGCGTCTGCGCGATCAGATCAATCAGCGCGAGCGCGTCGAGGCGGCGCTGCACCAGATGCAACGCCTGGAGGCGGTGGGCCAGCTGACGGCCGGTGTGGCACACGACTTCAACAACCTGCTGACGGTCATCCTCGCCAGTTCGAGCTTCCTCAGCCGCGACCTGGAGAAAGGCCAGTTCGACAAGTTCCGCAGTCGTCTGCAAAGCATTCAGGAGGCCGGCGAGCGGGGCGCCAAATTGACCGGGCAATTGCTGTCGTTCTCGCGGCGCCAGCGCCTGGAGCCATTGCCGGTCAACCTCAACGACACCTTGCTGGGCATGTTCGAGCTGCTGCAGCGCTCGCTGGGCGGCAGCATCTGGGTCGAGACCGATACTGCGGCGGACCTATGGAACGCCTTGGTGGACCCGACCCAGACCGAAATGATCATTCTCAACCTCGCCATCAACGCCCGGGATGCCATGCCCAATGGCGGCCTGTTGAAGCTGCAGACGCGCAACGAGACGGTCAGCCTGGCGCCGCAACGCCCAGAAGAACCCGAGCCGGGCCGCTATGTGGTGTTGTCGATCGCCGACTCCGGCAGCGGCATGAGCGCAGCGGTAGTGGCCAAGGCGTTCGAGCCGTTTTTCACCACCAAAGAGGTGGGCAAGGGCTCCGGCCTGGGGCTTGCCCAGGTATTCGGCTTCGCCAAGCAGTCGGGCGGCGGGGTGAGTATCGATACCGAGTTGGGCAAGGGCACCACGGTGCGCGTGTATCTGCCGGCCATTCGCGATGCCGCGCCGCAGGATGCGCCGCCGCTGCTGGAATCTTTCCAGGCCGTGAGCGAACAACCCCAGCGCACCATCCTGCTGGTCGATGACGACGACACGGTGCGCAACGTCACCTGCGCCGTGGTCGAGGGCCTGGGCTACCGGGTGATCGAAGCCAACAGCGGCGCAGTTGCCATGCAACTGTTGGAAGACGGCATCGACCTGGTCCTGACCGACTACGCCATGCCCGGCATGACCGGCGCCGAGCTGGCGTTGCACGTGCATTCGCGCTTGCCGCACATGCCGATCGTGTTCATCACCGGCTTCGCCGAACCCGGCGGGCTCGATCCGTTGCAACACATCATCGTGCAGAAACCCTTTCGCGGTGATGAACTGGCGCTCAAGCTGCAACGGGCGTTGCAGCCGTAAGCGTCGCAGTCAGTGACTTCTGACCGATGCATGCCCCACAAGCGACGCCTGTGGGGCGACTTGCTGCGCATCGCGGGTCTTCAGGGCCATGGTCAACACGGCTGAAATCAACAGCGCGCCGCTCATCAACAGATAGGACGCACCGGGATTGCCAGTCGTGGCGTTGAGGTAACCGACCAGATAGGACCCGGCGAAAGACCCTAGCGCGCCCATGCTGTTGATCAGCGCCATGGCGCCACCCGCCACGTTGCCCGGCAGGATCTCCGGAACGATGGCGAAAAACGGCCCGTAGGGCGCATACATGCAGGCGCCGGCCAGCACCAACAGGCTGTACGACCACCAGAAGTGCTGGCTGCCCAGCGCGTAAGAGGCATAGAACGCCACGGCGGCGAGCAGCAGCGGTGGCCAGACGAAACGCTTGCGCTTCTGCAGCTTGTCGGAGCCCCACGACACCACGACCATGGCGATCACCGCTGCCAGGTAGGGCAGCGCCGACAGCCAGCCGGCCTCAACCATGTCCATCTCCTGGCCGGCCTTGAGGATCGACGGCAGCCATAGCACGAAGCCATAGACGCCGATGCTCCAGCAGAAATACTGCACCGACAGCAGTATCACTTTGGGCGAGCGGAAGGCTTCGGCGTAGTTCTTCACCGGCTTGATGCCTTGCTGCTCGGCTTCCAAAGCGCTTTGCAGGGCCTGCTTGTCCGCATCGCTCAGCCACTTGGCCTGCTGCGGCCGATCATCGGCCAGGCGCCACCAGATAAACGCCCAGATCACCGCCGGCATGCCCTCGACGATAAACATCCAGCGCCAGCTGAAATGCTGCACCAGATAACCCGAGACCACCGACATCCACAACATGGTCACCGGATTGCCCAGGATCAGGAAGGTATTGGCCCGCGAGCGTTCGGCTCGGGTGAACCAGTGGCACAGGTACACCAGCATCGCCGGCATGACCACGGCCTCGACCACGCCGAGCAAAAAGCGAATGACGATCAGCCAATAGGCGTTGTCCACCACACCTGTGAGCGACGCCAGGCCGCCCCAGAGAATCAGGCTGACGAATATCAGCTTCTTGACGCTCTGCTTCTCGGCATAGATCGCCCCCGGCACCTGAAAGAAGAAGTACCCGAGAAAGAACAGCGCCCCCAGCATCGAGGACAGCCCCGGCGTGATCTGCAGGTCGTGGGCCATGCCCGAGGCCGCGGCAAAGCCATAGTTGGCGCGGTCCAGATAGGCCAGGCTGTAGGTGATGAAGACGATTGGCATGAGATACCACCAGCGGCGGCTTGCCAGTTTGAGCTTTTCCATGGTTCGACTCCTGAGCTTTTTGTTGTTGTCGCGAGCGCTCTGCGGCAATTGAAATGGACCATCAGATGTAGCAGCACCCGGATTCAGGCGCTTCGTTGCCAGTGGCTGTCGGCTTCCAGTTCGGCACGTAGCGGCAAGCCCTCCATGTCGCCCTGGGTTTGCACTGCGCGGCTGCCGATCCAGTTGCCGCGGGTCACTGCCTGCGCCACGCCGTGGGTCTCGAGCAGCGCGCTGATGACCCCGACCGCGAAGCCGTCGCCGGCACCCACGGTGTCGACCACCTTGGCCACCGCAAACCCGGCAACGTAGCCTTGCTCCTGCGCCGTACGGTAATAGGCACCCTCCGGGCCCAGCTTGATCGCGACCATTTCACTGCCTTGGTCGAGATAAAACGCGGCGATGTCTTCGGGCGTCTGGTAGCCGGTCAGCAGTTGCCCCTCGGCCAGCCCGGGCAACACCCAGTCCGCCTGCGCGGCCAAGGCATTGATGCTGGCGATCATCTGCGCCTGCGACGGCCATAGCGACGGTCGCAGATTGGGGTCGAACGACACGCTGCGGCCACGGCTGCGCATCTCGTGCATCACATGTCGAGACAGTTCGTGAGTGTCCGGGGACAAGGCCGGGGGGATGCCGGTGGCGTGTACATGGCTGGCGGCGAGCAAGCGCTGGCTGAGGTCGGCAATGCTCAAGTGGCTGGCCGCCGAGCCCTTGCGAAAATACTCGACGGCCGGATCGCTGCCGTCGTCTTGCCGAGACTTGAATTGAATGCCGGTGGGGTAGCGAGCGTCCACGGTCACATGGCTGCAGTCCAGGCCCTCGCGCTCGAGGGTGGCGACCACGAAGCGCCCCAGGGCGTCGTCGCCGACCCGGCTCAGCCAGGCGACATCGAAACCCAGGCGCGCCAGGCCGATCGCCACGTTGTTGTCGGCGCCGGCGATACGCTTGCGAAACACCTCGACGCCGGCCAGGTCGCCGGTCTGTTCGGCCACGAACATGGCCATGGTTTCACCGAAGCACAACACGTCGAATTCAGACATGAGCGGTCACCTCATGCAGCGGGCTCTGATGGGGCTGACCTAGGCGGGCGAGGGCGGCGACCTGGGTGCGAGTGACGCGGGCCAGATCCTCACCCTGCAACGGGAACTCGGCAGCGCGCAGCACGCCAGGGGTCACATGGCGCAGCACTTGCTCCCACAGATGCAAGTCACGTGGCGTGGGCGGGGTGGCGACCAACTTGCCGCCGGCGGTGCGTTGCACGCCTTTGCAGTGCACGTATTCGACGTACTGGCCGAGCCGTTCGAGGGCATCGAACAGCGATTGCGCCTGCCATTGCCAGTTGCCGATATCGAAGGTCATACCGACCGGCACTTGTACCGCGCGCGCGGCGCTGAAGAACCGTGCCAGCCGGTCGATCTGGCCGCCTTGTGGGGTCTGGTCGTTCTCGACCAGCAGGCGCACCGGATGGTCATTCAGTAATGAATGGAGCGTTGCCAGTTCCCCGTGCTCGGGGAAAAACCCCAAAGACACCTTGAGGGACTGCGCGCCGCAGGCATGCGCCTGAGCCTGGGCAGCGGCCAGCATGGACGCCTGCAAGCTGCCGTCGGCCGCCCAGAGTTCGATCGGCGAGGAATACACGCAGTCAAGCCCGCGAGCCTTGATGGCCGTTGCCAGCGCATGCTTGTCGTCAGGCAGGCCGAGTTCTTCGCGCAGTTCGATGGTGCTGACGTCGGCATCGGCCAGCAGATCGATGAACCACGCCTGACCGCGCTCGCGGACCAGATCGGCGCCGTAGCTGGACAAGCTGATGGAGACGGGATGAAGAGTCATTATTATTATCCTCTGTAACCGGTTTCATTTTGTGCAGTGCGAAACATGGGGTCATTACCCCCAATGCCGTGTCAGCCTCGTGCGCTACAGACGCAAACGGGTCGAACCACGAACGATCAATTCCACGCCAAAGTCCACCCTTCTTGTAGGACTCTGGCTGCCCTGCAGACGTTCCAGCAGGCATTCGAAAGCGCGCACGCCGATCTCGTGAGTGGGCTGCGCCAAAGAAGTGATGCCACCGCCTACCAAGGGGTACCAATCGAGCTCATCGAGGGCCAGCAGCCCGAAGTCGTCGAACAGGCTGTGGCCCAGCCGGTGCAAGGCGAGGGTAGTCGCCAGCGTAGCCACGCCATTGGCGCAGAAGAATGCCTTGGGACCGGGGCCCGGGCGCTGCAGAAAAGCTTGCAGCTGCCCATCCAGGTCATCCGCGGTGTAGATCACCGCGCCTTGCAGGTCGGCATGGGCCTGGAGCTGGGTGTTGAAGGCGGCAGCGCGCTCGGTCCGCGAGCTGGTGCCGTCCTGGGGTTCGCTGACCAGCAGCAGGTCGCGGTAACCCTGCGCACGCAAGTGATCGATGGCGGTGGCGACGGCCGCCGGGTTGTCCAGCCCGACCAGATCACTGTCGAGCTGATCGACCTTGCGGTCCACCAGCACCATGGGCATCTCGCGGTGCAGCTCGCGCAATTCACCCAGCTGATGGCCGAGAGTGTTAACGATCAAGCCTTCGACGTTGTAGGCGCGCACCGCCGCCAGCTGCTCGCCTTCCTGCACTTGGTCGCGGTCGGTATTGCACATCACCAGGCTGTAGCCGTGGCGGCGGCAGGCGCTTTCGACGCCGTGCATCACGGCAATGGAATAGGGGTTGCGGATATCGGCGATGAGCATGCCGATCAGGCGTGTACGACCGCGCTTGAGGCCACGGGCCATTTGATTGGGGCGGTAGCCGAGCTCGGCAATGGCGCGTTCGATGCGTTCGGCGGTGAGCTCGGACAGCAAGGCGCGATCGTCACCGATAAAGCGCGACACGCTGGCCTTGGAGACCCCGGCGCGTTCGGCCACGTCGAGCATGGTGACGCGGTTACGCTGGGCGATGGAAATACTGCTCATGCCTGATTCCTTTATGGGTGTTATTGCCAGGCGAAAGGCATTTGAAACCGGTTTCAGGAAACACCTGTTCGGCCACCACGTCAAGTGGCCGTTGGTCGGTCAATGCATCAGCCCTGCGGCGACGTTGATGGAAAACCCCAGTATCACGGTGTTGAAGACGAAGCCGATCAGCGAGTGGGCCAGGACCGTCTTGCGTAACGGGCGCGAGGCGACGCCGACATCGGAGGTCTGCACGGCCACGCTCAGGGTGTAGGAGAAATACAGAAAGTCCCAGTAGTCAGGATTGGTTTCACCGTCGGCGAAGCGCAGGGTCGGTTCCTTGCCGGTGCTGGTATAGAACAGCCGCGCATAGTGCAGGGCGAAAATCACCCCGATCAGCAGCCAGGAGCCAACCACGGTCAGGCCCGTGTACAGGTAGTCCAGCGTATGCGCGCTGTTGGCCGGGCCTTGGCTGGCAGCCAGCTCCAGGCCGATGGCGACCAGGCTGGCGATTGCCGCAACGCACACGGTGACCAGCACCAGCCCGGCGTTCTCGTCCTCGACCTCGGCAATCTGCTTGACCCGCGCGAAGGGCGAGCGAGCCGCCAGCCACAGCATCAACGCCAGATAACACCAGGTGCCGGTGTTCCAGCCGATGAGGATTTTGGCGATCAGCGAAGACGCAGGTATCAAAACGGCGGCGACGATTCCGAGCAGCACGCAAGCGGTGAGGCGCGGATGGGTGTGGGCGAGGCGGGGCAGGGCCATGGAAGCCTTTCACTGGGCGGGAAAGCGGCGATTATTACCCAGTCGGCTCAAAAACGATACGCAGACCCTGTTGCGGGGGATCGCCCGGGCTTGCCGGGCGTGAGGCCCTGGATCTTGCTGCCACCCTTTTCGGGGGCGAGCCCCCTCGCTACAGGGTCAGCTACGCTCGCGCATGAAGAATCCCGCCACGTACTTGCTGAAGGTCTCCAGGCTCTTGAAATCGGCGTAGCGCTTGAAGGTATCCGAGCTCGGTTCCGGCCCCAGCGGCTGCTTGACCAGCGACACCGACAACACCCGATCGCCCTCGGCACTGAGCACCAGTTCGTCCATCACTGCGGCGCCGATCACCGGCCGGCGCATGGTCACCGCCACGCCCTTGCTGGCCATCCAGTCGATCAGCTTGACCAGCGCCTTCAAGGGCTCGCGCTCTTCATCGCGAAATACCGGAAACAGCTGGCCGCGCGAAAGTACCGGTACGGTGGCGACGTTGATCAGCTGGTAGAACTGGCTGCCGGACGTGGCGGTCGAGTAGATCGCCAGCGCCAGCAATGGCCCGCCGGTGCGCGCGCCGCCCCATAACAGGTGATGGCCTTGAAAGTCGAAGCCGTCCTGATTGCGTTCGTTGAACACCTTGCGCCCGCGTACCTCGCTGACGCAGTCGAGCAGCAACCCGTAGCGCCGATGTCCGGCGAACGCCGTCGAGTCCTTGAGACGGCTCTTGAGCATCATCATGTGCTTCATGTCGATGCGGGTTTCCAGGTAGTGGCTGGCCGGTACCCGCTCGATCAACGGGTAGCGCGCCGCCACGCTACGCAGCCGCGCGAACTGTTCGGTCAGGCTCGACCTGGCGTGGGTAGCGTAGACGTTCAAGCCCGAGGCCTCGATCAGGGTCAAGGCCAGCGACAGCAACCGGTGATGTTCCTTGCGCGCCTGCGGGCTGGAGGCTGTTGCCTGGCCGGCGGCATCGCCGCCGGACGCGCGAAAGTCGCCGATCAGCTTCAGCGCCGTGTCCGGTGGCAGCCAGGAGGCCGCTGTGATCGCCTCGTCGGGCTCGGCGCTGCCAGGCTCGCGCTCATCCTTGGTGAAGGGGCAGCCGCTGGCATGTTCGGCGGTGCCGGGGTTGTTCTTGAGGAACAGCGTGCCGGTATTGCTGTTGAGGGTGACGTTCATCACCGGCAGCACATTGGCCTGGCAATCGCACGCCAGCCACTGCCCAGCGGCGCGGATGCGCATCAGCCATTGATTGGCTTGCAGTTGGGCCACGCCTTCAAGGCGCGCGGTCACGAAGCCTTCGAGCAGTTGCTGTTCGGCGGGGGTGAGGGTGCGGACCAGGCCGCCGCTTTTTTCGATGATGCGCATCAGTCGGCAGACTCTTCTTCACGGCGTTCGCGGTGTGCCATGATCCGCGGCATGCTGGCTTCGATCCAGTCCACGATGGCTTCCAGATGCTTTGCCGCTTCCACGCCCAAAGGCGTGAGGCTGTATTCGACATGGGGCGGCACCACCGGCAGCGATTTGCGATTCAGCAGCCCGTCGGCCTCGAGGCCCTGCAGGGTCTGCGCGAGCATCTTTTCGCTGACGCCGCCGATTTTGCGCCGCAGGTCGCTGAAGCGGTGCATGCCGCCCAGCAGGATCACCAGCACCAGCACGCCCCAGCGGCTGGTCATGTGCTTGAGCACTTCGCGCGAGGGGCATTGGGCGTCGAGTAGCTCGCCACGCCGCGCGGCGACGGAAAAGGGCACGGCGAAGGTCTCGGAAATACTCATCACACTTACCTTTTTGTACGTACTTACTAAAAGTTAGCTAGAGGGGTAGGGTGACGACTCTTCTCACTGCCCGCAAGGACTATTTCATGATCGCGATTACTGGAGCCACTGGCCAACTCGGCCGCCTGGTCATCACCGCATTGCTGCAACGTGTATCGGCAGACCAGGTGGTCGCCCTGGTGCGCGACCCGCAAAAAGCCGAGGACATCGCCGAACTGGGCGTCGATGTTCGTCATGCCGATTACAGCCAGCCGAGCACCTTGAGCGCCGCATTGGCGGGGGTCGAGAAACTGCTGTTGATCTCCTCCAACGAACTCGGCCAGCGCGCGGCCCAGCACCAGGCCGTGATCGATGCGGCCAAGGCGGCGGGCGTCAGGTTGGTGGCTTATACCAGCGTGCTGCATGCCGATACCTCAGCCTTGGGTCTGGCCGAGGAGCATCGCCAGACCGAGCGGGCGCTGCAAGCCAGCGGGGTGGCGCATGTGCTCTTGCGCAACGGCTGGTACAGCGAGAACTATCTGGCCGGTGTCGGCGGCGCGCTGGCCCACAATGCCTTGCTGGGTAGCGCCGGGGAGGGCCGCGTTTCTTCCGCCAGCCGCGCCGACTATGCCGTGGCGGCTGCCGTGGTGCTCACCAGCGCCGGTCATGAAGGCAAGGTTTACGAACTGGCAGGCGACGACAGCTATACCCTGACCGAATTGGCGGCGCTGATTACCCGGCAATCGGGTACTCAGGTGGCTTACAAGGACCTGCCCCAGGCCGAGTACAAGAAAGTGCTGATCGAGGTCGGCCTGCCGGAAGCCGTCGCCGACCTGCTGGCCGACTCGGACGCCGCAGCCGCAAAAGGCGCGCTGTTCGATGACGATAAACGACTCAGCAAGCTGATCGGGCGGCCCACGACACCGATCGCCGATTCGCTCAAACAGGCACTTGCTGCACTTTGATTGGCGGGACAGCTCTGTGGTGAGGGGGCTTGCTCCCGAGGCGGTGGGTCAGTTAGCACTGTTGGGGCTGATCTATCGTATCGGGGGCAAGCCCCCTCGCTACAGGGGGCAACCAGAACATTCCCGGCCGTGATTTGGACCGTTCGTCAATTTTTCGACTGATTTCTCGGAACTTTGCCCAATAGTGGCCCAAGTGCATTATTTCAAACAGGATACTTCCCGGCCTCTGCCCGTATGACGGGTTATCTCACGTCATTGTGAATCCGGAGCCTATCCACCCCATGATCGATCTATCCACCTGGAATCTCACCATTCCCCAAGGGTCCCCCGCGCTGACAGTCGCCACCGTTCGCCTGCAGACCTGGACCGACTCCTACTTCAAGCGCGTCGGCAGCACCCTGGTGTTCTGGGCCCCAGTGACGGGGGCGCACTTCGGCAGCAGCCATTTCCCCCGCAGCGAATTGCGCGAAACCGACGAGGCCGGCAGCCCGTTGAGCTGGCGCTACAACAGTGGCAGCAACACCCTGACCGGCAAGGTCGCCGTCAATCAGGTGCCGTCCGAAGGCAAAGTGGTGGTCGCGCAGATACACGCGATCAACTCGCCATCCCCGCTGGTCAAGATCCAGTACCGCTGGCAAAACGGCAGCGGCAACGTCGACATCACCTACCGCACCAAGCCGGGCGACGCCAACAGTCCGATCGTCTACACCCGCACCAACATGCCCCTGGGCCAGGCCTTCAACTACTCGATGCGCATCAACAAAGAGGGCGAGGTGATCATGATGATCAACGGCCAAGGCGTGAAGACCAAGCTCCACGGCAACTGGAAGCCGTATCAGTTCTACTTCAAGGCGGGCAACTACACCTTGGACAACACCGGCTATGCCAGCGAAGGCGGCAAGGTCACCTATTACGCCCTCAAGGCCACTCACCCCAACAAGGGCTGAACCTAGCGCGCCGCCGCGCACTCGGGATCGACCTGGGTCCGAACCGGCGCCCGCTCGGCACGGCCCGGCATTTGAGGACAGTTCACGGCCTCGCGCGGCAAAATCGATCAGGGCTTCCAGATTTCCACGTCGCGGGCATCCACGGCCTTGGGCAGCAGTTTGGCGGCGAAGAAGGCATCGGCGATTTTCTGTTGTTCGCCCAGTTGGTCAGCCTGGACCGGCTCGACCAGGTAGCTGCGGTGGGCGTTGGCGGCCTCTACGGTTGCTTCGTCCAGATTGCCCCACAGCGGCCCCAGTACCTTGGCGGCGTCTTGCGGGTGAGCCTTGATCCATTGGCCGGCCTGCTGCAGTTGCGCGTACACCAGCTTGAGCACTTCAGGATGAGCCTTGGCGTACGGGGTGCTGGTCAGGTAATAGCGCTTGTAGTTGGCAAGGCCGGTACCGTCGGCCAGCACGCGGGTCGGCAACTGGCGCTGAACGCTGGTGAGGAAGGGTTCCCAGGTCACCCAGGCGTCGACCTTGTCGTTCTCGAACGCGGCGCGGCCATCGGCCGGGGACAGGTAGGCCGGGTCGATGTCGGAAAACTTCAGGCCGGCCTTGGCCAGCGCGGCGATCAACAGATAGTGGGTGCCCGCGGCCTTGGTCACGGCGATCTTCTTGCCCTTGAGGTCCGCCAGTTGCTGAATCGGCGAATCGTTACGTACGACGATGGCCTGGGCCGAAGGCGAGGGTGCCTCTTCAGCGAAGTAGGTGAGCTTGGCCTGCGCAGCCTGGGCGAAGATCGGCACGGTGTCGGCGACGTCGGCGCTGATGTCGACGTTGCCGATGTTCAGCGCTTCCAGCAGCGGCAGGCCGCTGGGGAATTCATGCCAGCTGACCTGGATGTTCTTGTCCTGCAGGGCCTTCTCCAGCGTGCCCTGGCTTTTCAGCAAGGTGATCAGGGTCGACGATTTCTGATAGCCGATGCGGATGGTTTCGGCGGCCTGGGCGGGTACGGCGAGCGTCCAGGCGACGGCCAGGAACAGCCCGGCCAGGGCGGCGGAACGGCGGGTGGTAGCGCGTCTGATGAAGGCTGGCATGGAGGTACTCGGTGTCAGGGGAGATAAAACTGCATTTATAAAGATCATATGGTTGTAAGAAATTTTCGATAAATATCATTTCGCTATTAGGTTATTCGCGATGGGGATGATTTTTATCGAGACGATTGCAGGCTAAGTGCCCTGGATCTTCACATTCAGGCACCGCTGCGCAGCTGGTCGAACCTAGGAGGGAGAAAAGGAATATGGCTGTGCCGACGCCAACCCTGTAGCGGGGGGGCTTGCCCCCGAAAAACGCATCAACTACGGGGGGGCAGCCGATACGCCGAATCGGGGGCAAGCCCCCTCGCTACAGTGTTCGGTCAATGCGCCGCGCGTGGGATGGTCTTGAGCAGGTCTTCGGGGCTGATATGCCCGACGATCTGCTTGACGCCGCCACTGCCCGGCAGCGGCAAGTCGAGGATGTGGCCCTTCATCTTGCCGATCACATGCATCTCGCAAGGCTTGCAATCGAACTTCAGGGTCAGCACCTCGTCACCATGAATCAGCTGCATCGGCGCGACCTTGGTGCGCACGCCGGTGACGCCTTTGGCCTGCTTGGGACACAGGTTGAACGAGAAGCGCAGGCAGTGCTTGGTGATCATCACCGGCACTTCGCCAGTTTCTTCATGGGCCTCGTAGGCGGCGTCGATCAGCTTGACCCCGTGGCGATGATAGAAGTCCCGGGCCTTCTGGTTGTAGACGTTGGCCAGGAACGACAAGTGCGACTCCGGGTACACCGGCGGCGGGGTGGTTTCGGCCTTGCGCCCACCTCGGGGATGAATGGCGATGCGGGCCGCAGTCAAGGCCTCGATGACTTCACGGCGCAAGGCCTTGAGCTGCGAATTGGGGATGAAATATGCCTGCGGTGCATCGAGCTTGATGTCCGTGGCGTGGTACTGGGTGGTCCCCAATTGGCCGAGCAGGTCATGCAGTTGCTCGAGTGCCTGTTCCGGCTTGTTGGCGAGCCCGAAAGGGCCCTCAAGCGCAACGCTGGCGCTGGCGCCTTCTTCGCTGGTGGCGGTCAGCTCCAGACGCGCTTCGCTCAGCCGCGCGCCCCAGGCAATGCCGATACGACGCTCGGCCGAGGTCTTGAGCAGCGCCTGCTGCCAGTTATGGTCCAGATTGCGGCTCAGCGGGTGGTTGGGCTTGAGGTTCAGGCCCTTGGGCATCTCGTTGGGCTCGACGCGGTAGCGATAGCGTTTTTGCCCATCCTCCTCGAACTCGCCCTTGGGCTCGGCGATATTGGCACGAAAGCCCAGCACTTCACGCTTGACCATCACGTTGAGGCCATCGCCGTTGGACAGCGGCTCGAAGGTGTTGACGATCAGGTCACGCTTGCCGACTTTTTCGACCACGCCCACCGGCACGCCGGTGAAGGTCGGGGTATCGAAGGCGCCGATGTCGATCTTGCGATCGCTGACGAAGTAGTCGGTGCTGCCGCGGTGGAAGGTCTTCTCCGGATCGGGCACGAAGAAGTGCGCGGTACGGCCGCTGGAGGCGCGTGCCAGGTCAGGGCGGTCTTCGAGGATGTCGTCCAGACGCTGGCGGTAATAGGCAGTGATGTTCTTCACATAGCCCATGTCCTTGTAGCGGCCTTCGATCTTGAACGAACGCACGCCGGCCTCGACCAGGGCGCGCAGGTTGGCGCTCTGGTTGTTGTCTTTCATCGACAGCAGGTGTTTCTCGAACGCGACGACGCGGCCCTGGTCATCCTTGAGGGTGTAAGGCAGGCGGCAGGCCTGGGAGCAATCGCCGCGGTTGGCGCTGCGGCCGTTATGGGCATGGGAGATGTTGCACTGGCCGGAGAACGCCACGCACAGGGCGCCATGGATGAAGAACTCGATGGCGGCATCGGTCTCTTCGCTGATGGCGCGGATTTCCTGCAGGTTCAACTCGCGGGCCAGTACCAGCTGGGAGAACCCGGCCTGGTCGAGAAACTTCGCGCGCGCCAGGGTGCGGATGTCGGTCTGGGTGCTGGCATGCAGCTCGATCGGCGGGATGTCCAGCTCCAGCACCCCGAGGTCCTGCACGATCAGGGCATCGACCCCAGCGTCGTAGAGCTGATGGATCAGCGTACGTGCGGGCTCCAGCTCGTTGTCGTGGAGGATGGTGTTGAGGGTGGTGAAGACCCGCGCGTGGTAGCGATGGGCGAACTCCACCAGCTCGGCGATATCGCGCAATTCGTTGCAGGCGTTGTGGCGCGCGCCGAAGCTCGGGCCACCGATGTAGATGGCATCGGCGCCATGCAGGATGGCTTCCCGCGCAATGGCGACGTCACGCGCCGGGCTCAGGAGTTCCAGGTGATGCTTGGGTAGGGACATGTTTTTTTAGTCAGGTCTGTCACGGTCAAGGCGTGCATTGTAGCGGTGAAATGCGTCTTGGGCATCCATGGTCGGGCGGGCGGACAAATAACCTCGTCAGCGGGCAGCGCCGGGACTTGCAAGGGCGTACCACTTGGCAGCGGTACGCCCGGCACGATCAGAAATCGTAAGCCAGCTTGGTGTACCAGTACCCACCGCCCGGATAGAACGGTGGATTGCCGTAGGGCGCCAGGCCGAGGCTGCTGTACACGGCGTTCTTGTCCGGCCGCACATTGAAGATGTTGGTGCCGCCGATGCTGGCGGTCAGCTTGTCGAAGAAGGTGTAGCTGATATCCAGGTCGCTGATCCATTTGGCGCCGAAACTGCGGTCGCCGCTGGGGTTGACGGCCAGGGTCTTGACCGCGCCGTAGCGGGTGGTCTGCAGGTTGACCGCAAGGTCGTCGAGCTTCCAGTTGGCGCCCAGGATGATCTTGGTCTTGGGCGATGCCTCGGTCAGGTCGCCCTCACGGTCGCGGCCCACCAGGGTTACGCCAGAACTGGCCAGGGAAGCCGGAGTGTCGCGCACGCCTTTAATGGTGGTGCGGTTCCAGTTCAGTGCCGAGCTCCAGCGCACCTCGCCCCAAGGGCCGAACAGGGTGGTGTGGTCGGCAACGATGTCCAGGCCGGCGGTACGGGTGTCGTAGGCGTTGGTGTAATAGTTCACCCAGGTGCCGCGGGCCACGCCTTGGGACTGCAGGATGTCGTTGATGACGCCGTTGCCCTGGTCGTAGATGTTGCTGGTCAGGGTGATGCGGTTGTCGATGTCGATCAGGTACGAGTCGGCGGTGACGCTGGTGCGCGGCGCCGGCTGCCAGGTCAGGCCCAGCCCGAGGTTGCGCGACTTCTCCGGCTTGAGGTCGTCGCCACCCAGGGCCTTGGCCAGATTGCTGCCGGACGGCGTCAGGCGGGTCACGGCGGGCACCACGTTGCCGTTGACGTCGGTGTTGACCCGGTTGTCCGCCACGGTGTAGCCGATCTGAGTCAGCGATGGTGCGCGGAACCCGGTACCGACGGTGCCGCGCACGGCGACGGTGTCGGTCAGTTCATAGCGCGAGTTGACCTTCAGGCCGAAGGTGTTGCCCGAGTTGTCGTCGTAGTGCTCGACGCGGCCGGCGACGTCGAAGAACCAGCGGTCGGTAAGGTCGAAGCCCAGGTCCAGGTAGCCTGCGTAGTTGTTGCGGATCAGGCTGACTTCATCTTCCGGGCGAATGGTCACCGCCGCCTGGGCACCGGTCGCCGCGGGATAGGTGCCGGTGATGTAGGCGTCGGCTTCGCCGGCAAAGGTGCTGAAGCGCTCCCAGCGATGCTCCAGCCCTGCGGACACCTGCACCGGCGGCGTGAGGTTGAACAGGCCGTCGTAATGGCGGGTGAAGTCGAGATTGTTGACCCACTGCTCGAAGCGGAAGGTCGCCAGGTTGTCGAACTTGGTTGGCGAGGCCGTGCCCAGCGATGGGTTGATGTTCAAGTCGCTGGAGTGATGGACGTTGTTGCGCCCGTAGGTGGTGCTCAGGTCCCAGTTCCAGTCGGCGACTTGGCCCTTGCCGCCAAACAGGAACTGGTAGTCACGGTCCATGATGTTGTTGAGGGGGAAGTAGCCATCCGGGAACACCTCGGGGACCGACGCCGTGCCGGTGGGCAGGCGGAAGTAGTTGGCGGCCTCGGCCTTGCGCTCGCCGTAGGTGGAGTAGGAATAAAGGGTCAGGTCATCCAGCGGCAGCTCGGCGTTGTAGGCGAGGTTGAAGGCCTTGAGGTCAGGGTCGCCGTTCTTGATCGCGACGCGGTCCCAGGCCGCTTCCTTGGCCGGGTCGTTGAATGCTTTGACGCTGCTGTCGGCTTTGCCGTTCCACGAGGCGTCACCGCGGTGGCGGGCATCGGCCGACAGGTGCAGGAAGCCGCTCTCACCGAGCTTGAAGCCTTGGTCGCCGGCCAACTTGGTGGTCTCGCCTTCGCCGGAGAACAGCTTGCCGTAGCTGCTCTCGACGTGGCCGCCGGAATCACTGGCCTTGAGAATGATGTTGATCACCCCGGCCACCGCATCGGAGCCGTATTGCGCCGCGGCGCTGTCCTTGAGCACTTCGATATGGTCCACCGCGCTGACCGGGATCAGGTCGATGTCCACGGCATTGGCGCCGCTGTTGTCGATGCTGCCGCGCTGGCCCACGGCGCCGTTGTGGCGGCGTTTGCCATTGACCAGCACCAGGGTGTAGGCCGGGCCCAGGCTGCGGTTGCTCAGGGGCCGGGTCACCGAGTTGTAGCCGGCGATGTTGGTGCCGAAGTTGAACGACGGCAGCAGCCTGGAGATGGCTTCGGACAACTCGGCGCGACCGGTCTTGAGCAGTTGGTCGCTGTTGATGATATCGATCGGTGCCGGGCTGTCGGCGACGGTGCGTTGTTGTCCGCGCACACCGGTGGAGATCACCGTGACAGTACTCAGCTGAGCATCGTCGGTGGCCGCATCGGCCACTGGCGCAAAGGCGCTCAGCAGCAAGGAAGCAGTGAGGGCCGACAGCGGGACGTTCGGGGTCGGGCGAGGGGTGGAACTGATACGCATGGCAGGCGTTTCCATTCAAACGGGCACTGGCCCGTTGTCCGGGTGCAGGTTCGATAGCCTTGATTAGTGGGATGGGAGCGGTAACGGTGTCGTCTGGGGAGGGATAGTACGGGCATAAAAAATGGAAGGTAAATTCTATTTTAGAATATGGTTATCATTATTTAAATGCATGATTACAGGCTTTGGTTATGCATGAACTGTATTGTTTGTAAGGGTTTTGGGCGTGCGGCGAGTTGCCCTGTGCATGGACAATTCTCAGGCAGCTGAAAAAGCCGCCCGGTGAGGGGCAGCTTGGGATTTATCGACCTATCGAATAAACCCGCATCAGGCCACCGCCAACACCGAGCCGACGAATCCGGCGAATGGCCGGGCGAATCGCAGAGCTGCCTGACGCATCAGTCGATGTCGACGCTGGCATCGCCGGGGATCTCGGGGTGCAGCCAATCCTGCGGGTCGGTGCCGACGCCGGTGAGGATGGCGCTCAGGTGCAACTGACGGTGAGTCATGGGTTCAATTGCTTTTGGGCTGCGAATGAAAGTGGATACCGCGCCGCTTGGGCGGAGGATGGTGGCTGCTGCGCGTCAGGCTCGGCGCGCCTGCGGGTCGGTCGACGCGAGCAGCGCATCCACGGCGTCGATGATCGGTTGAGCTTCGGTGCGCACCAGCCAGTCGGGGCTGACGTCGGCGAAATGCACGCGGCGGTCGCTGCCGATCACCACCACGGTCGGTTGCGGCAACTCCCAGGTTCCGGTGCCCGTGACCTCGCCGATGCCCTTGCCCTTGGCCAACGAGGCTTGCCGCGAAGCCTCATCGAAGCTGTAGAGGATGCCCAGGCGCCGGCCCAATGCGTTGTCCTTGTCGCTGGCGACTTGCAGGGTCAGCGCGTGTTTGTCGCGTATCTCCACCAGGCGCTCAGGCACCTGAGGGCTGACGGCTACCAGCGGCACACCGCGTTCGCGCAGCGCCGGTTGCAGGGTGCGTTCGTAGGACGGGATGGCGATGTTGCAGGCCGGACAGCCGGCAAAGCGGAAGAACACCAGCACCGCCGGGCCATTGGCGATCAACTGCTGCAGGGTCAGGGTGCCGCCCTCGACCTTCAGCAGTTCAAAAGGCTCGACGCTGTCACCGGCCTTGACGAAGTTCTGTACTCGCGCCTGATCGACCAGATGCTGGCGCTGATCTACATTGATTTTCAGCGCCTCGGGGGCCCATGTCCGCACGCGCTCGGCGTGCAGTTCGGCCAGCTGTTGGTTGAGGGATTCGCTCATGAAGGTCTCCTGGTAGAGAGGGAAGTGAGGGCCTCCGCCAGGAATGGGGTCGGTCTGAGAGGACGATATGCCAACGGAAATCGGCTGTGAAAGGCTTTTTGGGTCTAAGGTAATTATGTTTTTCTGGTATTAAGCGGGCGTCGCTAAATCAGCTATTTCTATTTTTTGCGCCTGAGTTGGTTACCCGTCCTGGTTGGCGTTGCAGCCTGGCCAAGATGGTTAACCGCCAGCACCATCAGTACCCGCGACTGCGATCCGCCAGATTCACCAGCGGTTGCCGATCGAGAAAACGCTGCAGATTGTCGAGGAAGATCGCTCTGATCGCTTCGCCCGTCTGGGTGGAGATGGCCGACGTGTGCGGGGACAGCCGCACTTTTGGATGGCTGTACAACCGGTGCCCCTCAGGCAAGGGCTCGGGCTCGGTGACGTCCAGGGTGGCGAACGCCAATGTGCCCTGGTCCAGCGCAGCGAGCAGGGCGTCCTGATCCAGCAGGCCACCGCGGGCGATATTGATCAGGTGTTGACCTGGCTTGGCGCTGGCCAGCACGTCGGCAGCGATCAGGTGACGTGTCTCGGGGGTAAGGGGCGCGGCCACGACCAGGTGATCGGCTTCACTGAACAGGTGGTGAATGTCCCGGGCCGTCTGCACGCCCTCCACATCCGGCGGTGTAGCGCTCTGGCGCAAGGTAATGACCTTCAGGCCTAGCGCCAGGGCCTTGCGCGCCAGACTGCTGCCGATAGAGCCGAAGCCGAGGATACCCAGCGTCTGGCCCTGCACCGGCGTCAGTGCGGTGAATTGCCAGTGGGCGTCCTGCACCCAGATGTCGGGCAGATGCTTGTTGTAGGCGAAGATCGCCGCCAGCACGTATTCGGCGATCGGGTCGCTGGCGCTGCCGCGTGCGGTACTCACCGGCGGGCCGGTGAAGAACCAGTCCGGATAGGCGTCGAGGCCTGATGACACCACCTGAATCCAGCGCAGGTTGTAGGGCCAGCCGGGCGGCGCCGTGTCGCCGGCCTGATAGCCGCGCACATTGATCGGCCGGCCCAGCAGCACACTGGCGGTCGCGGGCAGGTCACTGGGCACGCCCGTGGGCACGTCGATCAGTTGGGCACCGGGGTAGCGCTGGGCCAATTGCTCGCGCAAGGCCTGATTGAAAGAGGCGTCCATCTGGCTGGCAATCACCAGTTCGCTCATAGGGTGTGCTCCTTGGGTAACCCCCTGCAGCCATGGCACTGCCGACGCTGCGATCGAGGATCGGGGATCGGGGATCGGGGATCGGGGAGGCGAGAATATGGTGATAAGAAACGGCTGTGAAATTATTTTTCGATCTATGCTAATTATGAATTCAAGTAATGTTTTGCCAGCAATTTTATGCAACATAGGCTTGCATGGGGTGGGGTTGCGCGGTGAACTGAGCGTTGAGTGTTGAGCTTTTGCGCCGCAACGCTTTGCACGCAGGAGAGGCCGAATCTGCTAAGGGGCATTGCGGCCGACAAACGAGGTATGGCACTTATTTACGATGGGTCTTGAGCAACCGCTGAGCCATCTGCAGGTGTTTTTTCATCATCGGCAAATTCGCTTCGGCAAACGCCTTCAGTTCCGGCACGGTCGCGTTTTGCGCCTCGTCCTCGAACAGCTTGACCGCACCCTCGTGGGCCTTGACCTGCGCCGTCGCGTAGCTGGTGTCGAAGCTCTGGCCCTTGGCAGGGGCAACCTGCAGCTTGGCGGCCTTGGCCTGGACCGTTGCGTCGTCCGGCAGGCTGATGTCGAGCTGCGCGGCCAGCGCGGTCAGTTGCTGGCCAAGAGTTGTGTGGTTGTCGATCAGCCGCCGCGCCAGGTTGCGGGTGTCCTCGAAGGTGGCTTTCGTCAGCGCTACCTGAGCGGCCTGAATTTCCGCGGCGTTGGCCACGGCAAGCTGGTCGATGAAGGGGTCGGCGCTGGCGGCGTTGGCAGCGCCCAAGGCCCCGAGGCTCAGCAGGCAGGTCAGGGCCAGGCGGGTGATACGGATGGCAGGCATGGAATTCCCTCGTAAAAATGGCGCAGTGTAGGCAAAGCATCGCAAATCCGGGCCGTATGAGGAAAATTTCATTTGCTGGCGCCGATCCGTCGGCACTCGCCATCGCTCTGGCACTGCATTAACAGCACAAACCTACAATCCCCGGTGCGGCACCCGCGGCCAGTATGCCCTGTCTCTTTCGTCGCCCCGCTTGCAGGGGCATCATGAACTTGCCGGGTCATCCTTCCATGCTCAATCTACCTTTCAAACGCCTCGCCGTTGCACTGGCCTTTGCTTCCCTGTTCAGCGTTGGCGCATCGGCGGCCACCACGCCTGTCGCCGTTGCCCCGCAATACGACACCAGCCATGTATATGTCGCCCCGGCGGACGTCGATGCCTTTGTGAAAAGCTTCCTGGCAACCTTCGGTGGCAAGAGCGCCCCGCAGGTAGTCGTCAACGTCCTGCCGGTACCGAGCAGCACCACCTCGCAGCTGCTGCAGACGCCGGTCGGCACCGTGTCGTTGTTTGGCTTCACCACGCCGATTCCGCACCCCTTCGGTGACGAGCGCAACGGCTACCTGGTGAAGGATCTGGACGCCGCCCTCGCCGCCGCCAAAGCCAATGGTGCGGACGTCATCGTGCACGACTTCCCGGATCCGATCGGTCGTGATGCAGTGGTGCAGTGGCCGGGAGGTATCAATCTGCAGCTGTACTGGCACACCAGGGTGCCCAACTACCCGGCCTTCGAGCGCATCCCGGAAAACCGTGTGTACGTTTCTCCCGAACGCGCGGATGCCTTCGTCAAAGCCTTCCTCGGCTTTTCCCATGGCAAGGTGGTGAGTGACGACCGTCACGCTGCCGGCGAGCAGATCGGCCAGCCCGGCAAGACCTTTCGCCGCGTCGCGCTGACGTCCGAATTCGGCAAGATGACCGTGCTGGTCACCGACGGCCACCTGCCGTTCCCCTATGGCCACGACACCACTGGCTATGAAGTCGCCGATCTGACCGCCACCCTGGCCAAGGCCCAGGCCAGCGGCGCCAAGGTACTGGTCCCTGCCGCGCAACAGGCTGATCGCAGCGCGGCGATGGTCGAGTTCCCGGGCGGCTATGTGGCCGAGATCCACCAGCTCACCGCCAAGCAGTCCTGACCGGGAGAATGCCTATGTACCGGCGCCTGACGCGCAGCAACCCGATGCCCGGCAAGCAGCTGAGAGCCTGGGCGTGGGCCTTGGCTGCACTGGGGCCATTGGGGCTGACCAACGTCTACGCGGCCGACTCGAGCGCCAGCGTCGACCGACCGACCCTGAAGACCAATCGCTGGCAGGAGGATTGGTCGGTGCTGCAGGATCCTTCGTTGCGCACCGCGCCGCTGGATAACCTCAAGTACATGCCGTTATCCAGCGACGACGCCCAGCGCTATCTGTCGCTGGGCGCCACTGCACGGGAGCGCTACGAGATCAACGACGCCCCCGCCATCGGCACCCGCGGCGCACGCGACAGCTGGCTGATCCAGCGCTTGCAGATTCACGCGGATCTGCACTTCAACGAGCACTGGCGGCTGTTCACCCAGCTCGAAGACGCCCGCGCGTTCGGCAAGGACAGCATCGGCGGCGCCGACCAGAATCACCTGGACCTGCGTCTGGCGTTCGCCGAGTACGTCACGGCGCTGGGCGACAACACCTTCAAGGCGCGGGTCGGCCGGCAGGATTTCGCCTTCGACTTGCAGCGCTTCATCTCCAGCCGCGACGGGCCCAATGTGCGCCAGTCGTTCGACGCCCTGTGGGCCGACTGGGAAACCTCGCAGTGGCGCTTGATCGGGATTGCCAGCCATCCGGTGCAGTACCAGGACGTGCACAACTTCGATGACAAGTCCAACTCGGACGTGGCCTTTCACATGATCCGCCTGGAACGCCTGATCGGCGGCAAGAACGAGCTGTCGGCGTACTACGGCCTCTATGAGGAAAAAGACGCCAGCTATGTCGACGCCCAGGGCGACGAGCATCGCAATATCTTCGACGCCCGCCTGGGCGGCAGCGCCCTGGGTTACGACTGGGACGTGGAGGGCATGCTGCAACGGGGCGCCGTCGGGGCCAAGGACATTCGCGCCTGGGCCGGGGGCAGCCGACTCGGGTACACCTGGGCCGACACCACCTGGAGCCCGCGCCTCGGCTTGCAACTGGATGCGGCTTCCGGGGACCGGCGCCGTGGCGATGGCAACCTGGGGACGTTCAATCCGCTGTTCCCCAACGGCTATTACTTTTCGCTGTCGGGCTACACCGGCTACAGCAACCTCTATCACGTCAAACCGACCATCACCGTCAAGCCCGCCACCGGCCTGTCGGTCATGGCCGGCGTCGGCCTGCTCTGGCGCCAGACCACCGAGGATGCCGTGTACACCCAACCCAATCTGCCCGTGGCCGGAACTGCGGGGCAGGGCGGTCGGTGGACGGGTTACTACGATCAGTTGCGCGTCGACTATGCCTTTACCCGCAACCTCTCCGGGGCCGTCGAGGCGGTGCACTACAGCGCCGGCGGAGCACTGCGCGATGCCGGCGCCCATAACAGCGACTACCTGGGGGTAGAAACCAAGTTCATGTGGTAGGGGCCGCCTGTACTAGCGCGCCCCGACCGTGTCGATGGAAATTTCCACCGACATGCCGGGGCGCAGTCTTTCAAACCACTGCTGGTCGGCGGGTATCGCCACGCGGATGCCGATCCGCTGCGGCACCTTGACGAAATTGCCGGTGCCGTTGTCGGCGGTCACCGCGGAGAACTCCGAGCCGGTGGCCGGTGCGATGCGTTCAACGGTGCCATGGAAGTCATGGTCCGGGATCGCGTCCACGGCAAAGTGCGCGGTCTGGCCGACGCGCACGTCATGGGTTTGCGCTTCCTTGTAATTGGCGATCACCCAGCGTTGCGGCGCGACCAGGCTGAACAGCGCGGTGCCGGCGCTGACATAGCGCCCGGGTTGGGATTGCACCTGGCCGAGTTGACCGTCAGCGGGAGCCAGCAGGCGTGTGCGGGTCAGATCGATGTTGGCGGAGTCCAGCGCGGCCTGGGCTTGCTGGACCTTGGCCGCCAGGCCGCCGGCGGCCACCTGGGCGGTGCGCACCGAGGCCTGGGCGACGTGGATATTGGCCTGCGCCGACTTGACCGAGGCTTGGGCGGTCAGGAACGTGCTCTTTGCCGTGTCGAAATCCTGCCTGGAGACGCTGCCGTCCTTGACCAGATCCTGGTTGCGCGCGTACGTCGCCTGAGTGCGCTGCAGGTCCGCCATGGCACTGCCAAGGTCCGACCGGCGCGCCGCCAGGGTCGCGAGCGCGGAGGCTTGAGTCTGCGCGTTGTTGTCCAGATCGCTTTGCGCGGCGAGCACATCGGCCTTGGCCTGCTCGACGCTGGCGGCGTAGCTGGAAGGGTCGATCTGGGCCAGCAGTTGACCCTGATGAACCGTCTCGTAGTCGTGCACATAGACGCCGGTCAAATGCCCGGACACCTCCGGCGCCAGGGTGGTGACGTAACCGCGTACATAGGCGTTGTCGGTGTAGGGACCGTTATCGCTGAAAGGCGGCAAGCGCCACACGTACAGCACCACGAGTACCGCCAGCAGCGCGATCATGGCAATCGCGCCAACCTGCAGGATACCGGCCCTGGATGGCGTCCACACATGCTCGGCGTGGTGCGCGGGTACGGCAGGGGCCGCGGAGTCGGGTTTGGTGTCATCAGTCAATTCGGGTTTCCTTCAGCGGCGGTGCGGGTGGTGTAAACGCAATACAGGGCGGTCGCCAGCACCGCCACCATGGCGACCAGCGCGATGACCACGACCAGCCGAAAACTGTTCAGGTAGCCAATCACGGCGGCTTGCTGCTGGGCGCTGCTGGACAGGTCGGAGAGGTTCGCGCTCCATTGCGCGATCAGCGGGCTGGTCGAGGAGAAACGGTTGGCATAGCCGGCGATGGCGGTCTGCTGGGAGATGTACTGCACGCTGCTCAGCAGCGCGGTGCCGATCAGGGTGCCGAAGTTCTGCACCGCGGCAAACACCAGCACGGTCGGCACCAGCACCTCGGCGCCGCGCTGCAGCACCTGGGAAATGCAGGCCAGCAGGGCGGGGCCGGCAAACAGCGTGGCGCCAAAGCCGATCAGGCATTGCGACAGGATCAGGTCGTCGGGGCGCACCAGGCTGTTGTTGGCGCAGGCGATCAGCGCCCCCATGGCGATGCAGCCCAGCGCCGCGACCATCTGGAACAGCAACGCTTTGGGCCCCAGGGTCTTGAGCATCACCACAATGCCGACCAACATGGCCAATGCCACCATGGCGAACAGGTGGTGATATTGATCGTTATTGAGGCTGCGCAGCGCCAGCAGGCCGGGCACGCTGCTGGTCTGCACGCTCAGCGACACCCGCTCGACCAAGGCGACGGCCATGATCCCGACGATATGCCGGCGACTCAGCCATTGCAGATCGATCTCCGGGCGCTTGCGCCGCGCTTCGACCATCAGCGCCAGGCCCAGGGCAATTATCGCGCCGATGAACAACTCGCCGAGGAAGGGCGCGTCGTTCCACCAGTAGGTCTGACCCGCCGCCAGGGCGCAGGCGAGCATCATCGCGCCGCTGGCGACCAGCACGCCGGTGATGATATCCACGGGTTCGAAGACTTTTTGCGTGTAGGTGCGCGGCAGCGGGTTGAGCGCCAGCAGCAGGATCTGCAACAGCGGAATCAGCAAGGTCAGCAGGTGCAGCGTGACGTTGCCGTCCAGGGTCAGGAAGTCGACCGGTACCAGGCGTGCCAGCGGCAGGGCCAGTTGCACGCAGGCGATGGGGGTGGCGACCGCGAGGATTCGCTTGCTCTTGGGCAGCGCCTGCATCAGGCAGTAGACACTGGTGGCCACGCCCGTGGAGGTCGACAGGCCATTGGCGGCGCGGGACAGGATCGCCGTGAACAGCGTGCCCCATATCGCGTCGGCGGCGGCCGCGGCGGCGTACAGCAGCAATGAGCCGTACAGCATCAACGGCAGACCGAGCTGCATGCGGCCCTTGATCATGAAGATATTGCTGCTGGCGCCGACGCCTACATAAGCGGCGGTCAACCACACCAGTTCGGCGGAGTAGGACGAGTAGCCTCCGGCGACCTGCTGCAGGTTTTCGCTGACCAGGCTGTTGCCGAAGATGCCGAAGGTGCTCATCAGTATCGCCACCAAGGCGTAGCGCAGGCGCCGACTGCGGCTGTGCGGCGGCAGATACGGCGCGCCGGGTACCATCGGGCGCTCGCTTTCGCGGTAGTGGTAAGCCCTGTCTTGCAATCCGCCTCCTGTAGGTGTCGAGCAGCCGCGTGGCAATGATCGATGGGAAATCAGCACAACTGTTTCAGCCCGGCGGCATGGGGTCAGTCTTGACGACGCCACCTATGAACCTGCCACCCACGGTCTGAGCGATGCCGAAGTGCACCTTTGAGGAACGGCCCGCGGGTAAAGTTCGCCGCCTTGTGCGTTTATTCGTCCATCGTCATGAGGCAAAAAGCCGCAGTCTAGAGCGGTCGCCGGGATTTCTTTAACGAACAGGCTTTTAATGAACACTTGTTAATGACAAAGCCGGAACACCGTGCGCCTGCGGTACTCAGAGTCTTGAACTCACTCACGCACTCAAGGAGGCCGCAATGGCTACCGCTGCCGATTTCATGGTCAACACGCTCAAGCACGCCGGGGTAAAACGGGTGTACGGGGTAGTTGGCGATTCACTCAACGGCTTCACCGACAGCATGCGTCGCCTCGGCGGCCTGGATTGGGTGCACATGCGCAACGAAGAGGCCGGCGCCTTTGCGGCCGGTGCCGAAGCGCACCTGACCGGGGAACTGGCGGTGTGTGCAGGCAGTTGCGGGCCGGGCAACCTGCACTTGATCAACGGGCTGTTCGATTGCCACCGCAGTGGTGTACCGGTGCTGGCGATCGCCGCGCATATTCCCAGCACCGAAATCGGCATCGATTATTTCCAGGCGACCCACCCGGAATCGCTGTTCAAGGACTGCAGTCACTACGTCGAGCTGGTGTCCAACGCCGAGCAATTGCCGCAGATACTCGAACGCGCCATGCGCGTGGCCATCAGCCGCTGCGGCGTGGCGGTGGTGGTGATCCCTGGCGATGTGGCCCTGGCGCCGCTGGATGCGACGGTCAGCCAGTGGCTGGCGCCGCAACCGCCGGTGGTGGTGCCGGCGCCCGCGCAACTCGACGAACTGGCCGCGTTCCTCGATGCCGGGCAACGCATCACGCTGTTCTGCGGCGCTGGCTGTGCCGGTGCCCATGCCCAAGTGCTGGCCTTGGCCAAGCAGCTCAAGGCGCCGATCGTCCACGCGTTGCGTGGCAAGGAACACCTGGAGTACGACAACCCCTATGACGTCGGCATGACCGGTCTGATCGGCTTCGCCTCGGGGTTCAAGGCGATGAAGGAATGCGACACGCTGCTGATACTGGGCAGCAACTTCCCGTACCGGCAGTTCTTCCCTGAACACGCGCGTATCGCCCAGATCGACTTGCAACCGGAGGCCTTGGGCAACCGCTGCTCGCTGGCCCTGGGGCTGATCGGTGACATCAAGCACAGCCTCGAGCAACTGCTGCCACGCCTGCACGAGCACGCCGACAGCAGCCACCTGAACAAGGCCCTGGCCGACTATGCCAGCGCTCGCAAGGACCTCGACGCCCTGGCCGAAAGTGGCCCGGACAGCTCGATCATTCATCCCCAGTACCTCAGCCGGCTGGTCAGCGAACTGGCGGCCGACGATGCCGTGTTCACCTGCGATGTCGGCACGCCGACGGCCTGGGCCGCGCGCTATCTGAAAATGAACGGCAAACGTCGCCTGATCGGCTCGTTCAACCATGGCTCGATGGCCAACGCCATGCTCCAGGCCATTGGCGCCCAGGCCAGTTTTCCGGGGCGTCAGGTGGTGTCGATGTCCGGTGACGGCGGCTTCAGCATGATGATGGGCGACTTTCTGACCCTCAGTCAGGCCAATCTGCCGGTCAAGGTGATAGTGCTCAACAACGGCACCTTGGGTTTCGTCGAAATGGAGATGAAGGCCAGCGGCTTCGTCGATGTGGGCTGCGATCTGCATAATCCCAACTTTGCCCAGATGGCCGAAGGCATGGGCATCAAGGGCATTCGCGTCGAGCGCCCGCAGGATCTAAGGGCCGCGCTCGCGCAAGCGTTCGCCCATGACGGTCCGGTGCTGGTGGACGTGGTCAGCGAACGCCAGGAGCTGATCATGCCGCCCGAGATCACCGCCGCCAACGTCAAGGGCTTCGGCCTGTTCATGCTGCGCGCGGTGCTCGATGGCCGGGCCAAGGAGCTGGTGAGCCTGGCCAAGAACAACTTCTTGCGCTAGGACTTCCCAACCGCGATAAAGGGGCGGGTGCCACCCCATCCTCCCCAATGCGCACAACTCTTGTGCCATTGGGGGGCTTAATCGCACCGGGCTGTTTACCTACAGTGGGCTCACACCCATGACAGCCCTGAGGTCCTCACCGTGAACGCATCCCTGCAAGCGATCGCCATCGACAGTCCGCTCTATGAAGCCGAAGCCGAGTACTTCGAGTACAGCAAAGCGGCCAACCCCATCGCTGCGAAAATCATCTCGCCAATCCCGTATAAAACCTTCCCGGCGATGTTGTGCGCGCAGGGCGAGTCGCGGGTGATCCCTCTGGATTTGAGCGAGGAACTGGGCTGTGAAGGGCCGGCGACGGGGCCGGGTCTGATTGCCAACTTCATCCGCCTCAACGCCGGCGATCGACTGGCGCTGCAACCCAATGCGACCTCGCAGGTGCTCTATGTGATCGAAGGCGCCGGAACCCTGGCTTACGGCGACACGTCTTTGGAGTGGAGCAAAGGCTGTTTCATTGCCTTGCCAGGACGGCTGATCACGCAACTCGAGGCCAGCGCCGATGCGCGTTTCTATTACGTGCATGACGAGCCGCTGCTGCGCTACCTGGGGGTGGCACCGACCGAGGATCGCTTCCAGCCGACGCTCTATCCCGCGGAGGTGGCCAACGCCAAGCTGCGCGAAGCCGCCGAGGATCCGCGCGCCAAGGATCGCAGCCGCGTGAGCATCCTGTTGGGCAACCGCAACTTCCCCCAGACCCGCACTGTGACCCACGTGCTGTGGGCGATGTACGGGATAGTTCCGGCCGGGGCGGTACAGAAGCCCCATCGGCACCAGTCCATCGCGCTGGATTTCATCATCGACTGCCCGGCCGGCTGCTACACCTTGGTCGGTACGCAGGTCGATGAACAAGGCAACATCAAGAACCCTACCCGGGTGGATTGGCAGCCGGGGCTGGCGTTCGTGACCCCGCCGGGCTACTGGCACGCGCATTTCAACGAATCGAACGAGGAGGCCTTTCTCATCCCGATCCAGGATGCCGGGCTGCAGACGTATCTGCGTTCGCTGGACATTCGCTTCACCTGAACACCCGGCTTACAGCGTCCAGTACGGTGGCGTGCCGATGCGCGCCGCCATGAAGTCGATAAAGCTGCGCACCTTCGAGGAGACGATGCGCTTGGGCGGATAGACGAACCACAGCGCGGCGGGTTCACTCGCGGGTGCGCACTGCCAGTCTTCCATTACCTGAACCAGCACCCCGTCGCGCAACGCCGGGCCCACCAGCCAGGAGGGCAATAACGCCACGCCGGCACCGGTGCTGGCGGCGATGAGCCTCGCCTCGATATCGTTGATCACCACATCGGGGGCGTAATGCTCGCTGACGGATTCGTGTTGCCCGTTGCAGAGGAGGGTGAGGGGATCGGCCTTGCCCGCGATGAAGCGGTGGCCCCGCAGCTGTTGGGGGTGATCGGCGCGTCCTGCACGTTGCAGGTACTCGGGAGACGCGCACAACAGCCATTGCACATCGGCAATCTTGCGCGCCTTGAGGGTCGAATCCGCCAGGCTGCCGATCCTGATGGCCAGATCGACCCCGGCATCGATCAGGTTGACCTGGCTTTCCTCGCAGCTGATCCGAACCTGTACCTGGGGGCACTGAACACGGAAATCCTCCAGCGCCGGCACGATATGGTGGCGGGTGAAAGCCGGCGGCGCGTTGAGTTGCAGCACGCCGCGCGGTTGGTGATTGAGCGAGGCGGCAGCGAATCTGGCCTCCTCGAGCGCCTGCAGCACCTTGACCGCATGCAGCAGAAAGGTCTGGCCGCCCTCGGTCAGGTTCAGCGCCCGGGTCGAGCGGTTGAACAGCGCAATACCCAGATCGGCTTCGAGATCCTTGACGTAGCGCGAGACGGTAGAGGCCTTCATCCCGAGGCGCTCGGCGGCTCGAGAGAAGTTGTTCAGGCGGGCAGCCTCGACGAAAGCCGTAAGCACCGCGAAGTAATCCATGCCAGTTCCTTCACCTAGTGCGGTGCCTCCACAGGAGGCGGGAGTGCCACTATCGCATAACCGGGATCCATCGCGATCATGGCGGCCGCGCCTGGTTTATTGGCGATAGCAGGCAAAATGCTGGCCCCCAAGGCGTTTCCATGCAGACAAAATCGCCGCACTTTCAGTCGGTTGGAGCAGGGATTAAATGCGAAGTGTCATGATTACGCTAGCGGGTTTCGCACTGACCGGCGTCAGCCTGTGCGCTCAAGCCAGAGATGTTCGGCCCGATGATCGCTTCATGTGCAGTTGGGGCGCCGGCACCGCCGCCAGGGCTCAGGAGCTGAAATTGTCCGGGGTGTCCCGTTACGCCGCGGCGCAAAAGATCCAGACCCTCTCGTTCAGCAAAAGCTGGATGCGCAGCATGGCGCTGGGCATCACCGAACAGACCTTCGACAGCGCTTCGCGGGCCAAGCCGGTGGTGGTGCACGACACCTTCTACGATGGCTGCATCCACTACCGAGTGGCGCGCAAGGAGACGCTCAAGCCTGCGCCACATCAATCCACTGCGCATTCACCAGCTCAGCCATACGTTGCGGGGGCACACGCACCGCGGCATTGATCGCGCCACCGGCGGGCAACACCTCGTCGTAGGCCTGCAGCGACACATCGCAATACACCGCCACCGATGCCGGCAGGCCGAACGGGCAGACGCCACCCACGGGGTGACTGGTGTGCTCTTCCACGTCACTGGTGTCGAGCATCTTCGCCTTGACCCCGAAGTACGCCTTGAACTTCTTGTTGTCCAGGCGCGCATCGCCGCGGGTCACGATCAGGATGATCCGGTCGTTGACCCGCAGCGACAGCGACTTGGCGATCTGCCCGGGTTCGACGTTATGGGCGGCAGCGGCCAGGGCAACGGTGGCGGTGCTCTCGGGCAGTTCGATGACCGAAAGCTCCGGGGCATTTGCCGCGAGGAAGGATTTGACGGTTTCCAGGCTCATTGCATCTCCATGTAGGGGTAGCCAAAACGCGGATACCATAACATGGCCATTTGCCTATTGGCGCAGTGGGCACCTGAAACGGGCTGCACCGAGCGGCGTCACGCGTATGAAGCGACCTCGTCGAGATGGTTCAGCAGGTCCAACGGGTCGTCGTATACCCGCAACGCACCGGCGCGTTCCAGTTCGCTGACATCGTAGCCACCGGACAACAGACCGATCCCGGTTGCCTTGGCGCGCCGGGCCGCGAGCATGTCCCAGATCGCATCACCTATCACCAGACACTCTTCGATGGCCACGCCCATCTTGTCGGCGCCGGCCATGAACAGGGCAGGATCAGGCTTGCCTTGCTTGACGTCATCGCGGGTGACAAGGGTGATGTCCTTGGCGTTCAGGCCGAGGGCCTTGAGGTTGATTTGCGCGGTGGCCATCTCGCCGCTGGTGGCGATGCACCATTGGAGATTCTCCTGGGTGAGGGTGCGCAACAGGTCGGTGGCACCCGGCAAGGCGATGATCTGGCTCTGCAGCCGCTCGTAGGCTTCGCTGTGACGCTCGCTCAGCCGCTGGGCCTGAGCGTCGGTCAAGTCGAGACCGGTTTCCCGGGACAGGTTTTTCAGCATCAGGCCGCCGCTCATGCCGATCTTGCGGTGAATGCGCCACATGGCCAGCGGGATGTTTTCGGCATCGAGGGCTTCTTTCCAGGCGGCAACGTTCTGGTAGACGCTGTCGGTCAAGGTGCCGTCGAGATCGAAGATGAACGAGGTTTTTTCGCGCATGGGGGCTTATCCGTTATCTAGCGAGGGTGTTCATCTAGAGAAAGCGCCAGGCGAGTAGGTTCCAACGCGATGGCATGCCATGCACTTCCATACAAATCTTTGACACGGCTTTCACCGAGGCTCCATCCGGTTGTTTCTATCTTCCGGCCGCCCTGGACGACGCCTCGCACGCCTGCAGAGCATGCTCGGCATTGACCGTGGGCGTTGTCTATTTCCCCGGGCGGCACGCAGGGTATTGCGCATAATAAATGTAAGAAAACGTTTAATATTCAACAATTTAGTTGAACTGGAATTGGTTCTGGATAGGCTGTCCGGCGGCACCTTCGTGCCCACTGCCACTTGATAAAAAACGTTAGGGATAGCCATGTCTGTAGACCGTTGCATAAAACTCGATCCTGTCCATTTGCAAGGTGGGGTCCCACGATGCCAGGCATGAAACAACGCTGGGTACTGCCTTTGCTGCTGCTCGCGTGCGTCGTGTTCTATCTGACCCCACTGGCGTTCCATGGGCTGTGGATACCCGACGAAACACGCTATGCACAGATCAGCCAGGAAATGCTCTTGAGCGGGCACTGGGCGACGCCGCACTTCATGGGCCTGCGCTATTTCGAAAAGCCTGCTGCCGGATACTGGATGATCGCCGTGGGCCAAGCCATCTTCGGCCAGAATCTGTTCGGTGTGCGGATCGCCTCCGCGTTGAGCCTGGGTATCAGCGTGTGGCTCGCCTATGCGGTGGCGGGTCGCCTGTGGAACGACTGGCGCACCAGCTTCGCGTGCGCGGTGGTGTACATGAGCCTGGCGCTGATCGCGGCCGGTTCGGGTTATGCCAATCTCGATCCGCAGTTCACGCTGTGGATGAACCTGGCAGGCGTGGCCTTGTGGTTGGCCTTCGATCACCGCAGCAAGGGTGGGCGGCTGGGTGCCTGGGCATTGCTTGGCGTTGCCTGCGGCATGGGCTTCATGACCAAGGGGTTCCTCGCCCTGTTGCTGCCGGTGCTGGTGGCCGTGCCCTATATGATCTGGCAACGGCGCTTTGTCGAGCTGCTGCGATTTGGTTGCGTCGCGGTGGTGGTCGCGGGGCTGATTTCGTTGCCGTGGGCCTTGACCATCCATGCGCAGGAAGCGGATTTCTGGCGGTACTTCTTCTGGGATGAGCACATCCGTCGCTTCGCCGGCGAAGATGCCCAGCATGCCGAAGGCTGGTGGTATTACCTGCCCTTAGTGCTGGTCAGCAGTCTGCCCTGGATCGCTTTGCTGCCAGGTACGTTCAGCCAGGGCCTCAGGGCACGGGCCAATCCAGCCATGGTGTTCCTGTGGTTGTGGTTCTTGCTGCCGCTGGTGTTCTTCAGCGTTGCCAAGGGCAAGCTGCCGTCCTACATCATGCCGTGCATGCTGCCGCTGGGGTTATTGCTGGGTCATCGTTTGATCATGGCAGTGCGCGAGGGCAGGCCGAAGGCTCTGCGCATCAACGCCGCGCTCAATGTTTCGTTGGGCATGGTCGGACTGGCGGTCCTCGGGTGGCTGCAGATCACGCGCCCGATCTATGTAGACGAGCCTGGTCAATTGGCGCTGCTGGTGCTCGCGCTGGGCGCTTGGGTGGCCCTCAACGCGCTGGCGATCTGGCGACCTGTACGCCTCTGGGCCGCACCGGCCGTGGCGATGTGCACCATGCTCGCGTTGGCGCCAGCGGCGCTGCCTGGACGCGTGGTAGTGAACAAGACGCCTGATGTGTTCATCGCCGAGCACACTGCCGAACTCAAAGGTGTTCACAGTCTGCTGAGCAACGAATTGGGCACTGCGTCAGCGTTGGCGTGGCACATGCGCGATCCTGATATCACGCTCTACAACACCGCCGGCGAGACCAAGTACGGCTTGAGTTATCCCGACGCCGCGGGGCGCTCCGTCACCATGGACCAGGTGCTGGATTGGCTAAGCGACGCGCGCAGGCAAGGCAGCGTGGGGGTAGCGATGCGCATCAAGGGAGCCGACGAGCAGCGGGAACTGGACTTGCTGCCCACCGATGGCAAACGCTACCAAAAGGGCTCGGTGGTCATTCTGATCTATGATCAGAAGCCTTGATCGCTGGCGCTGCAGGCACATCCATCCCGCGGCGCCGCAATAGGGCCACCAGCCTCTGCAGACATGAAAAAGCCCGGATTCAGGGGCCGGGCGTATGGATTGCCGCATGAATCAATAACGCTGATAGCGCGAACCGAACTCGTGACGGACTTCGGCGACATAGACAGGCGCCTGATCATCATGCTGGCGGGCTATGACGCGTTCGCTGCCGTCGGCGGCCACAGGTTGTTTGAGATCGCGAACGAACTGCGTGCCGTCCTGAACCACTGCGACTTGCGCGTGGCTGGCAACTTGCTGAGGCGTGGCGAAAGCGCTGGTGGCGGCGACTGCGCTAAGGGCGAGGCTGAGGGCGAGGATCGATTTCATGGTTGAGCTCCAGAACAGTGGTTAAGTGCATGGGGCTCACTCTACGGGCCTCGACCGGCCAGGAAAAACCACTCGGGGACATAGGGGATATTGATGCGGGTGATCCCGGCACCCGTCATGCGCAAAAATTCGCTGTTCGATCTGGTCATCGATCACCCAGTAAATGCAGCACCTTCGCGCTGATCACCCGGCAGCGCTGCCGAAAGCACACATTGCGATGCAATAATGCGCCGGATTGTTGCTGGGGCTTCTACCCCAGACGTGAAGCAGGTTATCTGAACGATGAATCGTCCGCTGTTCGTTTCTCTGGATGGGCCAAAAGGCACTGGCAAAACCACACTGCTGGAGGCCGTCACCAAAGCATTGCGGGCGGATGGCAAGAAAGTGGTCCGCCTCTGCGAGAGGAAAAGCGATCCCTTCCGGGGTGAAACCATGGCGCTGGTCAACCGGCTGGTGCGCGACCCCGACCCCGACCTGGAGTGGCTGGTGTGTGAGCGTTTTGCCCAAAGCCGTCATTGGATCTCCCAGCACGTGCTGCCCGCACAGCCACCCGGCAGCATTATCTTGATCGATCGCTGGTACCCGTCCGATGCCGCATTTCGCCGGACAATCCCATTTGCCCGGATTCTCCAGTTGAACATTGAACACAACGTGCGAGTGCCAGACCTGCATGTCGGAGTGGTCACCGCAGCGCAAATTTCCTGGGCAAGGGCGGCGGCACGCAACCGGGGGCTGGGGAGTACCGTGCTGCATAGTCTGCAAGAGCAAGCGGCTTGTACCGAGGCGTTCGAACAAGCGGTCGCCGAACAGGGCTGGGTCCTGTGCCGCAACGAAGGTTCGGTCGATGAGGCGGCGAAACAGGTGGTTGCCGAGATTCATCAGGTGCTTCGACTGCCCGAGGCTGACATTCGCAGCCTCTGACTTGCACCTTGATGCAGTGCGGCTATTGCCGTTCGAGGGATGGCACGCGGGAAGCGTCCTGATTGCTCAGCGATAACCCCCGGCCCGCTGGCTCACGCCGGCGGCGGAGATTGCTCGGGCGGTCTCGATCAAGGCCGGCACCAGTTGCTCGCGGGCATCCTCGAAGCGCCAGCGGCTGGCAGGCACGGAGATATTCACGGCGCCCAAGGCAACGCCCGCGGCATCGACGATCGGTGCGGCGAGGCTGATATCTCCCGGAAAGTATTCGCCGTCGATGATCGCGTAGCCCTGTTCCCGCGCCTTGGCCACTTCCTCCAGTAACGGCGCCAGCTCGGTCAGGGTGCTGCTGGTATGGGCCGGTCGCGGCATCCGTTCCAGCCTCTCCTGTGCGGCCAAGGGGTCGATGTGCGACAGCCAGGCACGCCCTGACGCCGTGCAATACATCGGCAGGCTCAGCCCCAGAGGCATGGGGATCATCACCTGGTTGTGGCTGGGAAAGCGCGCCACGAAAATCATGTCGTTGGCGTCGGGCTCCGAGAGGTTGCAGCTCTCATGGCATTCGCGATTGAGCTGGTGCAGGTAGGGCGTCGCACGGTCGATCAGGCTGTCGGTCTGCAAAAAGCCGAAGCCGAGCGAGAGCGCGCGCGGGGTCAATTGGTAGCGCTTGCTTTGCGGGTCCTTGCGCAAGTAGCCGAGGGTTTCGAGGGTATAGGCAAAGCGCTGGGCGGCGCTTTTGGTCATGTTGGTGGCTGCAGCCAGCTCCGGCAGGTTCATGCTCGGGCGGCCGGCGCGGAAGGCGTTGATCACTTCCAGGCCGCGCGCCAGGGTGCTGGCGAACAACGGGGATTTCTCGGGTGAAGTCATGAGTCCTCTGAGCAGATAGGGGCGCGCGAGCCGCAGAGGCTAGCACGCGCCGACAGATAGCGGGCCGCACGGGATGCTGCGTGGGGCGCAGTTTAACGCGGCTCAGCCGCCCAGGTGCACCCACACCGATTTGGTCTGCGAGTATTGGGTCAGGGCTTCCAGGCAGCGGTCACGGCCGTTACCCGACTGCTTGAAACCGCCCCAGGGTTGGGTCATGTCGCCATGGTCGAAGCAGTTGACCCAGACGATGCCTGCCTCGATATCGCGGGCAAAGGTCAGCGCGCGGTCGATGTCGCGGGTCCAGACCGAAGCGGCCAGGCCGTAGATCGAATCGTTGGCGATGGCCAATGCCTGCTCCAGGTCCTTGACCCGTATGGCGGCGGCCACCGGGCCGAACACCTCTTCGCGGGCCAGGGTCATGCCAGGCGTGACATCGGCGTACAGAGCCGGGTTGACGTAGGCGCCATGGGCCAGCGCCGTCGGGATGTCGCCGCCGAACATCAATCGCGCCCCTTCACTGCGAGCCTGCTCGACATAGCCGAGCACGCGCTGTTGCTGCTCGAACGACACCAGCGAGCCCATGCGCGTGGCCGGGTCGAGTGGATTGCCGGGCACGTACAGGCTGGGCGCCAGTTCGCTGAAGCGCTCGACGAAGCGGTCGTAGATCGACTCCTGCACCAGAATCCGCGAGCCGGCGTTGCACACTTCGCCCTGATTGGCATAGATGCCGTTGATGGCGTAGGTCACGGCTCGGTCGAAGTCGCTGACGTCTTCGAGGATGATCTGCGGGCTCTTGCCCCCGCATTCGGTGGTCACGCGCTTCATGTTCGACTGCCCGGCATACACCAGCATCAACTTGCCGATCTCCACCGAGCCGGTGAAGCCGATCTTGTCGACGTCCATGTGCAGCGCCAGTGCGGCGCCGGCTTCGGCGCCAAAGCCCTGCACCACGTTGAAGATGCCCGGCGGTCCGCCTGCCTGCAAAAACAGTTCGGCCAGCAGCACCGCGCTGCTCGGAGATTGCTCGGCGGGCTTGAGCACCACGGCGTTACCCATGGCCAGGGCTGGAGCGAGCTTCCAGGCGGCCATCAGCAAGGGGTAGTTCCACGGCACGATGAGCCCCACCACGCCCAGCGGCTGGCGAAGAATGTAGTGCAGTGCCTCGGGGGTGGTGCTGGTGACCGCGCCTTCGAGCTTGTCGATGGTTTCGGCGAAGAAGCGAAACGACAACACCGAGCCGGGCACGTCGACGTTGAGCATGTCACTGATCGGCTTGCCCACGTCGAGGGTATCGAGCAGGGCCAACTGCTCGGTATGGGCTTCGATCAGGTCGGCGAACCGGTACAGCACGGCCATGCGCTCACGGGGCGCCAGGCGCGACCAGCCGCCACTGCGATAGGCGCGCCGGGCCGCCTTGACCGCCAGGTCGACGTCTTCCACGGCACTGCGCGGGGCATGGGTGTGGCCGTGCCCGGTGGCCGGGTTGAGGACCTCGAACGTCGCGCCCGACAAGGCTGGCCGGCGTTGCCCGTCGATCAGGTTGTCGACGTGGTATTCAAGACGCTCGGCGCGTTGCTGCCAATCGGCGGCGCTCAGTTGCGCCAGGTTTGGGTCCAGATGAGACATGCCAGGTTGCTCCGTCAAAGGGATTCAAGGGCGGCGAACGCGCACGCGGCGCCGGGCTGGATAGACAGGGCGATCTCGTCGCCGGGGTAGAGCGCTTGCCCCGTCGCCGACTCGCGGGACACGTCGAGGGTCAGGCTGTCGATGCCGGGCAAGCTGATGTGCAGGCGCAGGGCACGACCATGAAACAGCCGTTGCAGGACACGCCCGGTGCCCAGCGCCGATGCATCGGCGCCAGGTGCTTGCAGGCGCAGGTCCTCAGGGCGCAACGACACCGTCACGGCACTGCCGCACGCCAGCGGTCCACGGGTGCGGGCTACCAATTGCAAGGCACCGATACCGACGGTGGCCTGGTAGCCACTGCTGTGCAGCACCTGGCCGTGCAGCAGGTTGCTGGCACCGATGAAACCGGCGACGAAGGCCGACTCGGGCGAGTCGTACAACGCATCAGGGCTGGCGATCTGTTCGATGCGGCCCTTGTGCATCACCGCGATACGATCGGAAATCGACAACGCCTCGATCTGGTCGTGGGTGACCATCACGAACGTGGTGCCCAGGCTGGATTGCAGGCGCTTGAGCTCCACCTGCATGTGCTGGCGCAGATGCGCATCCAGCGCCGACAAGGGCTCGTCGAGCAATAGCACGCGGGGTTGGCATACCAGCGCCCGAGCCATGGCGATGCGTTGCTTCTGACCGCCGGAAAGCTCGTGGATGCGGGCCCGGGCCTTGTCGGCCAGGCCCACCAGTTCGAGCATGTCGGCAATGCGCTTGCGTGCCTGGGCCGCCGGCACCTTGGTCAGGCTCAGGCCGAAACCGACGTTGTCGCTGACGTTGAGGTGGGGAAACAGCGCGTAATCCTGAAACACCGTGTTCACCGGCCGGCCGTAGGGCGGCGCCTCGGTCAGGTCCTGGCCATCGATCAGCACCCGGCCGGCCGTGGGTTGCTCGAAGCCCGCGATCATTCGCAGGGTGGTGGTCTTGCCGCACCCCGAGGGGCCAAGCAGGCTGATGAACTCGCCGGGGGCGATATCCATGTCGATGGCATCGACGCTCAGCACCTTTTCGCTGTAGCGCTTGCTGACACCCTTGAGACTGACCACGGATGGATAGCTCATGACCCGGTTCTCCTGTGCACTGCCTCGTCGATGCGGTGTTGTGGATTCAGGCGCGACTCAACCACCGGCCTTGACCCGCTCGAACAGCTTGGCGAGTTCGTCATTGCTCGGGATCGGCCTGGTCAGCACAGTGTCCTTGAGCATGGTTTCGGGGTCGTTGGGCAATTGCAGCTCTTCAAGCTTGGCGGCGGGCACGCGGGCAAACGCCGCCTGACTGGCACTGCCGTAGCCGTATTCGTTGATCAGTTTTTCACCCGATTCCGGCGCCAGGCGGGCATTGATGAAGTCATAGGCGAGATCGACATGCTTGGCGTCCTTGAGCATGACCATGCCGCACACCCAGGTCAGCATGCCTTCCTTGGGCTTCATGAACGCCACCGGCACGTTCTGCTTTTTAAGCGCCGTGGCCGACGCGTTCCAGGCCATGGCCGCGACCAGTTCGCCGCTGGCCAGCGACTGTTCCATCGAGGTCATGTCGGTGGTGTAGGTGGTCACCAGCGGACGTTGCTGGCGCAGCACCGCGCCGACCTTGTCCAGTTGCTCCGGGGTCAGCTTGCTGAACGGGTCGACACCGGCGAGCAGGGCGGCCACAAGCGGTGTGTCGTGCACCGCGTCGATGGTGGCGATGCGGCCGGCGTATTGCTTGTCGAACAGCATCTTCCAGCTGGCTTCGGGGTTTTTCACCAGGTCGGTACGGTACAGGATCGAGGTATTGCCCCAGTCCCACGGCACCATCCACACCTTGCCGTCGGCGTCGACGATGCCCGGCAGCTTTTGCAGGACCGGGAAGATCTGGTCGAAGTTCTTCAGCCGCGACTTGTCCAGCGGCTGGATCAGGCCGGCCTGCTTCCAGCGCTCCAGCTTGTCGTAGCACGGGTGAGCGAGATCGGGGTGAAAGCCCGCACGCGCCTTGGACAGGGCATCGTCATCGTCTCCGAACACGGTGATGTCGACCTTTTTGGGATGTGCCGCCTCGAACGCGGGATGAAACTCCGGCAGTTCATACCCCGACCAGGTGAAATAACTCAGGTTGCCGCTGTCGTCGGCCAGCGCCCCCTGCAACACGGCGGCGTTCAAGGCGAACGCCGCCAGCCCCACGACCCACGAGCGTGTAGCGATTGTGCGGATTTTCATGTGACCTCCAGAGGATTCGGCAAAGGGTCTGACCGGTTGAACGCGTTGGGTGAATCAGCGAGCTTTGGCAGGCGGCGCAATGCCGCGACGACGCAGTGCTTCGGCTGCGGCGGCAAGTACCACCGAGACCAGCAGAATCAGGCTGCCCAGGGCCATGACCGAGGGCAGTTGTTTGGGAAAACGCAACTGGCTCCAGATGTAGATCGGCAGTGTCGGTTCGGTACCCACCAGAAAGAACGCCACGATGAACTCGTCGAACGAGGTGATGAACGCCAGCATGAAACTCGACACCAGCCCGGGCAGCGCCAGGGGCAGGGCGATGCGGCGCAGGGTGGTCCACTCATCGGCACCCAGGTCCATGGCGGCTTCTTCGAGGCTGCGCGGGAAGGCGGCAAAGCGACTGCGCATCACCACCACGGCGGTGGGCAGGCAAAAACACACATGGCCGATGATGATCGCGCCCAGGGAAGGACCCGGGCCGATCAGATTCACACCCACCAGCAGGGCGATGCCCAGCACCACCCCCGGCAGCAAGATCGGCAGGCGCGCGAGCAGTGAGATGGCGTTGCTGAGCGGGCCGCTGCGGCGCAAGTCGGCGTAGGCGATCAGGCTGCCGACCAGGGTGCTGATGGCCGCCGCGGCGCACGCCACGATCAGGCTGTTCAACGCCGCTTCGCCCAGGCGCGGGTTGTCGAACAAGCTGGCGTACCACTGCAGGGTAAAACCCTTCAACGGGAAAACCGGAGCGATCGAGTCATTGAACGAAAACACTGGAATCAACAGCGTCGGCAAATACAGGAACGCCAGGTACAGCAGCACGTAAAGGCCGAGCCAGCGGCCACGACGCGCGGGGCGGGGTAGTGTCAGGTTCATCTTGGCTCCACCCAGCGCTGCACCAGCGCCCTTGTCAGCAACACCACCAGGGCAATTGCCACCATGCTGACCACCGCCAGCGCAGCGCCGGCGGTCCAGTCGTTGGCCTTGCCGAACTGCGCCTGAATCAGCGTGCCGATCATCGAGCTGGCGGGGCCACCCACCAGCGCCGGGGTGACGTAGTCGCCGACGGTCGGCACGAACACCACCAATGCCGCCGACAGCACGCCGGGCATCGATAACGGCAACACCACTCGCACGAAGCTCTGCCGCGGCCGCGCGCCGAGGTCGGCGGCGGCTTCCAGCAGGTTGCGCGCCAGACCGTTGAGGCAGATGTAGATCGGCAGCACCGCGAAGGCGGCATAGGCGTGGGCAAGTACCACCACCACCGCCGTGGGTGTGTTGAGCAAGCCGGTCAACGGCGCGTCGGTCAGCCCCGTTGCCATGAGGCTGGAGTTGAGCACGCCGTTGTAGGCCAGCACGATTTTCCAGGCGAACACGCGCAGCAGATAGCTGGTCCAGAACGGCAGGCTGATCAAAAACAGCAACAGGTTGCGCCGCTTGCCGGCATGAAAGGCCAGGTACCAGGCCACCGGGTAGGCGAGTACCACAGTGACCACGGTAACGATCGCCGACAACAGGATGGAGCGCAGCAGCACCGTGCGGGTGAGTGGGTCGCTTAGCGCACGCAGCAGATTGTCTGCCGTGAAGGCGCTGCCGATGACCTGCCCGTCATTGACCCGCAGGCTCAGGTACACCAGCAGGCCCATGGTGAACAGAATCAGGGTGCTGGTGATCAGCCCGCCCGGCAGGTTGAGGAACAGGTCGAAGCCACGGCTGGCGCGCCGCACCGGTATGGCGGCGTTGATCTTTGCGGAGCTGGTATGAGAGCTGGCCGGGATCATGAGCCGCCTCCCGCACGCAGTCGGCGCTCGAGCAGATCGCGCATGCGCATCACATTGGCCGTCAGGCGGGCAGCGGTGCGGTGCAGGGGCGCGATGGGATATGGCTTGTAAGGCAGCACGGGGTACGCGCTCTGTTCGGCGGGCAAGCCATTGACCAAGGCCGCGACGAAGCCGCCCATGCGTGTGGCCATCGCCACCCCACGGCCGTAATAGCCCAGCGCGACAGTGACGCCCGGCGCCGGCTGGCTGAGGAACGGGATGGTCGAGGCGGGTACCGCCACCCGGCCGCACCAGCAGTGGCTGAGCGGCACGCGGTCGAGTTGCGGATAGATGCTGAGCATCTCCTCGCGCACCCGTCGCGCATCGCTCGCGCCCAGCTCGTCGCGAAAGGCCCCGCGGGTGCCCAGCAGCAAGCGTCCGTCGTTGCTGCGGCGATAGTAGCGCAGCACTCGAAAGGTGTCCGACACCGCGATGTCGCCCGGCAGAACCTGCTGGGCGAGGTCGTCTGGCAAGGGTTCGGTGGCGGCCTGCAGGCTCCACAGGGTGACATAGGTTTGCGGCAGGCCGGGAAGCAGCGCCGGAGAATAGGCGTTGGTGGCGATGACCACTTGCTCGGCGCGGATGTTGCCGCGCGAGGTGCTCAGCAACCATCCACCGGCATCCGCCCGCAGCGTCAAAGCTTGCGTCTGTTCGGCGATGATCACGCCGCAGGCCCTGGCGGCGGCGGCAAGGCCCAAGGCGTATCGGTAGGGTTGCAATTGCCCGGCGCGGGTGTCGAGCAGGGCGCCGTGATAGATCGAGGTGCCGAGCATGGCCTGGATTTGCCGACGGTCGAGCATGCGCACGTCGCTGCCCACCTGTTGCCATTGGTGCGCGCGCTGGCTCAGCAGGCGCAGGGTGCCCTCGGTGTGCGCGGCCTGCACCCAGCCACTTTGGCGCGCTTCACACTCGATGCCCAGGCGCTCGATCAGGTTGAAGGTGTAGTCGGCGGCGCCGCCGACGGCTTCGATCAAGGTGGCACCAGCGTCGACCCCGAATCGCTCGACCAGCTGATCAGGATCCAGCTTCAGCCCCGGAATCACCTGGCCGCCATTACGCCCCGAGGCGCCGTCGCCTACCCGCAGGCTGTCGATGACCACGATACCTTCACCCCCCACCCCGCAGGCCAGCTCCAGAGCGGTGTTGAGGCCGGTGTAGCCCGCACCGATGATCACGCACCGTGCCTTGCCGGGCAGCGCGGGCGTTGGTGCGGCCGGGCTATCCAGCCCTTGGCGCCAAAAGCATTCGAAGCGAGGAGGACTGACGATCACGAATCACCCGTATCGATAAACGATATAACCATATCTATATTTATAGGTTGATGAATGAGGTGACGCAAACAGCCCTGTCGTGGGCAGGATGGTGGTGTCGTAATTGGTATGGCGGGAATGGCTGCAGCGCAGGCGCTGGTACCCTCGGTATATGAAACCTTTCAGGCAAAGCGTGCCGCACCGCCGACGATTTGTTAGCCTCGACCTCTTTTTGGAGATCCCCCATGACAGTCGACGCCCAGTCCAAATTGGCCGCTCGTTACGGTAACCCGCACGCCGCGGCGCTCAAGTCCTGGAACGAGACCATCGACCAGTTGCTCGACCACCGCAGTGTGCGGGCGTTCACCGATCAGCCTCTACCTGAGGGCACCGTAGAGACCTTGATCGCTGCAGCGCAGTCAGCGTCCACCTCGTCAAACCTGCAGGTGTGGAGCGTCGTGGCGGTCCAGGATACCGAGCGAAAGAGCCGCCTGTCGGCGCTCGCGGGCAATCAGGCGTACATTCACCAGGCGCCGCTGTTTTTCGTCTGGCTGGCCGACCTGTCCAGGGTGACGCGGATCGCCGAGCAGCAAGAGGTGGCGCTGGAGGCTCTGCCTTATCTCGAAAGCCTGTTGCTCGGCACGATCGACGCCGCGCTGGCTGCGCAAAACGCTGTGGTGGCGCTGGAGTCCCTTGGCCTGGGTAGCGTGTATATCGGCGCCATCCGTAATGACATCGACGGGGTCGCCAAAGAGTTGCAGTTGCCTGCTCAGGTGTACCCGGTGTTCGGCCTCTGCGTCGGATACCCGTCGACCGAGCGACCCGCCAAGGTGAAACCGAGACTGCCGCAGCGCGCTGTCCTTCACCACGAAACCTATTCGGCCACTACCGAGCCCGAAGCCATCGCGGAATATGACCAGCATTTGGGCGCGTTCTATCAGCGTGAGGGGCTCAAGGCTTCCGGATGGTCGGAACAGGTGATCAGCCGGCTTCGCAGTGTTTCGAGTCTGCATGGGCGTGAGGCGCTGGTCGAGGAGCTCAAGCAGATGGGGTTCGGGTTGCGCTAAAGCTGACGCGCATAGCCTGAGAGCTGCTCCCATAGGCGCTGGCGTCGGCCATTGTCATCATTCGATGTCTGCGCTCTGGCCCCCTGAGATGAACGAGCCCGAGAACTGGTATCGGTCGCCTACGTAAATGATTTCCGTGTAATTGATCGTGCTCTGATTGATGAATGTCTGGCGTATCAATTTGAGGCAGGCTGCATGTCGGCGCGTTTCCAGCAAGCGCGCCGTGCCGGCATCCGCAGACAACGCCTGGATGACGTGCCGAGCCTCGGACCACGGCATTTGAGCGATCATCCATTGTCCTGGAGGCAGCGTTTCGAAATGCTCGTCCAATGCCTGCGGGACGATGTCCAGCATGATGATCCGGTGTTCCAGGGCATAAGGCTGATTGTCGACCCGATGCAGGCAGCGAATTCGCTTGATCCGGGCACCGCTCGATTCCCCCGCTATTCGCGCTTCTTCTTCGCTCAACTCGCTGACTGTATTGGTCAGAATCTTGTAGCTGTGCACCTGGCTCGCCAGCAGATCCTGCGTCCCGATGTCCTGAATTTCCATCACCGTTCGGTTGAGCGGGGTGGCTACGAAGGTTCCCGCACGACGGCGCCTGATGATCATTCCGCGCTCTGCCAGCGCCGCCAACGCCTTGCTGACGGTCATGCGCGAGCACTGGTATCGCTCGCTCAGTTCCGTCTCGAAGGGGATCCGATGGCCAGGGGGCCAGGTGCCGTCCAGGATGGATGCCTGGATGTCGTTGAAGATGCGCTGATGTAGGGTCGTCAAGAAGAACTCCAATGCGGTGACAGCCTGCGGGAGAGTCTCGCACGCAGTAAAATTATTGAATAGGTATAGACATATTAATTCGATGTGGATAGATTCTGGGGCGTCGGACATGGCCTCGTTCCACCCAATCGAGTGGCATTCGAGCCACCTCAAGCGGTTTCTCCACAGGCCGTGTCGTCCCGCAAATGCTCCACCGCATCGCTGCCACAGAAGCCGCGAACGCTCTGCATCTTACTGAACCTGCCGTCATTTTCCCGCAAGGATAGATCCATGTCTGGATTGGTAGGTCGTATCGCTTCTCAGGTTTCTTCGGTGGTTTTCGGCATTACGCTGTTGAGCACCGCGCTTCTCGCCGCCACTGCCGCACAGGCGGACACCCTGTCGAAAATCAAAGCCGAGGGTTCAATGGTGGTCGCCACGCAAATGGCCTATCCGCCGTTCGATTTCATGGAAAACGGCACCTATGCCGGTGTCGACAAGGACCTGCTCGATGAAGTCGGCAAGGAACTGGGCGTCAAGATGGTTTACCAGGACCTGCCCTGGACTAGCGTCCTGAGCGGGCTCGATGCGAAAAAGTTCGACTTCGTCGGCGCGCCGATCAATGCCACCAAAGTACGAATGCACAAGTATGCATTCACCAGCCCGATCGCAGGTTCAGGCAACGCCTTCATCAAGAGGAAAGGCAACGCCGACATCACCCAGCCTGCCGATCTGAGCGGCAAGAAAGTCGGCGTGGTGCAGGCCAGTTACGTTCAGCAGCAAGTGGAGGCGTATTCGGCCACGCTGCCCAAGCCTGTTCAGGTGCGTCAGTACGCGGACCTGAATCAGATCTTCGCCGACGTCGCCAACGGTCGCCTGGATGCCGGCGCGACGTCGTTGCCGAATGTCTCCTATGCGGCATTGCAACGGCCTGACGCACTCGAAGTGGTGCTGCCGATCTTTGGTGCTTCGACCTATTACGGCTTCATTGGTCGCAAGGAGCCTGAAGACGCCAGTTTCATCACGGCGATCTCGGATGCGCTGCAGAAAATCAAGGCCGACGGCCGTATGGATGCGATTCAGAAGAAATGGTTTGGCCGCACCGAAGCGCTGCCTGCCGTCATGCCTGAACCATTGATTTAACGACGCGCGGCGGAGGGCTTGCCCATGCAATCGGACGTGCTCGTCAATGCGTTGCCGTTCCTGTTCAAAGGCTTTGGCCTGACCCTATTGGTGTCGGTCATGGGCACCGTGCTGGGGACCGTGCTCGGCCTGGCGATCTGCGCGATGCGCTGGACACGCATCGCCGTACTTTCAAGGCTGGCAGCCCTCTACATCAGCTATTTCCGCGGTGTGCCTTTGTTGGTGCAATTGCTCGTGTTCTATAACTTCTTGCCGTATGCGGGCATCGATCTGACGCCTATCGTCGCAGCCATCTGCGCCCTGGGCATGGTAGGCGGCGCCTACATGGCGGAGCTGTTGCGCGGCGCGCTGGCGGCCATTCCCCAAGGGCAGGTGGAGGCCGGGGTCGCCTTGGGGTTTTCGCCGCTCAGTATCGGCAGACGAGTCTTGCTGCCGCAGATGTTGCGGCTGGCCACGCCGGCGATGACTAACGAACTGATCCTGCTGGTCAAGGCGTCGTCATTGGTCTCAGTGGTGGGGCTGGCCGAAGTGACAAGGGTTAGCCAGACCTTCGCCGCCAGCACCTTGCGGCCGATGGAATTCTATCTGGCGGCTGGCACGTTTTATCTGATCACCAATTTATTCCTGGCGTACTGCGGCTCATGCCTGGAACGCAAGATGACGCGCAGGTGAAAAAATGGATATGAAAACCATGCTGTCCTACCTGCCCGCGATTGCTCAAGGGCTGTGGATCACCTTGCTTTGCTGGGTTATCGCGTCGATTGGCGGCGTGTTCCTGGGGTTGCTCCTCGCCCTGGTGCGGCGCAGCGCGGCGCCGCCACTTGGTTACCTGATCAAGTTCTATATCGAAGCCATGCGCTGCACACCCTTGATCGTACTGCTGTTCATTGTCTATGACGGCGGGCCGTCGGTGGGCTTGCTGCTCGATCCGTTGCCCGCAGGCATTCTGGTGCTGGTGCTGCACGGTAGCGCCTACTTTGCGGAAATCTTTCGCGGTGGCTTTGAGGCGGTCCCGGCGGGGCAGATCGAGGCGGCCAACAGCCTGGGCATGGGCCCTTTGGCCATAGTGGGCAGAGTGCTCCTGCCCGGCGCACTGACTGCCGCCATGCCGTCGCTTGTCAACATGGTCATCAACGTCTGCAAGGAAACCGCACTGCTGTCGATCATTACCGTGGGCGACCTCACGTTCGCGGTACAGAACATGGCCGTCGAAACCTTCGCAGCGTTTCAGTCGATCCTTGCGCTGGCCCTGGGTTACTGGCTGCTGATCGAGATCTTTTCACGCCTGGGACAACGTGCTGAACGTCATATCAACGGGCATTTGATCCTCCGCACAGAGAAGGGCGGGTTATGAGCGACTCTTTGGTAACGATCACGAACGTGCGCAAGCGCTTCGGCGATCTTGAAGTATTGAAGGACATCAACCTGCAGGTCGGGCGATCCGAGGTCGTCTGCCTCATCGGCCCTAGCGGCTCGGGGAAAAGCACATTGCTGCGCTGCGTCAACTTTCTGGAAAGCTATGACAGCGGCGAAATCCTGGTTGGCGGCAAGCTGATCGGTTATGAGGACAAAGGCGGCAAGCGTCGGCTGATGAACGCTGGCTCCTTGCGAGAAATGCGCAAAGGCATCGGCATGGTGTTCCAGCAATTCAATCTCTGGCCGCACATGACCGCACTGGAAAACGTCGCTGAACCGCTGCTGCGTGTGCAGCGCATGAACTCTACCGATGCGCTGGCCAAGGCGCGGGGCATGCTGACCCGTGTCGGTCTCGAGCGCAAAGCGGACAACTATCCCTCGGCGCTGTCAGGCGGCCAGCAGCAGCGTGTCGCTATCGCTCGCGCGCTGTCCATGGACCCAGCCTTGATGCTGTTCGACGAGCCGACTTCAGCGCTGGATCCTGAATTGGTGGGCGAAGTCCTGCAGGTCATGCGCGATCTGGCCGGGGAGGGCATGACCATGGTGGTCGTCACCCACGAAATGGGCTTTGCCGCCAAGGCGGCGGACAAGGTCGCGTTTCTGGACGGCGGCCGCATCCTGCAGTTCGGGCATCCGCAACAGGTGTTGAAAGAAAGCACCGAAACGCGTGTTCAACAGTTTCTGAAAACCTATCACGCCAGGAACGACTTCTAGGCGCACTACCTGACTGCAGCAACTGGAGAAGGTACATCCGATGATCGGATTCAAGGTCTGTGAGCGGTCCCGTCGCGTCGATGAAACCTGGGTCGATGCCTTTCGGATTTTGCCGGTAGCAACGCTGAGCGACTCGATGTCACGCATGAGCGCTGGCGGCACATCGCTGCGGCCGTTTTATACCGGCGCGAGAATGGTAGGCACGGCCGTCACGGTCAAGACCCGCCCGGGTGACAACCTGATGGTGCACAAAGCCATGGACATGGCGCAGCCCGGCGACATCGTGGTGGTCGATGCCGGTGGTGAGCTGACCAACGCGATCATTGGCGAGCTGATGGTGGCCCACGCGGCGCAGCGTCAACTGGGTGGGTTGGTGATTTTCGGGGCGATTCGCGACAGTGCTGAGTTAAGCAAAGGCAACATGCCGGTTTTTGCCATGGGCGTCACCCACCGCGGGCCGTACAAAGATGGCCCTGGTGAGGTCAACGTGCCGATCGCCATCAACGGTATGGTAATCAGTCCCGGGGATTTGGTGTGTGGCGACGCCGATGGTGTGCTGGCGATTCCGTTTGCCAACGTGGTCGCCGTCCACGCCGCCGCAACCCGAAAATGCAAGGACGAAGCTCAATTAATGGCAAGCATCGTCAGCGGCACATCCGACCGCAGCTGGATCGACGACACGCTTCACCGTCAAGGCTGCACCTTCGAGCAGTGGCCCTCTTGAATCGAGAACGACCTTGAGCAACCTGCCTATCGCCCGCACGGAAATCATTCCATTCGCGACGCAAACGCTCACCGATGAGCAATTTCTGCGGGGCACAGCCTCAGGCGCGAGCATCATCGCCGGTGTCCTGCGCTTGCCGCTGACGACCGCCGGGGCGGTACCTGCGGTGATCCTGCTGCACGGCTCGGGAGGCTACAGTGCCTATATCGATGCCTGGGTCCTGCGCCTGAATGCCTGGGGAATCGCCACCTTCGTGGTCGACAGCCTCAGTGGCCGCGGCCTGCGCAAGGTCGCTGATGATCAGGCCGCCTTAGGCCGGCTGGCGGGAACGCTGGATGCCTACAGGGCGCTGGAGAGCTTGGCGGCGCATCCGCTGATCGACCCCGAACAGGTGACGTTGATGGGCTTTTCACGAGGTGGGCAGGGGGCTTTATATGCGGCAATGCGGCGTTTTCAGAAGGACTACTTGCGCCCTGGATTGCAGTTCTCAAGGTTTATCGCGTTGTACCCCAACTGCTCGACGCGATACCAGAACGATGAGCAACTGGTCGATCGACCGGTGCACATTTTTCATGGCGCACTGGATGATTTCAATAGCGTCGCGCCCTGTCAGCATTACGCAGCACGGTTAGCCGCCGCCGGAGCCAATGTGGAGCTGACGGTGTATCCCGGCGCTCATCATGTTTTCGATTGGGACGGATTTGCCGAGCCCCATTGGGCGCCCGACAATCAATCGACACGCCAATGCCGTATTGCAGAGTCGCCTGAAGGTGTATTGATCAACCAGGATACCGGGCTGGCGTTCAGTTATGACGATGCCTGTGTCGTGAGAGGGACAACCGCCGCCTATGAGGCCAAAGCGTCAGGAGCCGTCATCGATGCAATCAGGCGGCTACTGAACGGCTGACGGCGGCGGTACCCTGAGCGCAGCCCTGGCTCGCCCAGGCACTGCCAGCAACTGGCGAGCCTCAACCTCGCTTCAGCGCATTTTCATGGTGCATCGCCAGATGACCTGTCTTGGCGCTGCGGACTTCGTATTGAGGTTCTTCTTTCGACGCCGGGCGGTGTTTGCCCATGAAATCGACATCCTTCGTATGAACCTTGGTCACCTTGCCGTGTATTTCGCCCGCTTCGGAATTCCAACGCACGGCATCGCCGACCTTGTATGCATTCGCCATTATCTGAGCCCCCGAGAATACGCCTGTAGGAAAGTGCGTGATCGGTCCGATGATACTGCATTCAAGCGCTAGGCTATTGCTTCTGGATGGAGTAGCGAAGGCGGGCGGTGATGGTGGACAGGTTTCAGGAGATGAAAGTACTGCTGGCCGTTGCCGATGCGGCCAGTTTCGCGGCTGGGGCGAAGCGGGTGGGCATGTCGGCACCCAGCGTGACGCGAGTCATCGCCGGGCTTGAGGAGCGTCTGGGCACGCTGCTGCTCGCCCGTAGCACGCGCAGGTTGCGCCTGACCGAGGCGGGTCGGCGTTATGCCGATGACTGCCGGCGTATTTTGCTGGATCTGGAAGAGGCTGAAGAACTGGCGACGGGCACCAGCGTTCGTGCACGGGGAAGCCTGATCGTCACCGCACCGGTGATGTTCGGCGAGCTGTTCCTGATTCCGGTGGTAACCCAATACCTGGATGTGCATGCTGAGGTCACCCTCCATGCGCTGTTGATGGATCGGGTGGCGAACATGGCTGAAGAGGCGCTGGACGTCGCCATACGCATCGGTCATTTACCGGACCAGGGCCTGCAGGCCATCCACGTCGGGCAAATTCGCCCGGTGGTCTGCGCTTCTCCGGCCTTCCTCGACCGCTTCGGCCGGCCTGCTGTGCCCACGGATGTATTGGCAGGGCCCATTGTCATGTCTTCGGCCAGTGAGCTGCTGACTGACTGGCAGTTCGAAGTAGAGGACAAACTCGTTACGCTGCACCCCACGCCACGTCTGGTGGTCAGCTCCAATCAGGCCGCGATCAATGCTGCGCGCTTGGGCTGGGGCTTCACGCGAGTATTGTCCTATCAGGTCGCCGAGCTTGTAGCCAATGGCGAGTTGGAGCTCGTACTCGACGAATTCGCCACCGCTACATTGCCGGTGCATGTGCTTTATCAAGGGGGCAAGCGGGTGTCGGCAAAGGTACGCACCTTTGTCGACTTCTGTGCGAGCCGGTTTCTGCAAAACCCGGCGCTGCATGTCGGCACGGAGCGCTAGCCAATGAACCGCTATCGTCAAATGCAGATTTTCGAGGCGGTGATGCAGGCCCGTAGCCTCGCTGGAGCGGCCCGGCAGTTGCAGCGATCTCCAGCGACTATCATGCGCGCGATCGCAGCCTTGGAGTCACGCCTCAACAGTAGGCTGTTGATCCGCGGCGCCAGGGGCGTCAATCTCAGCCCGGTTGGCGAACAATTCGCGGTGCATTGTCGGCACATCCTGGAACAGACCGAAATTGCCGAACGCTGCGCCGCGGGTACACCGGCTCGCCCCGCAGGACACCTGACGGTGTCGCTGCCAGCGCTTATGGACCAGCACGTGCTCACACCGTTGTTGTTGGCCTACCTGAACGAATTTGCGCAGGTGCAATTATCGATCAGGGCTTGCCACGGCGTGCCAAGACTGCTCGAGGAAGGCATCGATGTAGCGATGGTCATCGGTCATTTGCCGAACTCCTCCGATTTCGCCGTGCAGGTAGGCATGGCGAGCCCCGTGTTCTGTGGCTCCCCTGGCTATCTGACGCAGAGGGGGCGTCCGCAGACGCCCAATGACCTCATCGCGCACCGTATGGTGGCGACCACTACCTCGGTTGCGGACGACGAATGGCGCTTGCGCCGCGAAGGGCGGAGGTGCCCGTTCAAGCCTCAACCGGTGCTGACTTGCACCACTCAGCGCGCTGCCATACACGCGGCCACCCTTGGCTTGGGATTGATCCGCTGTCTGCGCTACGAGGTGCACCAGGAATTGCAGCAAGGGCTGCTCGAAACGGTATTGGACGGCTTCGTTAACCAGCCGCTGCCTGTGCAGTTGATTTACCGCGATGGTCGTCGGGCCGAAGCCAAGGTTCGCAGTTTCATCGCCTTCGCCACCCCGAGACTGCGCAGTCATCCGGCGTTTCTGTCCTGAGGGCAGGGCGGGCGTGTCCAGCGGCTGCCATTCTTTTGTCGAACGAAATTGTGGATTGCAAAACCTGGTGATTCCGCTTGGCGCCCAGCGCGTGCAGCATCACCACCCGTCGCACAGAAATCCTCTCGGAGTGCTGCGCGCAACCCCTTGACCAGCGCAGGAGCCACCCCATGTCTGAGCCAGAGATCAAGCTCTATCGACACTCGCTTTCCGGCCACTCCCATCGCGTCGAGCTAATGCTCGCACTGTTGAAGTTGCCCACGGAGCTGGTTTTCGTCGATCTGGCCAAAGGTGCACACAAGCAGCCCGGATTTCTTGCCATCAACCCCTTCGCACAGGTGCCGGCCCTTGATGATGGCGGCACCATCCTTACCGATTCCAACGCCATCCTGGTCTATCTGGCAAAGAAGTATGGTGATGGCAGCTGGCTCCCTGATGACCCCTTGACCGCTGCGCGCATTCAGCGCTGGCTCTCGGTGGCGGCCGGGCAGATAGCCAACGGACCGGCTGCAGCGCGCCTGATCACGGTGTTCGGCGCGGCATACAACGCTGAAGATCTCATAGCAAAATCTCACGCATTGCTCGAATTGATGGACGGCGAACTGGCTGAAACGGCTTATCTGGTCGGCGAGACGCCGACCATCGCGGATGTTTCCTGCTACACCTATATCGCTCATGCCCCGGAGGGCAACGTATCGTTAGAGACGTATCCGAACGTGCGTGGCTGGCTGAAGAGGATAGAAGCGCTGCCCGGCTTCGTGCCTATGCAACCCACGGCCGCGGGCCTGCAAAGCAACTGAACCAGCAGCTCGCTGCCTGGTTCGCCAGAGCTCTATCGAGGATCGCGCCATGCAAGTTTTGCCCAAGCACCGCCGCTCTCCCTGGCACGCCGGAGAGAAAATGCTCCAGGAGCTGCACAGCGTATCGGAGCGGATGGAAGTGATAGGGCAAAAGGTCATTCGTGACTATATGCCCGACCAGCACCGGGAGTTCTACTCGCAATTGCCCTTTATGGTCGTCGGCGCGGTCGACCGGGACAACAGGCCTTGGGCCACGCTGCTTGAAGGCCCGGAAGGATTCGTCAGCTCACCCGACCCTCAACGGTTGCTGCTCAAGGCACAACCCGAAGGCCAGGACCCCGCGCTCGCAGGGCTGCAACCGGGCCATGCCGTCGGCTTGCTGGGGATCGAACTGCACACCCGCCGGCGTAATCGGATCAATGGGGTGATTGCACAGGTTTGTGCGAGGGGGCTTGAGGTCAGGGTCGAGCACTCCTATGGCAATTGCCCCAAGTACATACAGGCAAGAACCTGCCAACGCTTCCCGGAGCTGCTGAAGGGCCACTCACAGCGCGAGGATTCCCCCGCACTGACCGAGCGCGCCGCAGCGTTGATTCGTGCGGCTGATACTTTTTTTGTCGCCAGTTACTTCGATCATGATCCGCAGCATCGCTCGGTGGACGTGTCGCATCGAGGAGGGCGGGCGGGGTTCGTCAAAGTGGAAGGGAACCGCCTTACCATTCCCGACTACGCCGGCAATCTGTTCTTCAATACCTTGGGTAACCTCAAGATCAATGGCCTCGCCGGGTTGCTGTTCGTCGACTTCAACAACGGTGACGTCCTGCAACTCTTCGGGCGTACGGAAATTATCCTGGACAGCCCCGTGATCAAGGCGTTCGAAGGTGCCGAACGGCTCTGGACGCTTGACGTCGAGCACGTGGTGCTGCGCACGGGTGCGGTATCGCTGCGTTGGCAGTTCAACGACTACGCGCCGACCAGCCTCGCCACCGGCACCTGGGCAGAGGCAGATCAATTGCTGCGTCAGAGACAGCAGCGTCAGCAATGGCAGTCTTGGCTGGTCACGCGCATAGAGCAGGAGAGCAAGGACATTCGGTCGTACTATCTGCAGCCGGCAGACGGTGCGGCTCTAGCGTTCGTCCCAGGGCAGCACATCCCGGTGCGGATTGCGGGCGCCGATGAGCCTGCGCTGATCCGGACCTTCAGTGTGTCAAGCGCCCCATCGGATGGGCACCTACGCATCAGCGTCAAGGCGCAGGGGCCAGGGTCTCGACGCCTGCATGAGCAGGTGCGCGCAGGTGACTTCCTGGACGTTCGCCCGCCATTGGGCAGCTTTGTGCTTGTAGAGGAATCCGAACGCCCGGTGGTGTTGATTGGCGCAGGAGTCGGCGTCACCCCGCTGGTCTCCATGTTTCGCGAGCTGATCGCCCAGAACCGAGAGCACCGGCGTCAACGGCCGATCCATCTGTTTCAAAGTGCAAGGACGCTCGCAGACCTGCCGTTTCAGGCAGAGCTCGATGATTTGCAACAGCGTTACCCAGGCTGCGTACATATTTACCGTGCGCTGAGCGGCCCCGAAGACCACGCGGTCGTCGGCCGCGACTTTCATATATCGGGGCGACTCGATTTCGCCCAGGTCAAGGCGCGGCTACCGCTGGATGACTACGATTTCTATCTGTGCGGGCCTGCCGGCTTTCTGCAGGCCATGTACGACGGTCTGCATGAGCTGCGCATCAGCGATGAGCGTATCCACGCCGAGGCCTTTGGGCCCTCCGCACTGCAGCGAGCGACGCTAGAACGCAGCACTGACCGGGTTCAACTGCCCGCCGCCAGCGTGCCAGTGCCGGTCTATTTTTCAGCGTCGGTCAAGGATGCACGCTGGACGCCTGGAAGTGGAACCCTGCTGGAGCTGGCAGAAAACAACGGCCTGAGCCCCGAGTTCAGCTGTCGTGGGGGATCATGCGGAACCTGCGCGACGCGCCTGGTCAGCGGGAACGTCCACTATCCCAAACCGCCGGCGCAAATGCCCGACCCTGACAAGGTCCTTATCTGCTGCGCGGTACCGGCGCAAACTGCAGAAGGTATTCAGCCGTTGGTGCTCGAGCTTTAGTTGTGCTTTATATTCCGGGTGAAATAACTCTCTGTACACAAGGATGAACCTAGTGCTCGAACTGCGACCCGGTTGTGAAAACTGTGACACCGACCTGCCGCCGGAATCGGTGGTGGCGCGTATATGCTCGTTTGAATGCACGTTCTGCGCGTCATGTGCGGACGATCTGTTGCAGGGCAAGTGCCCGAATTGCGGGGGAGAGTTGGTTGCCCGGCCGGTACGCCCGGCGAATAAATTGCCGAACAACCCGGCGTCGACGGTGCGGGTTTTCAAGCCGTTGGCAGGGCGCTGAGGTGGGGGTTGTTATTAGCCCTCGCCGTTGAGCCTCGATGGAATGGCCGCAGTCTACCCATTGCAGTTTATTCGGGGCAGTGCAGGCTGTGAGTGGTCCGAAAAATTGCAGTCCCACAACGGCACTCATGCTTTAAAGCGCCTCCCTGTTTATACGACTGGCGGTCTGGCAGCAGGGGAAGTTTTTGCATAGTATGAATTTTTATTTACAGGGCTGTAACAAGATGATGCGCGCGGCTGGCGACGACTTTGAGCATTGGTGGAATACCGTTGGGCCGTGGGTTGAGGAGCCGAATGTTCGCCGCAAAGGTACAAGTGGTGTCCAAAGGGTCATCCATGATGGAGCTACTGTGTATGTGAAACGTCAGACCGGCCATACTTTCCGCAGTCTGCGTTATCCGTTGGGCAGACCTACGGTACTACGTGAGGGTAAAGCGCTTTCGCGTCTTGATCAGCTTGGGGTGATGGCGCCAAAGCCTATTTACTATGGTGCACGCAAGGTGGGTGGGACGTGGCAAGGGCTGTTGGTGACCAGAGACTTGCAGGGCTATCAAGATCTTGATACCTGGTTCGCCGACCGTGCCCAGGCCGATCTTTGCGAGAGTGACCACTTGGCAGTTCTGGAGAAGCTCGCGGCCTTGCTATCGACAATGCACCGAGGTCGTCAGCAACATGGGTGTATGCGGTCGAAGCATATTTTCATCAGTGCAGGGGATCTTGGCCAGGGTACTGATTACAGCCTGGCTCTGCTGGATCTGGAAAAGTCGCGCGGGAGGAAGTCGACGCTGCGAGCGGCGAGGCATGATATTCCCCAGCTTCGCAGACACTCACCCTGGAGCGATGCGCAGTGGTCGTTTTTCATGGAGCAATATGAGAAGAGACTAGGGCGGCAAGTCGTGGCTTGAAACGATCTACCTCAAGGCCCGCACTCTGTAATGACGCCAAGGCGTGTCAGCGCGAGCACCCGTCTTCTTGGATTTGCAACCTATGCCAACGCCGCGACCAAAGACGACTTCGGCCGGCGTCTGGCATATTGACCTGGCGGATAGATTGCCCGATGTCTGGGGCGGGCGGGTCAATGAATAATGAACTTGGTGAAGTCGCAACTTCTTTTCGTGATGTCGATGATGTCGACCATGAATTTATCCTCGGCGCTGCGGTAGATAGCCTTGTAGGAAATCTGGGGTAGGCTGGGTGTGACCTTGAGATGATGGAGGAGCTTCTGGTCCAACAAGTGGCCCAGGCAGTGGTAGGGCAGGTAGGCCGTCGCCAAGCCCGAGACAGCCAGCCCGATCTGGGCCAGCAGATTGTTGCAGGTGACCGATTTGGAAATGTCGATACCCTTCATCTTGAACCACTGTCCATACGCCTGCCCCATGCCAGACAGGGAGCCTTGGACGATCAAGGTGCGGGCCGATAGATCCTCCAATGTCAGGTGATCCTTGTCACCGGCCAGCGACGGCGCGCACATCCAGGCGTTTTCGACCGAGCTCAATTTCTCGGCGGGAAAGCGGTTGTCCTGGAAGATGTCGGGAACGATGATCAGATCGATTGAGTTGCTGGATAGCCGGTCGAAAAGAACCGGGCTCAGATCGACTTCGGGAATGATTTCAACCAGCGGGTAAGCGCTGCGAATTCCATTCACAAGGTCGGGCAACCATGTCAGCGCCGTGAGTTCGGTCACGCCCAGGCGTAGCTTGCGCTGCAGGTTCTCAGGGCGTTCCAGTCGCTGCTGGATAGCGTCCCGCTGATTCAATAGCGTGAGGGCCAGGGCCGCGACCTCTTCACCCATGGGCGTCAGTTGCGCGCTGCGACGTGAACGGTCAAACAAAGGTTGCCCGTAGCGTGTCTCGAGATCCTGAATCCGCTTGGACACCGCGGATTGTGTGGTGTTGAGGTGGTCAGCGGCGGCGTCGAAGCTGCCCAGGCGCGAGACCCAGTAAACGGCCTCGACTTGCTTGATGGTGATCATGAACCTACTCCTTTGGCGGGTGTAAACATGCCCTAATGCGATGATTAAATCCAAATAAAAGTCGCTTTTTTTGTAAATTCACCATCGGTAACCTTGGTTGCACTTGAGCCTCACACCATAGGTTATGCGCAATGTCGTACCCCCTTTCGAACAGACTGGATCGTTTCTCTCCATCGGCCAGCGTCACTGCCAAAGCACGGGTGATGGAGCTGGAGGCCGCGGGCAAGAAGATTCTGGATTTCACGGTCGGAGAACCAGACTTCGTAACGCCCGACGTAGTCATCCAGGCGGCTCACGCGGCGGCGCTGGCGGGCCAGACCCACTACACGCCAGTCACCGGCACCAAAGCGCTCAAAGCTGCGATCCAAGCGAAGTTCAAGCGCGACAACGGCCTGGACTACACGGCTGCTGAAGTCATCGTTGGCTCTGGCGCCAAGCAGCTGATCTACACGGCCTTCACCTGCACCGTCGATAAGGGTGACGAAGTCATCATTCCCGCGCCGTATTGGGTTTCCTATCCTGACATCGTCAAGCTCAACGGCGGCGTCCCTGTGGTTCTCCAGTGCCCGGACAGCCAAGGCTTCAAGGTCACCCCCGAACAGCTTGAAGCGGCAATCACGCCCAAAACCAAGTGGCTGGTACTCAACACCCCCAACAACCCCAGTGGCGCGATTTACAGCAAAGAAGAAATGCAAGGTCTGGTCGAGGTGCTGCTTCGTCATCCTCACGTGTGGCTGATGACGGATGAGATCTACGAGCATTTCAACTATCTGGGGCAATCTCTGGCCGCCCCGGCCGTATTGGCGCCGGAACTCAAGGCCCGGACACTGGTGATCAATGGCGTCTCCAAGGCCTATGCGATGACCGGATGGCGCATCGGGTATGCCGGCGGCCCTCAGCTTTTGCTCAAGGGAATGGACAAGCTCATGTCCCAGAGCATCGGTGGTGCATCGTCGGTCAGCCAGGCTGCCGCGGTCGCCGCGCTGGAGCAGGGTGGGGCTTTTGTCGGGCACGCTGCCCAGGTCTTCGGCGAGCGGCGAAATCTGATGATGGAAATGCTCAACGATGTCCCGGGGTTGACCTGTGTCGCCATCGAAGGCGCGTTTTACGCTTACCCCAATTGCTCGGGGCTGATCGGCAAGCGCACTGCGCAGGGCAACGTTCTGGCGAGCGACCTGGACGTCCGAAACTATCTGCTCGAGGCAGCCAATGTGGCCGTACTGGACGGCGCAGCCTACGGCTTGTCACCCTACCTGCGTCTGTCGTTCGCCACGGGCAACGATGTGATTGCTGAAGGTTGCCGACGGATCAAGGAAGCGTGCCAAGCGCTCGTCTGATCTGCACGAAACGCCGAGTCACCCATAATAATTCTAGCTGTAGCACTGGTTGAAAATTCTGCCCTCACTCGATAGAGATACTGATGATGAAAAGGGCTTTGTTGGCTTTTGTAGGTCTGGTTGCGTCCACGGTGGTAATGGCCGACGGGCTGCAAGATGTAAAGGATCGGGGCACCCTGCGGTGCGCCACTCTGACAGACAGCGTGCCGCTTGGATTTCAGGATCCGAAAACCCGCGAGATCATCGGACTGGATGTTGATCTGTGCAAAGCGCTGGCCACACATCTAGGCGTGAAGCCGGAGCTTCAGGGCGTCGCGGTAAGCGCGCGGATCCCTACTCTGGTTTCGGGCCGAGCCGACGTTGTAGCCGCCGCGCTGGGCTACACCAAAGAGCGATCCGAGCAGATCGATTTCTCGGCGGCCTACTATCAGGTGCCGATCAAGATCCTGGTGAAGGAAAGCAGCGGCATCAAGACCTTCGCAGACTTTGAAGACAAGCGCATCAGTGCGATCAAAAGTTCTACGCCGGAGTTGTACGCTCGCCAACAAATCCCGCAAGCCAAGATCGTCGGCTTCGAGGACGCCCCATCCGCGTTCCTGGCGTTGCAGCAAGGCAAAGTGCAGGGCATGGCCATGACCGAGCCCGCCGCAATCCGCTTCCATGTGCGAAGCGAGAACATGCACTTCCTGGATCAAGCGCTGCATTACGAGCCGAACTGCGTAGGGGTCAAGAAAGGCGAAACCGCTCTGACCGCAGCCATCGACAAGGCGCTTTCCGACATGGAGAGCAGCGGCGAGCTGCAAGCCCTGTGGGATCACTGGTATGGCGACCAGACCGAGTACAAGCTGGTTCGCGAGAAAAAGCTCACTGCGATTTCCGATTTCCAGTGATTGAAAGCAGGCCGCGCGCAGCGGCCTGATCGAGGTGTCTGTGTCGATTTTCAATGGTTTTTCATCGCTGCTGCAGGGCGAGTACCTGCAGTCCTTCCTCAGTGGAATCGGCGTAACGCTGCAGCTGTTCGTGATCTCTGGCGTTCTGGCGTTTGCACTGGCCTGCGTTCTCATGGGCGTGCGTCTGATCCCGGGCAAAGTGGGCAGTTTATGCGTCACGGCGTTCGTCGAGTATCACCGGAACGTGCCCAGCCTCGTGCAGCTGTTCGTGTGGTACTTCGGCGTCCCGCAACTGCTTCCGGAGTTCGTCCAGGACTGGATCAACGCGCGTGGCGGCGAGATGATTTTCGCGATCATCGCCTTGACCCTGAACAGCGCCGCCTACGCCTCCGAAGACCTGCGCAGTGGCTTTCGCTCCTTGGCCCACGGGCAGACCGAAGCCTGCACTGCGCTTGGCATGAGCTACCTGCAGACGCTTGGTAAAGTACTCATTCCTCAGGCTATCCGGGCGTCCGCCCCGTCGCTGGTGAACCAGGCGCTGGCGCTGTTCAAGGCGACCGCGCTGGCCATGGCGATCGGCACCGCAGAGATGATGTACATCACTCGTCAGATCGAGGGCGAGACCTACATGACATTCCAGACCTTTGCAGTGGCGAGTCTTTTCTACCTGGTGGGTTCCTGGTCGATCATGGCCTTGGGTGGTGCTTGGCAGCGCCGTATTGCATCGCGGATGGCGAGGTAAGCATGTTCGATATCCTTCACGATTATGGCGTCATGCTGCTGATCGGGCAGTATCCACAGGGCCCGCTCGGTGGGTTGGCGTTGACGGTCATCCTGGCTCTGGTTTCGCTGGTGGCTTCATTCCCGCTGGCCATCCTGATCGGCCTGGCGCGCACGTCTTCGATAGCGCCGGTACGTAACGCAGCCATGGCCTACACCTATGTGGTTCGCGCCATACCTTTGTTGCTGTTGATTTTCTGGACTTACTTTGTCATCCCACTGGTCACCGGCTTCAACATCTCCGGCACCGTCACCATGGTGGTCGCGTTGGTGGTTTACGAGGGCGCGTACCTTGGCGAGGTGGTGCGTGCGGGCATCAACGCGGTGCCCAAGGGACAGGTTGAAGCAGGACGCGCCATCGGCATGAGCTATTGGCAGTGCATGCGCAAGGTGGTCTTGCCGCAGGCCTTGTTCAACATGCTGCCCAGTATCCTCAACCAGTTCATCATGATCACCAAGAACACATCGCTGGCGTATCTGATCGGCACGCAAGAAATTACCTTCGCGGCGTATCAGATCAACAACCAGCTGCTCACTCAGCCGTTCCAGGTCTATGCGTTGCTGGCAGGGTTTTACTTTGTGCTCTGTTTCTCCCTCAGCCGCCTGGCCAAATGGCTGGAAGACTCCATCAACCGCAAGCGGCTCGGCGCGCCCAACCGCAATGACGACAGCGTTAACGACAATCAAGTTTTGGTGGGGCAGCCCAAATGATCGAATTCAAGAACGTAAACAAGTGGTATGGCGAGTATCAGGCGCTCACCGACGTCAATGAGCACATTACCGCAGGTGAAGTCGTTGTGGTGTGCGGCCCTTCGGGCTCGGGCAAATCGACCTTGATCCGCACGGTCAATCGACTCGAAGAGATCCAGAAGGGCAGCATTCTGGTCTCCGGACAGGACGTGCACGGGGCCAAAAAGAATCTGAACGCATTGCGCAGCCGCATTGGTTTCGTGTTCCAGCAGTTCAACCTGTTTCCCCACATGAGCGTGCTGGACAACGTCATGATCGGCCCAGTCACCGTGTTGGGTCGGGATAAAACCCAATCCGCCAAGAAGGCGCGGGAGTTGCTGGGCAAAGTTGGCCTGGCCCATAAAGCCGACGCTATGCCGTTGCAACTGTCCGGTGGTCAGCAGCAACGGGTGGCGATTGCCCGAGCGTTGGCGATGGAGCCGCCCGTGATGCTGTTTGACGAGCCGACCAGCGCCCTTGATCCGGAAATGGTCGGTGAGGTGCTGCAGGTCATGAAAGACCTTGCCGCAGAAGGCATGACGATGATCTGCGTGACCCATGAGATGGGCTTTGCCCGCGAAGTAGCGGATCGCATCTGGTTCATGGACGCTGGCAAGGTGCTGGAGCGTTCGGCGCCTGAGCAATTCTTTACGGCGCCAGCCCATCCACGCGCGGCAAAATTCATCTCCGATATTCGGGCTCACTGATGATTCCCACTGCAACTGCCGCCACGACGGGCTCGCCGCACCTGAGTATTCAGCGCAGCTGGCTGGCGCTGGTGAACGAGCGCGCGCTCGAGTCCGATCTAGCCATCGTCGATGCGCATCATCATCTTTGGGATCGTCCCACAGGTCGCTACCTGATGGATGATTACCTGGATGATATCCATTCGGGCCATCGGATCGTCGCGTCGGTGTATGTGCAGTGCCGATCAATGTTCGATGCGGACAGGCCAGAGGGATTCCAAAGTGTCGGTGAAGTCGAGTTTGCCAATGGCGTAGCTGCGCGCAGCGCCAGTGGCGACTACGGGCCCCTCAGGTTGTGCGCTGCCATCGTCTGTGGTGCGGATTTGACCCTAGGCCAAGGCGTTGTGCCTGTTCTGGAGGAAATGCGCGAACGCGCGGGTGCCCGCTTGCAGGGCGTGCGTAACACCACTGCGTGGCACTCCAATCCCGCGATCGTCACCAATCCCAACCCACCGGCGGCCGGTATTTTGGGAAGTGCCGAGTTTCATCGAGGCGTAGGGTGCTTGCGCGACTTTGACCTGGCATTGGATGTTTGGGGCTACCACACCCAGATACCCGAAATCCTTCAGCTCGCTCGCGCATTCCCGGATCAGCGCATCATCGTCGATCATTTCGGCGGCCCGCTCGGGATCGGTGGCTATACGAGGAACGACGTGTTTCCCGAGTGGATGAAACTGATTCAGCAGTTGGCGCAATGCCCGAACGTATTGATCAAGCTGGGCGGGCTGGGCATGAGCGTTGCCGGTTTTGACCTGCATAAACGGCCATTACCGCCTACCTCTGAAGAGTTGGCGGGTTTGTGGCGCCCGTACATCCTCCACTGTATTGACTGTTTCGGCGTTGAACGCTGCATGTTCGAGAGCAACTTTCCGGTGGACAAGGGCATGTATTCCTACGGTGTTCTGTGGAATGCATTCAAACGTATCACCGCGGACTTCTCAGACGATGAGAAAAGTGCGCTGTTCAGACTTACAGCGGCAAACACCTATCGCATACAACTCGGGCAATAGCGATAGGCAGGCCAGGGTGAAGCCTTACATAACAATACACCGCACAACTTCCTGCCATTAACTGCAAGCCGTTCAGCACCTGAATTGATCAGGTGGCGCCTTTGGCTTGCTTGATATTTTGAAATCGGGGAAAAGTTGTATGTTCAAAAAGACTGTGGCCTTGTCCAGTGCGTTCATCGCGATGAGCGCTGGCGGCAGCGTTCACGCCGAAGGCTTTGTCGACGACGCCAAGGCGTCGTTGGCGCTACGCAATTTCTATTTCAATGGCGACAACCGCAGCCACGCCACCAATCCTCGCCAAGAGGAATGGGGGCAGGGTTTCCTGCTGAATCTGCAATCCGGGTTTACCCAAGGAACTGTGGGTTTTGGCGTGGATGCCGTCGGCATGCTGGGCCTGCGCCTGGATGGGGGCGGCAAGGCCGGTACCAATACCAGTTCGCGTAACCCGAGTGCCAATGCGGGCGCCGGCAATCTGTTCCCGGCCGATTCGGATAATTCTCCTGTCAGCGAGTATTCAAGCCTCGGGCTCACCGGCAAGGCACGACAGTCCAGGACAGAAGCGCGCCTTCAAGAATCTCGGATTCGCCATCAAGAACGCTGCATTGCGAAGCGAGGCGAGCACGGACATCGACCAGAACCGTGTGATCGTCAGCTACACCTTGCCACTGCTGTAGCCCACTGATCGCTGGCTACGGCGAGCCGTAGCCAGCTCAACCTTTGAAGGGATGTATATGTCTATCGGATTCAAAGTTGTCAATCGTACCCGTTGTGTCACCGCCGAGCAGGTTGCACGCTTTCGCGAACTTCCAGTTGCCAACGTGAGCGATTCCATGAACCGCATGACGGCCGGTGGCGCCAGCTTGCGCCCTATGCACCTGGAAGGCGTACTCGCCGGCCCGGCGATAACGGTCAAATGTCGCCCGGGGGACAACCTGATGCTGCATTACGCTTTGGATATTGCCCAGGCCGGTGATGTGATCGTGGTGGACGCAGGGGGTGATCTGACCAATGCGCTCATCGGCGAAATGATGACGGCCTATGCGCAAAAGAAAAGCCTTGGCGGCATAGTCATCAATGGCGCGATTCGCGATTCCAAAGTCATCCGTGAAAGTGCGTTTCCTGTTTTTGCAGCCGGGATCACCCATCGTGGGCCGTACAAGGATGGCCCCGGTGAAATCAACACCCCTATCGCCCTGAGCGGTATGGTCATCGAAGCCGGTGATCTCATCTTGGGTGACGATGACGGACTGGTATGCGTTCCATTCCTGGAAGTCGAAGACGTCTACACCAAGGCTAAAGCCAAGTTCGACGCAGAGCAGACCCAGTTGCGGGCGATCGCGGACGGCACGAACGAGAGAGACTGGGTCATTGCAGCGCTCCTGGCCAAGGGCTGTGTACTGCCAAAACACTAGGTAGCTGCACAGTTACAGGATCAGTCATAAGTCGCCTATGACCGGTACCCTCATCAACGATTGAGAGACATCACTTGAGTACACAGGCAGTTTCGTCTTGGCCGAAACCTGTACGAGCGCTGGCCAACAAGGATTTCCGCTTTTACTTTTTTGGCCAGGCGGTTTCGCATCTTGGAAAGTGGATACAGCAGGTCGCACTGTCCTGGTTGATCTATCACCTCACGGGTTCGGCATCGCTGCTCGGGGTAGCTACCTTCGCCGCGCTCATTCCTCAGTTGGTATTGGGGCCGGTGGCGGGCGCCTGGACGGACAAACATGACAAGCGTCGGTTGTTGATCATTGTGCTGGCGGTATTGGGCATCCAATCGCTGGCGCTGTCGGCCATGACAGCCTCACATGTGATCACTCCCACCATCATCATCGTCATGTCGCTGATTTTGGGGGTGCTCAATTCCTTTGAGAATCCGCTGCGCCAAGCAATGATCAGTAGCTTCATTGGCAACAAGCAAGACTTGCCGAACGGCTTGGCCCTCAATGCGATGCTGCTGAACGGATCACGCTTCGCTGGCCCACCGCTGGCTGGATTACTTGTAGCGACGGTAGGGGAGGCGGCGTGTTTTGCAATAAATTCGCTCGCTTTCGTAGCGCCGCTGATCACGCTATTCGTCATTCCCGGTCGTCCAGGGGTGAGGGTAATGCGGCCGTTGGGGGATATCTTTCAAGAAGGGTTTGTATACGTCACTCGCAATCCCACCATCAAGCTGCTGATGCTATGCGTGATAGCCGTCAACATCACGGCGTCCAGCTACGTAGTGCTCTTGCCGATCCTGGCCAAAAACGTTTTTCTCGGTGATGCGAAAACCTTGGGCTACCTTTGGGGCGCGGCTGGGATTGGTGCTTTTGGCGCAACGATATTTCTGTCGTTTCAGTCGGGTATTCGCCGGCATCCCTGGATTGTGATGTGCAGCATTTTTATCAGCGCGGTGGGGCTGGTCGGTTCTGCGCTCAGTACCCAGATAGCGCCCTGCATCTTCTTCCTGGTGTTGGTGGGTTTTGGTATCAGCGCCACCAATGTGAGCACCAATATTCTTCTGCAAAGCCTGGCTGCCGAAGAACTACGCGGGCGAATCGTGTCGTTCTATATCTCTATTCGATTTGGCTTCGAAGCCATTGGCGGGCTCCTGGCAGGATGGCTTGTCGCAGCGAGTGGTACACAAGCCGCGCTGATCGTTGAAGGAATTTTGTTGACCGTTGCGGGGGTGCTGATCTTGCGCCGCAGGGCACGTCTGCTTTTGTGAGCGATGGCTGCCGCGCGCGGTGAGGTAAGCAGGCAGGTCAGGCGTTGATTTTTCCGAGGTCGACGCCAGCGATACCTGTTGCTTACATATCGAACGTACTGAGTGATCAAGGAGGAGCGCAGCTGCTCGAGTGCATCGTCGCCAGCACACCAAGCTTGACAGCCACCGAGGCTAACGTTTACGTTAACGTCAACACAATCAGGAAGCTTCACTGTGAGCACCACCTATAGCATTTCGGATCTATCCCGATTGTTGGACGTCACCCCCAGGACGATCAGGTTCTACGAAGAGCAGGGCATGGTTGCGCCCACCCGCCGCGGCCAGGAGCGCATCTACTCCGGGCGCGACATGGTGGCCATGAAGCTGATCCTGCGCGGCAAGCGCATCGGTTTCTCCCTGGCCGAGTGCAAAGAGCTGATCGACATGTACGACCCGACCGGCAACAAGAAGCAGCTCGACCGTTTCCTGGAAAAAATCACGCAACGCCGTGAGCAACTGCAACAGCAGATGCTTGACATCGAACAGATGCAGGTGGAACTGGACACCGCCGAGGAGCGCTGCCGCACGGCGCTCGAGGCGTTCTAAAGGCTCTACCGTTATCTACTCCCGCACCAATAACGACAAGTATGTGAGTGGTGGATATGACTTTGGTACCTGGACTCAACTTCTTCCTCGGCGAAGAAATCAACATGCTGCGCGATTCGGTCGCCGCCTTCGTGGCCGCCGAGATCACTCCGCGCGCAGAACATGCCGATCGCACCGATCAATTCCCCAATGACCTCTGGCGCAAGTTCGGCGACATGGGCCTGCTCGGTCTGACGGTTTCCGAAGAATACGGCGGCGCCGGCATGGGCTACCTGGCGCACATGGTCGCCATGGAGGAAATCTCCCGTGGCGCGGGCGGCATCGGCTTGTCCTACGGCGCCCACTCCAATCTGTGCGTGAACCAGATCAACCGCAACGGCAGCGAGGCGCAGAAGCGCGAATACCTGCCCAAGCTGATTTCCGGCGAGCACATCGGCGCCCTGGCGATGAGCGAAGCGAACGCCGGCTCGGACGTGGTCTCGATGCGCCTGCGCGCCGACCTCAAGGGCGACCACTACGTGCTCAACGGCACCAAGATGTGGATCACCAACGGGCCAGATTGCGATGTGCTGGTGGTCTACGCCAAGACCGACACCAGCGCCGGCTCCAAGGGCATTACAGCGTTCATTCTGGAAAAGGGCACCCGCGGGTTTTCGGTGGCGCAGAAACTCGACAAGCTCGGCATGCGTGGTTCCCACACCGGCGAGCTGGTGTTCGACAATGTCGAGATACCGGTCGAGAACGTGCTCGGCAGCGTCGGACAGGGCGCCAAGGTGCTGATGAGTGGCCTCGACTACGAGCGCGCGGTGCTGTCCGGCGGCCCACTGGGGCTGATGCAGGCAGCGATGGACGTGGTGGTGCCCTACATCCACGACCGCAAGCAGTTCGGCCAGAGCATCGGCGAGTTCCAGTTGATCCAGGGCAAGATCGCGGACATGTACACCACGCAGCAGGCCTGCCGCGCCTACCTCTATTCGGTAGGCAAACACTTGGACGCGCTGGGGACGGATCACGTGCGCCAAGTGCGCAAGGATTGCGCCGGCGTCATCCTATATGCCGCGGAGAAGGCTACCTGGCTCGCGGGTGAAGCCATCCAGATCCTGGGCGGCAATGGCTACATCAATGAGTATGCGGTGGGGCGCATCTGGCGCGATGCCAAGCTTTACGAGATCGGCGCGGGCACCAGCGAGGTGCGCCGCATGCTGATCGGCCGCGAGCTGTTCGACGAAACGCGCTGAGTCCGTTGCCGCCTTCCCTCACAGCAGGAACCCTTCATGGCCATTCTGAACAGTCAGGTCAACGCTCGCTCTGCGTCTTTTGAATGCAACCGCGAAGCGATGCTGAACCAACTCGACGCCCTCAAAAAACTGGCGGCGGACATCCACGAAGGTGGAGGCAGAACCGCCCAGGATCGTCACCTGGCGCGCGGCAAGCTGCTGCCCCGCCAACGCATCGATTTGCTGCTGGATCCCGGCTCGCCGTTCCTGGAGATCGGGCTGCTCGCCGCCCATGATGTGTATGGCGAAAAAGTCGCCGCCGCCGGCCTGATCGCTGGCATCGGCAGGGTCAGCGGCGTCGAATGCATGATCATCGCCAACGACGCCACCGTCAAAGGCGGCAGCTACTACCCCCTGACCGTCAAGAAACACTTGCGCGCCCAGGAGATCGCCCGGCAGAACCGCTTGCCCTGCTTGTACCTGGTGGACTCCGGCGGCGCCAACTTGCCGCGCCAGGACGAGGTGTTTCCAGACCGGGAGCATTTTGGCCGGATCTTCTTCAACCAGGCCAACATGAGCGCCCTGGGCATTGCCCAGATCGCCGTGGTCCTGGGCTCCTGCACCGCTGGCGGCGCCTACGTGCCGGCGATGAGCGATGAAACCATCATGGTGCGTAACCAGGCGACCATCTTTCTGGCCGGTCCACCCCTAGTCAAGGCTGCCACGGGCGAGGTGGTTACGGCCGAAGACCTCGGTGGCGCCGACGTGCACTGCAAGCTCTCCGGCGTCGCCGACCACTACGCGGAGAATGATGAGCACGCGCTGGCCATCGCCCGCCGCTGCGTGGCGAACCTCAATTGGCGCAAAGAGGGCGTGCTCTGTCGCGCCGAATCGGTCGAGCCGCGCTATCCGGTCGAGGAGATCTACGGGCTGGTGCCGGCCGATCCCAAACAGCCGTTCGACATTCGCGAGATCATCGCGCGGCTGGTCGACGATTCCAGTTTCGATGAATTCAAGGCGCTGTTCGGCGCCACCCTGGTCTGCGGCTTCGCCCACGTCGACGGCTACCCCGTGGCCATCCTCGCCAACAATGGCGTGCTGTTCGCCGAAGCGGCGCAGAAGGGCGCGCACTTCATCGAACTCGCCTGCCAACGCAAGATTCCCTTGGTGTTCCTGCAAAACATCACCGGCTTCATGGTCGGGCAGAAGTACGAAGCCGGCGGTATCGCCAAGCACGGCGCCAAGCTGGTGACCGCCGTGGCCTGCGCCCAGGTGCCGAAGTTCACGGTGATCATCGGTGGCAGCTTCGGTGCCGGCAACTACGGCATGTGCGGCCGCGCCTATGATCCGCGGTTCTTGTGGATGTGGCCGAACGCCAAGATCGGCGTGATGGGCGCGCAGCAAGCCGCGGGCGTGCTGGTGCAGGTCAAGCAGGAACAGGCGCAGCGGGCCGGTGAAGCATTCACCGAGCAGCAGGCCGACGACCTGCGCCGGCCGCTGGTGCAGCAGTACGAGCAACAGGCCCACGCCTTCTACTCCTCCGCGCGGTTGTGGGACGACGGCGTGATCGACCCTGCCCAGACCCGCACCGTCCTCGCGCTGGCCCTGTCGGCTGCGCTGAATGCGCCATTGGCCGACAGCCGCTTCGGCGTCTTTCGCATGTAGGCCCTCGGGCAAATCTGGAGTTCGCGAATATGCAGGCTTTTTCGACTATCGAAGTGGAGTTTTCCGAGCAAGGCGTGGCCACGCTCTGGCTCAATCGGCCCGACAAGAACAACGCCTTCAATGGCACGATGATCGACGAGCTGCGCCAGGCGCTCACCGAGCTGGCCGCACGCCCAGCCACGCGCTTTGTGCTGCTGCGCGGCCGCGGCAAGCATTTCAGCGCTGGCGCCGACCTTGCCTGGATGCAGGCCAGTGCCTCCTTGAGTTACGACGACAACCTGCTGGAGGCCGGCAAGCTGGCGCAATTGCTGGAGCAGCTGCATCACCTGCCGTTGCCGACTCTGGCGATCGTGCAGGGCGCTGCCTTCGCCGGTGCCATGGGCCTGGTGAGTTGCTGCGACATGGCCATCGGGAGCGATGACGCCCAGTTCAGCCTGTCGGAGGTGCGCCTGGGCATGGCGCCGGCGGTCATCAGCCCCTACGTGGTCAAGGCCATCGGCCAGCGCGCCACCACCCGCTACACCATGACCGCCGATCGCTTCGACGCCGCCCGTGCCCGCGAGATGGGGCTGCTGGCGGAGGTGTACCCGCGCGACGAACTGGAACTGACCGTGCGCACCTGGACTCGCAACCTGCTGCAGAACGGCCCGCAGGCCTTGAAGGCCTGCAAGACCCTGCTGCTGGAGGTCGGCGGCGGTGCGTTGACCGCCGAGCTACAGGCCCACACCCAAGCCACCATCGCCCGTCTGCGCACCAGCGCCGAAGGCCAGGAGGGCATGAAGGCCTTCCTGGAAAAACGCAGCCCGGTCTGGCCAGGAGCATCGACATGAGCAAGCCCATCAGCACTTTGTTGATTGCCAACCGCGGCGAAATCGCCTGCCGGGTTATCCGCACCGCCAAGGCTCTAGGGATCGTCACGGTCGCGGTGTACAGCGATGCCGACGCTCAAGCGCGCCACACCCGGGAGGCCGATTTTGCCGTTGCGCTGGGGGGCACCAAGCCCGCAGACAGCTACCTGCATATAGAAAAGATCATTGCTGCGGCGAAGTCGGCCGGCGCCGACGCGGTGCATCCGGGATACGGCTTTCTTTCCGAAAACGCCGGCTTCGCCCGTCGCCTGGAGGAAGAGGGGATCGTGTTCGTCGGCCCACCGCCTGCGGCGATTGACGCGATGGGCAGCAAGTCCGCGGCCAAAAGCCTGATGGAAAACGCCGGGGTGCCGCTGGTGCCGGGCTACCACGGCCAGGCGCAGGATCTGGACACCTTCAGGAGCGCCGCCGCGCGCATCGGTTACCCGGTGCTGCTCAAAGCTGCGGCGGGTGGCGGCGGCAAAGGCATGAAGGTCGCCGAGCGCGCGCAAGACCTGGCCGAGGCGCTGGATTCGGCCAAGCGTGAGGCGCTGTCGGCCTTTGGCGACCAGCAGATGCTGGTGGAAAAGTACCTGCTCGCGCCCCGTCATGTGGAGATCCAGGTATTCGCCGATCAGCACGGCAACTGCCTGTACCTGCATGAGCGCGATTGCTCCATTCAACGGCGTCACCAGAAGGTGGTGGAAGAGGCCCCGGCTCCCGGTTTGTCTGCGCAACTGCGCAAGGAAATGGGTGAAGCCGCTGTGCGTGCGGCCCAAGCCATCGGCTATGTGGGCGCCGGCACCGTCGAGTTTCTGCTCGACGCCAGGGGCGAATTTTTCTTCATGGAGATGAACACCCGCTTGCAGGTCGAGCACCCGGTCACCGAGGCAATCACTGGTCTCGATCTGGTGACCTGGCAGCTGCGTGTCGCGGGGGGCGAGCCGCTGCCGATTCAACAGGACGAGGTACCACTGTTGGCACATGCCATCGAAGTGCGGCTCTACGCGGAAGACCCTGAGGGCGGCTTCCTGCCCGCCAGCGGCCAGCTGTCGCTGTACCGCGAAGCCGCTGCGGGCCCCGGGCGCCGGGTGGACAGTGGGGTGGTGGAAGGGGACACGATCTCGCCATTCTACGATCCGATGATTGCCAAGGTCATTGCCTGGGGCGACACCCGGGAAGAAGCCCGGCTGCGCCTGCTGGCCATGCTCAAGGAGACGGCAGTGGGTGGCGTGAAGACCAACCTGGCGTTTCTGCGGCGCATCCTCTCGACCCCTGCGTTCGCTAATGCGCAGCTCGACACCGGGTTTATCGACCGCCATGCCACGGCACTGTTGCCGGATCGTCCAGCGCTGACCGACGCGTTCTGGACGCAGGCGGCCCAGACTTATCTGAACACTTCGACCAAGCTCGAGCGCCCCGACGATCCGGGTTCACCCTGGAACCAGACAACCGGCTGGCGGATGCTGGCGGCGCCCCAGGCCCTGCTGCATCTGCGCTGTGGGGCTGAAGACCGGCTGTGCGTCATCACGCCGGCTTCCTCCACGCCGCATCACGGATTTCAGCTGCTGGCGCGCCGTGGGGAGCAGCTGTACCTCGATTGGCTGGGCGACCGCTACGAGGTCAAGAAGGTCGATCCCTTGGCCGAAGCCGCTGGCACCCAGGCCGGCGACGGTGGCCTGGCGGCGCCCATGAACGGCAGCATCGTTCGCGTGCTGGTGGCGCCGGGGCAGCCTGTGCAGACCGGTGATGCGTTGATCGTGGTGGAGGCGATGAAGATGGAACACAGCATTCGCGCGCCTCACGCCGGGCGGGTCTCGGCGGTGTTCTGCAGCGAGGGCGAAATGGTTGCTGAAGGAGTCATGCTGGTCGAACTGGAGGAGCTGAGTAATGACGCTGCCTGAGCGAGTTCGCATCGTCGAGGTTGGCCCCCGGGACGGGCTGCAAAATGAGCAGGGCATCGTCAGCGCCGAGGACAAGATCGCCCTGGTCAACGGCCTGGTAGACGCCGGCCTGGGCTACGTTGAAGTCGGCAGTTTCGTGTCGCCCAAATGGGTGCCGCAAATGGCCGACTCCAGTGCGGTCTTAGCCGGCATCGCGCGCCAACCGGGCGTGGTCTATGCAGCCCTGACCCCTAATCTGCAAGGCTTCGAGGCCGCAGTGGCGGCGGGCGCGTCGGAGGTCGCGGTGTTCGCCGCCGCGTCCGAAGCCTTCTCGCAAAAAAACATCAACTGCTCGATCGCCGACAGCTTGAAGCGCTTTGAGCCGTTGATGGACAAGGCCAACCAACAGGGCATTCGCGTTCGCGGCTATGTCTCCTGCGTGCTCGGCTGCCCCTACGAAGGGGCAGTCGATCCCGACAAGGTGCGCGAAGTGAGCTCAGCCATGTGGCAGATGGGCTGCTATGAGATTTCCCTGGGTGACACCATCGGGGTCGGTACGCCAGGCCTGGCGCGGCGCCTGATCGACACCGTCAGCCGCGATGTCGCCCGTGAGCACCTCGCCGGGCACTTCCACGACACCTATGGCCAGGCCATCGCCAATATCTACGCTTGCCTGCTCGAGGGCGTCGCGGTGTTCGACAGCTCCATCGGCGGGCTGGGCGGCTGCCCCTATGCCATGGGCGCCAGCGGCAACGTGTCGACTGAAGATGTGCTCTACCTGCTCGATGGGCTTGGTATAGCGACAGGTATCGATCTGAATAAATTGCTTCAGGTCAGCCGGCGCATCATGGGCGTGCTGGGCAAGCAGCCAGGCTCTCGGGTTGCACGTGCGAAAGCGGTCTGAATTTCAGGTGCCACGGTTTGATAAGGCAACACACCAGTTGGCTGCACAACAAGCATAAGAAAGGCTAATCCATGAACCAGCTGAGTTACTCGCAAGGCTCCAAACACCCCCCGCTGATCGCGCAGACGATCGGTGAGGTGCTCGACATGACCGTATCCAGGTTTGGCAAGCGGTTGGCATTGGTGATTCACGATCAGGGCATCCGTTGGTCGTGGGACGATCTGAAAACCAATGTCGAGCAACACGCTCGTGCGCTCATGGCTATTGGCGTGCAGGCAGGAGATCGGATTGGCATATGGGCTCCTAACCGGGCTGAATGGTGCCTGACCCAGTTTGCAACGGCAAAAATCGGTGCCATTTTAGTCAACATCAATCCCGCTTACCGCACCAGCGAGTTCGAGTACGTCGTTGCTCAATCCCAATGCAGTTGGATCATCTGCGATGAGGCATTCAAGGGCTCTGATTACCACGCGATGATCAACGAAGTCATTCCTGCGCTGCCATCAAGCGAGCCCGGCGAACTGGCAATCGATCGACTGCCGAGCCTGCGGGGCGTCATCAGCCTGTCGAGCTCACCGCCACCAGGTTTCTTGAGCTGGGCGCGTCTACAAAGCATGGCCGACCGCGTGCCGCCCGAGCACCTGAATACTCGCCAAGCATCACTTCAGTTCGATGACCCCATCAACATCCAGTACACGTCTGGAACGACTGGCTTCCCCAAAGGCGCGACGCTCAGCCACTACAACATTTTGAACAATGGTTTTCTGGTAGCCGAGAGCCTTGGTCTGACGGAGCAGGACAGCGTCGTTATTCCAGTGCCGCTTTACCACTGTTTTGGCATGGTCATGGGTAATCTGGGTTGCCTGACTCACGGTAGCGCCATGGTCTATCCAAGCGCGGCATTCGATCCCCTCAAAGTGCTGCAAGCGGTATCGCAGGAACGCGCCACTGCGCTATTCGGTGTGCCGACAATGTTCATCGCCGAGCTCGACCATCCGCAGCGCGAAGCCTTTGATCTGTCCAGCTTGCGCACGGGCATCATGGCAGGCGCATCCTGTCCAATCGAGGTCATGAAGCGTGTCATGACCGAGATGCATATGTCGCAGATACAGATCGCCTACGGTATGACCGAAACCAGTCCCGTGTCCTTGCAGACCGGGCCGCACGACGCTGTCGAGCAAAGGGTTTCGACTGTGGGGCGCACGCAACCGCACCTGGAGAACAAGATCATCGACGCGGATGGCAGAATCGTTCCCAGAGGCCAGGTCGGTGAGCTGTGTACCCGCGGCTACAGCGTGATGCTGGGCTACTGGAATAATGCGCAAGAAACGGCACAAGTCATAGACGCTAGCCGCTGGATGCACACGGGAGATCTCGCAACTATGGACGAAGCGGGGTTCGTCACCGTGGTGGGTCGGATCAAAGACATGATCATCCGGGGAGGGGAGAACATCTACCCCTGCGAGGTCGAGGAGTTCTACAGAGCTCATCCCGCCGTTGCCGATATTTACATCGTTGGTATTCCCCATCCGAAATACGGGGAAGAGCTGGTTGCATGGGCGCGAATTCATGCAAACGAGACGGTGACCGATGAGCAACTGAGACTGTGGGCCAAAGACCGGATCGCCCATTACAAGATCCCGAAGCATTTTAAATTTGTAGATGCTTTTCCAATGACGGTAACCGGGAAGATCCAGAAATTCAGAATGCGTGAAATGAGCATTCAGGAGCTGGGGGGTGAAGGGATCGAAGAGCAGCCAGAGCAACGACTCTGAAGTCCCTACCGGGATGAACCGTTGCGCCTTGATCTATCCAACCTCAATTGGGGCAGATAGGCTGGTGTAACGGAGATTCGCCATAGCAGCGTAATGCAGATAGTTATATCGCCGGATCTGCAATAGTTATTTACCAGATGTGCAACAATCGAAAGAGTTGATTTTCGAAGTTGACGTAATCTTAACGCTTGCGTTTTTATCGGCATGCCCAGATTAACGTTGACATAGAGCGCCCCTCGGACTTTTAATTCGGCCCTTCGCACTAGGCCACTAGTGTTTATGGTGAGTTTCACCCGCCGGTTGATTACCCAAAAAAGAAGGATGGATCTTTTATGCCATATGGCTCCCGCGCCGCCGTCAGTCCGCGCCCCGCATTTCTGGCGATTTTTTCACTGTGCGCCGTTGCCGCTTGCTCGGTTGACGCCCGGGCGGCGGATGCATTCGCTACCGACTCTCCATGGATGACTGGGGATTGGGGCGGGCTGCGTACTGAGTGGCTGAACAAGGGTATCGATATTCAGATGGGCTACCTTGGCGAGTCGGCCTCCAACGTCCACGGCGGCTACCGCAAGCACGACAAAGTGACCCGCTATGCGGACCAGTTCAATCTGGGCGCGAATATCGACCTGCAGAAACTCCTGGGGTGGAGCGACACCGCCTTCAGTATCTCGCTGACCAATCGAAACGGCGACAACATCAATGAGAAGATTGCCGATCCTCGCGCGTCGGGCATGAGCTCGACCCAGCAAATTCAGGGGCGCGGTAGTGTGACCCGGTTAAGCGAGCTATGGTTGAGCAAAGGCTGGTTCGACGACCGTATCAATATCAAGGCGGGTCGGTTCGCGGTCAGTGACGAGTTCGCAGTCGAGGATTGCGTGTTTCAGAGCCTGGCGTTCTGCGGGTCGCAGCCGGGCAACTATGTCGACAGCATTTATAACTCGCCCATCAGCCAATGGGCGGCACGCATTCGCTATCGCCTGGTCGACCAGGTTTATGCACAGATCGGCGCATTCAACGTCAATCCGTCCGACCTGGACAATGACAATGGCTTCAAACTCAATGGCTCCGGGACTTCCGGCACCTTCGTGCCAGTCGAGCTGATCTGGACGCCCAAGGTCAATCAACTGCCTGGGGAATATCGCCTGGGTTATTACCACAGTTCTGCCAATGGCACCGATGTCTACAAGGACGAGAACAACCGTGTGGCGGCCATCACCGGCGACGCGTATCGCAGCGACTCGAGCCGGCATGGTTTCTGGTTGATCGGCAAACAGCAACTGACTTCGGTAGGCGGTGATACTTCCCGCGGCTTGACGTTGTCGGCGAGCGCTACGTTCCAGGACAAGGCCACAACGCCGGTGGACAGCTACCAGAAGGTCGCGTTGACCTACAAAGGGCCGTTTGATGCTCGCCCGACTGATACTTTGGGCCTGGGTATCGCGCGCATTCACGCGAGTTCGCGGTTCCTGCGAAATGCTGAAACTGCGAACGATCAGAGCGGGTTGAGCTATGACGATGCAGGCTATGTGCCTGAGCAGCACACCGAATATGCGGCAGAGCTGAACTACGGTATCCAGGCGACGAAGTGGCTGAACATCATGCCTAACGTGCAGTTCGTCAAGAATCCGGATGGGGTACGCCAGGTGGATAATGCGCTGGTGCTGGGGCTGCAAGTGCAGTCGCAGTTCTAAGAGGCGGTGGGCGGCAATGCATATTCAATCTCTCTATTGGATTCGTGTTGACGCGTGGCCGAAGTCGTAACCTTGCTCAGCGCACCCGCGCAGTGGGTAGCGCTTGGTGAACACCGTCGCGATTGAAGAGCGTAATGGCCCTCGTGCGCCGGTAGTCACTGGGCGTCTGACCCATCTCATTCCGAAAGTGCCGGTTGAAGTTGGAGACGTTCTCGTAGCCGACTTCAAAGCAGATCGCCGCCACCGAGAGCTGGGTTTGGACGAGAAGCCGGCAAGCGCGCTGGATGCGCAGCTTGCGCATCAGATCGATGAATCCGTGGCCGGTGATGCGTTTGAAGAAGCGCGAGAAGCCAGCCTCACTCATCCCCACACGCTCGGCGATGACCGATAGCCGCAGGTCGGATGTGAGTTCGTTGATCAGATAGTCGAAAGCCTGATTGATGCGCTCGGAACTGCGCGCGTCCAGTGAGGGCGAGTAGTAGGCGCTGGCCAACACGCGAATGTCACGTTTTGGGGCTCTGGCCAGCGTACCGAGAAGATCCAGAAACTGAATCAGGCGCTGTAGTCCCTGAGCCTGGCCAATGCTTTCAAGCAGCAATGCGGCGTCTCTAGCGGTTGTGCCGGTGAACTCGATCCCACGTTGGGCCAGTTCGAACAGCGTTTTCAACTCCGATAGCTCAATAGCCCCGAGTGGAAGGCGGCTGCCACCTTCTATGTCGATACCCTCAAAAAGTACGGCCTGCCAGGCGTCTCAAGTAATGGTTTCAATGAAACGCTTGCGCTGTTCAATAGCGGGAAATGCGCCATCTGGGTCGATGCCAGCGTGGCTGGATCATTCACCACGGACAAGGAGCAGAGCAGGGTGGTTGATAGTGTGGGCTTTGCGCCTGCGCCGACTGAAGTCACTGACAAGGGCTCGTCCTGGTTGTACGCCTGGTCATTGGCGATTCCAGCGACGTCCAAGCACAAAGATGCTGCCAAATCCTTCGTCACCTGGGCGACCTTCAAAGAATACATCCAGCTGGTCACCGACAAGGACGGCATCACCAACGTTCCACCAGGTACGCGCATCTCCACCTACAGCGATGCCTACCTGAAGGCGGCCCCGTTCGCCCAGGTTACCTTGCAGATGATGAAGCATGCCGATCCCTCCCAGCCGTCTGCCAAGCCAGTCCCGTATGTGGGTATTCAGTACGTGGTGATCCCTGAGTTTCAGTCGATCGGCACCTCTGTAGGCAAGCTGTTCTGCGCAGCCCTCACCGGCCAAATGTCCGTGGATCAGGCCCTGGCATCTGCGCAGTCCACCACCGAACGCGAGATGAAGCGGGCGGGCTACCCCAAAAAGTAGCAGGCCCACGACACCAGAGGTAAATGATATGAAACGTCTCGAAGGAAAAAGCGCGCTGATCACGGGCTCCGCGCGGGGTATCGGCCGCTCGTTCGCTCAAGCCTACATTCGCGAGGGCGCAACGGTTGCAATCGCCGACATCAACCTGGAACGCGCCCAGGCCACGGCGGCCGAGTTGGGTGAGCAAGCTTATGCTGTGGAAATGGACGTGACTAGCCAGGCTTCCATTGACTCTGCTATGGCGGCAGTCGTTGCCCATGCCGGGAAGCTCGACATCCTGGTGAACAATGCCGCGTTGTTCGATCTTGCCCCGATCACGGAGATCACGCGGGAGAGCTATGACAAGCTTTTTGCGATCAATGTCGGTGGTACGCTGTTTACGCTTCAGGCGGCAGCCAGGCAGATGATCGCACAAGGTCATGGGGGGGAAGATCATCAATATGGCCAGCCAGGCCGGTCGCCGCGGGGAAGCCCTGGTGGGCGTCTACTGCGCGACCAAGGCCGCGGTTATCAGCTTGACTCAATCCGCCGGCCTGAACCTCATCAAGAACAGGATCAATGTGAATGCGATCGCTCCCGGCGTCGTGGATGGGGAGCATTGGGATGGCGTCGACGCGCTGTTCGCGAAGCACGAAAACCGTCCACTGGGCGAGAAGAAAAAACTGGTCGGGCTGGAAGTCCCCTACGGGCGGATGGGTACGGCGGAGGATCTGGTGGGCATGGCCGTCTTTCTGGCGGGCCCAGAGAGCGATTACATCGTCGCGCAGACCTACAACGTTGATGGCGGAAATTGGATGAGCTAGTGAACGCGGCCCGCATCAGCAGTGCAGCGATCGTGGAGGTCGACCATGAGTCTCCACGACCGCGACCACGCAACTCAGGGTGGGGCTATCGGCTGCATAATCCAGGGGCAGCACGCAACTGGTGCGATGCGTGACAACTATTTTGCAGACGACCTAGGCCTGTAGATCGTCAGCATCTGAATGCAGGCGGCCATATGGCGCTGGTTTACGTCGGCTCAGCCACCGCCGAACTAACTCAATCACGGTTGAGGATGCAAAAGGCTCAGGACTGCCTGCGCAAACTCAGCCGGCGCCTCTTGCGGTACGTTGTGCCCGATTCCATCAAGGACCAATCGGTAGGCAGGACCAGCGAAGTGGTGCAGTGCCTGCTGTTCATCCTGAGGGGGTGCAACGCCGTCGTTCGAGCCTGACAAGATGACCGTAGGCACCGAAATAACAGGCCGAAGTGCTAGCTGATTTTGAATGTGCGCATACTGAGGGTCGCCGTCGACCAGACCGAAGCGATGGCGATAGGAGTGGGTAACCACGTCCACGAAGTCAGAATTTTTGAAGGACTGCGCTGACACCTGGAATGCTTGATCAGTGAAGCCCCAGGTGGGCGACCATTGTTTCCATAAAAGCCGGCAAAAGGCATCACGATTCGCCTCCAACCCTGCATAGCCGCGAGCACCGTGTAGGTAGTACTGGTACCACAACCGGTGCTCAGCCTCAGGCACGAGAGGGTTGCCCGCATTGGCGATGTCCTGGATGTTGTAGCCCGGCTCACAGCTGACCAGACCGGTTACGCGCTCTGGCCATAGGGCGGCTACGACACAGGCTGCCCGGCCACCCCAGTCGTAGCCAGCCAGCACCGCTTTGTGGATCTTCAGAGCATCGAGGAGTGCCAAAAGGTCTGCGCCCAAAGCCGCTTGTTCGCCCGAGCGAGGGGTGTCCGGCGAAATGAAGCGCGTGCCACCATATCCACGCAGGTAAGGGATGATGCATCGGCACCCAGCTGCGGCCAGGGCGTCGGCAACTTCGTCGTAGGCGTGGACGTCATACGGAAAGCCATGGAGAAGGACGGCTACAGGGCCATCGGTGGGGCCGATGTCCAAATACTTAACGTTGAGTACACCTGCTTGAATTTCTTTCACCTGGTCTGCCTCCTGGGACTTATGAGGTTGTGACAGCGGGAATAGCTATGCGTCTCTGACAACGGACTGGGCGGTTTCGTATGCATCACCGGCCGATCGTCTTCAAGTGCGTGGGGGTAGTGCTCGCTGCTAACCCGCCGAAGGATATCCCCGCATCGACATAACGCAGCGCCGACTTCATATCCTTCCATCCCACATAGCTCATCAGCCCCTTGATGTCCCACCCATTGGCCGACGCCCAGGTTGCAAAGCCTCGTCGCATCGAGTGGGCGCTATACAGTTCTTCAGGCAGCCCGGCCTCCTTGAAGATGCGGCGCAGCATTGGGATCAGGCTGTGAGGTTGGATGGCCTTGTCCCCAAGGTTTCCCCATCGATCGAGGCGTCGCAACACTGGGCCCTTCGCGAGACCTGCTACGGTAATCCAGTTGATGTAGGCCTCGACCGGGCAGAGCGTCGTCAGCGCCGGAGTGTGAAAGGTTGTCCCTTCATACTGGCGATCCCCCTTGGTGTGAGACAGGAAAAACGTGATGCCTTCACCACTGATGGCTTGCGTGTTCTCGACCGTGAGCCTGGCCAGCTCGTCCCCGCGAAAGCCCCGCCAGAATCCGATCAGCACCATTGCCACGGAGCGTCGGTGGCGCAGTAGCATTTTGTAGTCTCCGCGATCCAGCGCGGCCGCCGCTTCGGCCTCAAGCCATTTCACGGCCTGCTCGAGATGCCGGAGCAGAAGGGGAGCAGCCTGCTTGACCTGGGCGGGATGCACGACACGGATGCCCTTGATCATCTGGCGCACGTTGGGCGTCTTGGTCGGATCTGGAAATCCCTGGGTGATATGCCACTGCGCCAGCGCCGCTAACCGCTGCTTGAGCGTACTGATCGCGTGCTTGTCGGCGTACTCGGCCAGGTAGCGAACGATGCCGTCGCCCGTGGTCGGCAGGTAACCGCCCCAGGTCACTTCGAAGTGCTCGATAGCCGCTCGGTAGCTTTTGCGGGTGTTCTCCCGCGTGCCTGCCTTGAGGTACCGGTCAGCCTTGTCCATCGCCCTTTGCCTTCAAAATTTGCGTGATTGCAGCTTTCCACACCTTAAGCGGCGTTGAAAAGCGATTTTCGGAGTCAAGAAGCCATAACTACCTATTATAGCTTTCCATGTTCCTACTTTTTTATCCTAATTTTTAGTGCTAACGTATTACGTAATTACACGGTACGTAACACAACACGAAATCGTAGGAGATCCCATGGCCCGCGGCGGTATAAACAAGGCTGTAGTGCAAAAAGCGAGGCAGGCTTTGCTCTCCAAGGGCATGTACCCGAGCATCGACGCGGTACGCGTCGAGCTAGGAAATACGGGCTCCAAAACCACCATTTCTCGCTATCTGAAGGAGATAGAATCTTTCGATCCGCGTCCGCCATCGTCGCGAGAGCGTATGGGCGAAGAGCTTTCAGCTATGGTTGGAAGCCTTCTGGATCGGCTGATGGAGGAGGGCGATGAGTTGATCGAACAGGCCCGATCAGCTTTCGATCTGCAGCGCGTGGCTCTCGAAGCACAGATCGTCAGTCTGCAATCCGAGCTGACCGCTGCGCGCAGACAGCTGGACACGCAGCAAGCAGCGATTGAAGCTCAGACCGCTGATCTTCAAACCACGCAGTCCTCGCTTCAGGCTGAGCTGACGCGCAACGCCGGGATCAGCCAGCGCTGCACCGACCTTGAAGCCCTGGTGGGCGACAGGGACAAACAGATCCAGTCCCTCGAGGAGAAGCATGTCCATGCCCGCGGCGCGCTGGAGCATTACCGAGAGTCCGTCAAGGAACAGCGCGATCAAGATCAGCGCCGGCATGAATCGCAACTTCATGAGGCACAGGTGGAACAGCGCAAACTTCAGGAAACCTTGGTACTGAAGCAGGATGACCTGACGCGCCTGAACCGTGACAACGAGCGGTTGCTGGGAGAGTCCCGGCAGCAAGTTAAAGTCCTTCATGCCCATGAAGCGCGGATTCAGACCCTGACAGGTGAGATCCAGGGCTTGCAGCTGGCAGAGGCGAAGTCGGCTGGTGTCACGGAGCAGCTTCAGCAACAGATCGCTACGCTCCGACTGGACGCGAAGGCCTTTAATGAGACTGCTGCCAGAAGCAGCGAGCGGGAGCTAGCGTTGAAACTGCGGCTTGCTTCTGCTGAGTCTGAAAACGAGCGGCTCCGGCGTGAACTTTCGGAGCAGGCTCGGCCTGAAGAGAGCAATGGTGAGACAGCCGATGCCTCAGCCTCTAAACGCCCCGGCGCAAAACAGCCAAAAACACGGAGGAGTTGACCATGAATGTACCTGCATCCCCAAAGAGCGGGGATTTCTCTTCCCTGAAACGCGCTCACTATTGCCTTGCGGTGATGATGACTGACGGTATGTTCCGTCATGCTCTGAGGCGATCAGCGGACGCAATCGCCACAAGCACCAAGAGCGATGCATCTACGTAGTTGCAGAGGCGGGAAGGGTGATCGTACGAGGCATCATGGTCGGTTCGCGGGAGATGTTCGAGGACATGAACCGGGCGATCCCGCCCTTGGTAACCTGGGCGAGTGGGGCGCCGTGAACGAGCCCCATGAAAGACAGGACACCGTTCCCCCCTTAAGATAAGGGATAGGCAAACGGGTATGTTTATGACTAACAGCAACGATAAGGGTGGCGAGCTGCTCGGCCAGGAACGCCGGCGCCGCTGGAGTACCGACCAGAAGTTGGCCATGGTTCGCGAGAGCCTTGAACCCGGACAAAGTGTGTCCGTGGTGGCTCGACGCAACGGCATCAACGCCAACCAGCTGTTCCTGTGGCGCAAGCTGTATCAGGACGGAAGCTTGTCGGCGGTCAGTGCTGGCGAGGCCGTTGTACCTGCGTCGGAACTGACCGACGCGCTCAAGCAGATCCGCGAATTACAACGGATGCTGGGCAAGAAGACGATGGAAGCCGAAGTCCTCAAAGAGGCCGTGGAGATCGCCCGGTCGCGAAAATGGATTGCGCACTCACCCTTGTTGCCGGGGGACGACCAGTGAAACTGGTCAGCGAATGTCTCGGTGTGTCGCGCTCGCAATTAACGGTTCGGATCAAGCAATCGGTATCGCCCAAAGTACGGCGACGTCGGCTCGTGAACGATACGGAGTTGGTCGCTGAGGTTAAGCGGCAAGTCAGCGAGTTGCCGAGCTATGGCTACCGTCGTGTTTGGGGGTTGCTGCGCCGCGAGCGTGAAGCCCAGTCACTGGCCCCGATCAATGTGAAGCGGGTTTACCGCGTCATGCGCGATCACAATCTGCTGCTGGAACGCCGCGTCAAACAGCCAGGCGTGCAGCGCCGGCATGAAGGCAGGATTGCCGTTACGACCAGCGTATGTAGGTCGGGCGCGCTGCTGGTCAGCAACTCGTCATCCATACTAGATTTAACATAATATACATTATGCGAACTACTATAGCATCCAGTCAGCGCCAGTCACTTAGCCACACTCCACCCAGCACAACCCCCCAATCCATCACACAAGCCTCAAACCTGCGCCAACCCACCATCCACAAACATCTCACTCCCGGTCATGAAGCTGCTCTCGCCCGAAGCAAGAAACACCGCAGCCGCCGCAACTTCTTCAGCATCACCAATGCGCCCCAGTGGCACCTGTTCAGTCATGCCGTCAATGATCACATCCTTCTGGCCAGTAGTTGCCAGCGCAAGGTCCAGCCCCGGCGTGGCGATCGGGCCTGGCGAAAGGACGTTGACGCGAATGCCAGTGCCTTTCAAGTCAAGGGCCCAGCTCCTGGCGAAATTGCGCAGCGCCGCCTTTGTGGCGCTGTACACGCTGAACGCCGGAGTACCGGTGGATCCCGTCGTCGAACCGGTGAGGATGATCGAGCCGCCAGTGCCCATCAACGGCAGCGCTTTTTGCACGGTGAAAAGCGTGCCTTTGACGTTGATACCAAAGGTGCGGTCGAAGGATTCTTCGGTGATCGATCCGATCGGCTGAAAATCGCCCAGTCCGGCGTTGGCGAACAGGATGTCGATCCGACCCTTGCTGGCTTTGATTTCTGCGAAGATCCGATCCAGGTCATCCAGCTTTGAGATATCCCCTTGGATCCCGATGGCTTCAGCGCCGATCAGCGTCAGGGCCTTGTCCAGTTCCTCCTGGCGACGGCCGATGATGACCACCTGCGCGCCCTCGGCAGCGAAGCGTATGGCGCTGGCCAGGCCGATCCCGCTATTGCCGCCGGTGATGACCGCGATTTTACCGTTGAGACTGTTCATGAGTGTTTCCCTATGAAAGTTGAGGCTCAACTGTAGATCCGTGCATTCCGTTTGAATAGTATGCACCTTTAGGTAAGTACCCTGACAGCGAGCACCATCATGGCAAACAACACCTACAGTTGCGGACTCGACGCCGCTTTGGCAGTGATCGGCGGAAAATGGAAACCGCTGGTCCTTTATCATCTGTCCCGGGACGTTCATCGCTATGGAGAGCTTAGGCGCGCGGTCGGTGGCGTGACCGACAAGGTACTTATTCAGCAGCTCAAGGAGCTGGAACGGGACGAAATCATCGCTCGGCGCGATTTTCAGGAAATTCCTCCAAAGGTGGAGTATTCGCTGACACCCTTCGGTCAATCGCTGGCCACGGCGCTAGGCGCTTTATGTGCCTGGGGCACCGAGCACATGAATACCGTCGAGCGTATCGGCGAACGGCGTATGGCCGCCCTCACCCCGTCTGATATGCAATAATTATATAACTCAACTAAATGTCTATTTAGTTGAGTTATCGTTATTTCATTGTTCGTGCAGCCCTCAAACAACTACAAACAGAGGCTCCCCCATGACGATCTCATCCCGGATACCCTGCGCGGAGTATCTGCAGCCATGACCAGAACCCGTATCGCCGTCGCCGGCGCTGGCTATATCGGCCAGGCGCACATTGATGTCTTGCTGCACAGCCCATCCTGCGGGTTGTCTGCGGTAGTCGACCCCTCCTCCGTGGCTCAGGCCGTGGCGGACAAAGCCGGCGTGCCGCTCTATCGCTCCCTGGAGGAACTGCTCGAGAAGGATCGTCCGGACGGCGTCGTGCTCGCCACGCCCAATCAGTTTCATGTGGCCCATGCACAATTGTGCATGGCGGCCCAGCTGCCGATGCTGCTGGAAAAGCCCGTGGCGCCGACGGTTGCCGAAGGCCGTGCCCTCTCCCGCCAGGCGAAGGAACACAGCGCGCGCATCCTGATCGGCCATCATCGTGCCCATAGTCCGATCATGGCCAAAGCGTGCGAGGTACTGCAGAGCGGTGTGCTGGGCCGCCTGGTGTCGGTGATGGGCAGCGCGGTGTTTTTCAAGCCCGATCAGTATTTCAGCGATGCGCCGTGGCGTACCCTGCCCGGCGCTGGCCCGATCCTGCTGAACATGATCCACGAGGTGCACAACCTGCGCATGCTCGCCGGTGAGGTCACGGCGGTGCAGGCGTTCGCCTCCAATGCGGTGCGTCAGCATCAGGTCGAGGACACGGTAGCCATCAACCTGCGCTTCGCCAATGGCGCGCTGGGTACCTTCATGCTCTCCGATACGGCCGCTTCGCCGCGTAGCTGGGAACAGACGTCCCAGGAGAACAAGGCCTATGCAAGCTATGACGATGAAGATTGCTATGTGATCGCCGGCACCAACGGCAGCCTGTCGATCCCAACCATGCGCCTGAAGACCTACTGCCGCGCGCAGGATCGTTCGTGGTGGAAGCCGTTCGAGGTGGGAGTGGTGGGTATGGTGCGGCAAGACCCGTTGGTGCACCAGATGGAGCACTTCGGGGCGGTGGTGCGCGGTGAAGTCGATCCGCTGGTCAGCGTCGACGATGGTCTGCGCAATCTGATCGTCACCGAGGCCATCGTCGAAGCGGCGAAGACCGGGCGGGTGATCGAAATCCAGGGGGATTAGACCGCTGTAGATGCTCAAGGCCGGTTCAGGCGGCCTTGAACATCAGCCTGCCATTCAACGGCGCGGTTTGCGCCCCACGAACAGATGGCTGGGGTCGTTGTATCCCGGGGTCGACGAATGCCCGGTCACCACCAGATCATCGATGAAGGCTTCGTCTTCGGCGGTGAAGACGTAATCCAGCGTCGGCACGTAATCGTCCCACTGCGCCTCGGTACGAGGCCCGGCAATCGCCGAGGTCACCAGGGCGTTGTTCAGTACCCACGCCAGGGCGAATTGACCCGGGGTAATGCCACGGGCCTCGGCGTGCTCCTTGACCCGTTGCGCGATATTCAGAGATTCCGGGCGCCACTCGGTCTGCTGCAGACGCGGGTCGCTGCGACCGGCACGGGACTCTGGCGACGGCGGCTGGGACGGATCGTATTTGGCCGTCAGTACGCCGCGGGCCAGTGGACTGTAAGGCACTACGCCGATGCCGTAGTACTCGGCGGCCGGCAGATGCTCGGACTCGATCTGACGGTTGGCGAGGTTGTACAGCGGCTGCGACGCCGATGGCCGCTCGATGCCGAGCAAGTCAGCGGTACGACTGAACTCGGCGAGCTTCCAGGCGCGGTGGTTGGACAGTCCGTAGGTGCGGATCTTGCCGGCGCGAATCAGGTCCGACAGCGCGCGCAGGGTTTCTTCCACGGGGGTGTCGTTGTCTTCGCGGTGCAGATAGAACAGGTCGATGTAGTCGGTGTTCAGGCGCTTGAGGCTGGCGTCGACCGATTGGATGACGTTGTTGCGTGACGCGCCCTTGTTGTTCGGGCCATCGCCGCCGGGGTTGGGGTTGACGAACTTGGTCGCCAGCACCCACTGGGCGCGTCGATCGGCGATCAACCGGCCGACCACTTCTTCGCTGGCACCGCCGTTGTAGCCGTTGGCAGTGTCGATGAAATTGATGCCTTGGGCGAAAGCCTTGTCGGTAATGCGCTTGGCGACGTCTTCAGGGGTCTGGCCACCGAACATCATGGTGCCGAGGGTAATAGGCGAAACCTTGATGCCGTTGCGGCCAAGGTTGCGGTACTCGATGCTGCTCATAGCCACTCCTGTGGGGGTCGGATGTGGCCCCTATTAGTACCGGAAAAAGCCCCAAGGCACACCGACGAAAATGTTCTATCGATATGTTGGCGGGCTCAGGGCCGGTGGGTGTTCTGGCGCACTGGACAAGTCAGCGCGCGAGAACACCCGGCAGTGATCAGCGCAGCGTACGACGCCGGCGCAACCACAGCGCCACCAGCCCGATCACCACCACCGCACCGACGACCATGGCCGGCAGGATGTACGGCTGCACCACCGCCAGCAACGGCGCCTCGCCGCCGCCACGAGCAACGGTCACATCCTTGGCCGAAACCCTCACCGCGCTGTTGCCGTAGTGCTGCAACACGTAGTTGGCGATGTCAGCCACCTGCTGATCGTTCAGCGGCTGGACGTAGGACAGGCTGTCGAAGCGCGGCATCAGTACGTGATGCTCACCGTCCAGGCGATCGACACCGTACAGAATCGCCGAGATCAGGTTGGCCGGTGTGCTCAGACCAGTAGCGGTATTGTTCATCAGCGATGGATAGGCCTGGTTGGCACTGCCCTTCCCTGACGGCTGGTGGCAGCTGGCGCACAGACCGCTGTAGAGCGCTTCGCCACTGTGCAGGCTGTCATGCTCGTTGAACTTGCCGACACCGCGCAGGGTGCTTTCCGCCAGGCCGTTGCCATTGCCGTTGTAGTCGAACGCGGCAACCGTGGCACCCGGCTCCCTGACCGGCTTGGTGCTCTTGAGGTAAGCGACGATGGCGGCCAGGTCCTCGCGAGGCAGGAACTGCAAGCTGTTCTGCACCGCTTCGGCCATGCCGCCAGCTGCCTGGTTCTTGCCCTTGGCGTGGCCGGTGCCCAGGTATTCGATCAGCTCGTCATCGCTCCAGCCACCGATGCCGCTGACCGGATCCGAGGTGATGTTGGGCGCGTACCAGGGCCCGACCATGCCGCCTGAGAGCGCCTTGCTCTTGATCTCCGCCATCAAAGGGTTACGCGGCGTGTGGCAGGCGCCGCAGTGTTCCAGAGTGTTGGTCAGGTACTCGCCGCGCTGCAACTGCGCGGTGCTGGCCACAGCCGGCGTGGCATCGCGGCTGTCGAGGAACAGCAGGTTCCAGCCGATCATCGAGAAGCGCAGGTTGAACGGGAAGTTCAGCGCGGTGACCGGTGCGGGCTGGTCCACCGGTTTGACCCCATGCATGAAGTAGGCATACAGCGCGGCGACATCCTGATCGGTCAAGTGCACGTACGAGGTGTACGGCATGGCCGGGTACAGATGGCTGCCGTCGGCGCGGATACCGTCACGCACCGCGGCGGCAAATTGCGCCGCAGTGTAGTTGCCAATGCCCGCGGTCTTCGACGGTGTGATGTTGGTGGAGTAGATCGCGCCGAAGGGCGAGTTGATCGCATAGCCACCGGCGAAGGGTTTGTCGCTGTCGGGGACGGTATGGCACGCCATGCAGTCACCGGCGACGGCCAGACGTCTGCCCTGCTCTTCCAGGGTCGGCGGCGCAGCCACCGGCGTGGTAGCGGCGGCTGGCACGGAGTCCAGGGCATAGGCTGGAAGGCTGAGACCCGCGCCAAGCAGGGTCAGGCCTAGCGCTGCCTGAAGGGATGCAGCACGTAAACGTTGAGTGATCATCGGCTTATCCTCGCGCCAGGGCCTGACTCATGGAGTCGGCTGCCTTGATCGCCAAGGCGGCCATGGTCAGTGTGGTGTTGACCACGCTGGCCGACGCCATCGCGCCGCCACCGGGCAACCACAGATTGGCGTGGTCATGGGCGCGGCAATTGCCATCGACCACCGAATCCTTGGGGTCGTTGCCCATGATGGTGCCGCCCATGATGTGGTTGTTGGCGTTGAGGCTGGTGGTGATCACGAACTCGGTAGCGCCGAACAGCTGGCCGATGTGCTCCAACTGTTTGTGCGCGGCTTCGGCGCCTTTGCGCACGTAGTCGCCGACGTCGTAGTAGATGTCCGGGCACGGCAGGCCGTGCGGGTCCTTGCGGGTCTTGCTGAGGGTCAGGCGATTGTTCGGGTCCGGCAATGGCTCGAGGCTGATCGACAGGTCGACACCGTGGCTGGCGCGGCGACGGATTTCCGCTTCCAGGGCCTGACCCACCAGGCCCATGGCCAAGGCCTGGTCGGTGGCCTTGGTGACTTGCGTGATGTTGTTGAGGATCATCTTGTTGGCCGAGTACTGGCCACGGAAGTCACCGTCACGCGGGCCGACGATGCAGCTGCTCTGGGCCGGACCGCGGCCGATCCACAGCGGCTCGTTGGCGAGGAACGAGCAGTGGAAACCCGAGTGATCCATCATGTTGCGCCCGACCTGGTCGGACGAGTTGGCAATGCCATTGGGGTTTTGCTCGTTGGCGGCGATCAACAACAGGCGCGGGGTTTCCAGCGCATTGCAGGCCAAGGCGAAGACCTTGCCGGTGGCTTTGCGCGAAGAGCCATCGGGGCGCAGCCAGTGCACGGCGCTGACGCGGTTGCTCGCGTCGGTATCGACCTTGTAGACCACCGCTTCGGTGATGCACACCGCGCCATGGCGCTCGGCTTCTTCGATGGTGTGAATGGCGTTGTACATCGCACCGATCGGGCAGATTGGCTGGCAGTTGTTGTTGCCGCAGCAGGTCGGTCGGCCCTTCCATGGACGCGTGCTGCGGCCCTGGGGAATCGGGATGTGCTTGTAGCCGTGGGCATTGACCACTTCGGCGAAGCGTTTGTCGCCGTAGGCCCAGGGCACCATGTCCATCGGGTACGGTTTGCTGCGCTCGCGCGGCGATTGCATCTCCGGGTCGCTGGGGCCGGCCACGCCCATGGCTTCTTCGGCGCGGCAGTAATAGGGTTCGAGCTCGTCATAGCTGATCGGCCAGTCGCGGCCCACGCCATATTCGGACCGCATGCGCATGTCCACCGGCAAGTGGCGCCAGCAAGAGGCCGCCCAGTGCCAGGTGGTGCCGCCCAGCGTGCGCAGGTAACCCTGCTGGAAGCTGCTGCCACTCGGGCCATCAAGGCCGACGTAGTTGTTTTTCGGGAAGTACAGCGGTGCTGGCGCGTGTTCCGCCTGCGGGTACAACCCTTGGAAGTCCGAGCCGATGCGGTTGTCGAACGGCATGTTGCGCCAGTTCTCGACGGCCTGGGCGCGCTGGATGCGCAGGCCGGCTTCGAGGATGACCACCGAGTAGCCTTCGCTGATCAACTGATTGGCGATCAGCGCACCGGCAACCCCGGAGCCGACCACGATAACGTCGGCGCTGACATCGCCGTTCTCTGCAAATACGGGGGCTTTCATACGGCTGTCCTCGGTCCGGCGGCGGGTGCACTGGCATCTGGAATCGGCGCGGTCCACCACAGTGGGCCGTTACCGCAGTAGGTCGGCACGATCAGCCCGTCACTGACCGGGCGATACATCAGTGCTTCCTTGTAGGCCACCAGTTGGGCGCTCTGGCCGTGCCCCACGGTACCTTTGAACCAGGCGGCGACCACGGCCAGGGCAGCATCACCGACGCCGGCCTGTTTGGCGGCGGCCAGCAAGGCCTCGGCGTTGAACAGGTTAGTGGGCTCCAGCACCAGATCTGCCAGGGTGCCGAGCTGTGCGGCGACTGCCGGTTGCTGGGCGATCATCGCTGCGCTGATGCGCTGGGCGGTCAGGGGATCAAGGTTGTCGTAACCGGTCAACACCTGCGAAGCCTGCAGAAAACGCGCGGCGTTGAGGCCGGGCGCTTGCGCGGCGAATGTCAGCCCGGGCATGGCGAGGCTGGCAAGCCCCAGGCTCAGCGCGCTGGCCGTCATGCCCAACAACACGGTGCGGCGATGCATCGGCGCGGCCCAAGGGCCGGGCGGCGCGGCGGTCGTCTGTTCGCAAGTCAGAGGGGGGGTGTGCTTCATGTTGATCTCTTCAAGGGCTCTGAACAGTACGCCGCCATGCTCTAAGGGCAGGGTCGCAAGCACTGAAACCGGTTTCATACTGAGTCTGAAAAAAACCTGTCGGGTGAGGATCCCGACAGGTTGATGTCCGCCCTGCGCTGCCTTGGCTTCCGTGCAGCCGCGCACTGTGGCGAATTGCCGCGTAGGGTCGTATGAAACAATGCCACTATCAAGAAAAATCTTGTTACATCTTCGCAAAACACTGTTGCGCAAAATAAGCTAATCGCCCATCCCTTGGGCGTTTCGTCAGTCAGGGCTGCTTCGCCACGCCGTCATGCGCCGGAATACTGAAACCCTGAGCGAAGGTCGTTTTGGCATCGAGTGGTTTGCTGATCAGGCCGTGGGCCTGATAGAAGTCGGCCGTCTCCTGCTGCTGGTCGATGGTGTGGGCATCCAGGGTTTCCCAGTGCAATTTACGCCGCTCGAACTGCAGGCGCGCCGCGTCTTCCGGGAAGCCGATGATCTTCGCCAGGCTGCGCGAATAACTGTCGAGGTTGTTGTACGCCCACACCTGCGCCTTCGCCACTCGGGCCAGATAATCCTGCAACGCGGCACGTTTGGCTTGATCGGCCAATGTCGTGTCGGTGGCTGCCAGGAAGCTGTTGCCGGTCGTCAACTGGCTACCATTGACCAGCACCCTGCCCTGTTTGCTCAGCTCGGAAAGCGCCGTATAGGGTTCCCAGGTCGCCCAGGCATCCACCGAGCCATTGGCCAGGGCCATCTTCGCGTCCACTGGGCCGAGGAAGCGCAGGTCCACGTCCTTCTCGCTCAAGCCGACGCTGGCCAAGGCCTTGAGGGCGACGAAGTGGCCGATCGAGCCGCGCCCGGTGGCAATGCGTTTGCCTTTGAGGTCGGCAGCGGTCTTGAGCGGCGAATCCGGCGCCACCAGCACCGCGGTGCCGTAGCCATCGGACTTGTCCACGGCGATGGCCTTGACCTGCGCTCCCGCGGCCAGCGCGAACAGCAGCGGCGCGTCACCGATGATGCCCGCGTCGACGGCGCCGGCGTTCAGCGCCTCGGCCAATGGGGCGGCCGCGGGAAACTCGGACCAGCGAATGTCATAAGGCAGGTCACGCAGTGCATCGGCAGCTTCCAGTTGCGCGCGCATGTTGCCCTTCTGGTCGCCGATACGCAGTTCCACGCGATCGGCTGCAAGGGCGTTGCCGGCCAGCAGCAAGGCGGCGCCGAACGCTATTGATCGTACGAAGTGAGGCATGTGCGGGTCCTTTCAAGAGAAAAAATAGAACTGAATCGTCTTAATCTGATTTTTTTATACTGTAAATGGAATTACAGAATCAGTGAAATGCATTTTATGCATATCCTAATATGCGAAATATGATCATTAGCTTAGATCTATAAAGCATTTCACACGGACCCATCGACCGGCATAGGGTCATGACCCCTACCCTTACGGACGAGCCCTGTGAACGCTTGTTACCGATCGGCCCCATGGAGACGCGCCCGATGACCTTTTCCGCTGCGCAGTTCAGCCCCGCGCCACAACCTCTGGATCTGGATGCCGTGCTGGCATCGATCACCGAAACACTGGCTGCTACCGCTGCCGAACAGGATCGGCTCGGGACCTTCCCGACCGCCAACTTCGCGCTGTTGCACAGCCATGGTCTGTTGAGCCTCACCGTGCCCAGAGCATTGGGTGGCAGCGGCAGCGATCTGGCTACCGCGCGCAAGGTGATTGCCGCCGTCGCCAAGGGGGAACCCTCGACGGCGTTGATCCTGGTGATGCAGTACCTGCAGCACCTGCGTCTGCAGGACGACCAGCGCTGGCCCGCGGCATTGCGTCAGCGCCTGGGCCGCGACGCTGTGGAGCATGGCGCGCTGATCAATGCCTTTCGCGTCGAACCCGATCTCGGCAGCCCGGCGCGTGGCGGCTTGCCAGCCACCATTGCCCGCCGTACCACCGAGGGCTGGCGCCTGAGCGGCAGCAAGCAATTCTGCACCGGCAGCCATGGCCTGACCTGGTATCTGGTCTGGGCTCGCAGTGATGACGCCGATCCGCTGGTGGGTGGCTTTCTGGTGCACAAGGACAGTCCCGGCGTGCGCATCGTCGACGAGTGGGACCACCTGGGGATGCGCGCCACCTGCAGCCATCGGGTGGAGTTCGACGATGTCTTGCTGCCCCTTGATCATGCCGTGTCGGTCAACCCTGCCAGTGCGCCCCAGGCAGTGCTGGATGGTGAGGGTTTGCTGTGGATGTCGGTGCTGCTGGGCAGCCTGTACGACGCCGTGGCCCATGCTGCGCGAGACTGGCTGGTGTCGTTTCTCCAGGAGCGAGTGCCGACCAACCTCGGCAAGCCCTTGTCGACGCTGCCGCGCTTCCACGAAGTGGTCGGGCGTATCGATACCCTGCTGTTTACCAACCGCCACCTGCTCGACAGTGCCTGCGCCGGGCAAATGGACTCGGCGCACGCGGGTCAGCTCAAGCAGTTGGTCAGTGCCAACGCGATTCAGGCGGTAGAACTGGCGATCGAGGCCGCCGGCAACCCGGGGCTGTCGCGCAAAAACCCGCTGGAACGGCACTTTCGCAATGTGCTGTGCAGCCGCGTCCATACCCCTCAGGACGATGTAGTGCTGGCAGCGGCGGGACGCAGCGCGCTGGGCTGAGGAAAAACGGCGAGGGCACCACCCTCGCCTGCCACTCGCACAAGGTTGATATCATGGAATTGCATCTTTCTCAGATGTCTAGATGCGCGAATTGAATAATATGCATATTCGAAAAAGGCATTTCCACGCTTATGCTTATGCAAATACCATCGAGCGCAGACGACCTCGTCACGCCCATGAACCTACTTTGACGCTATCGAACCTGCACCCCCACCCCGGGCCAGCGCCAGACGCAATGGACGACGCTCGCTATGCCTACCCCCTCCCTGCTCCGCTCCCTGGCCCGCATCCCCGCGCCTCGCACCGCACTGGCCCTGGCAGTGCTGCTGGCTGCCGCCGCGAGCTTGCCAGGCTGCTCACCCTCGCAGGCAGATGCCCAGGCCGCCAGCACCTTGAAGATCGCCTTCTTTTCGGACAACACCCAGTTGGTGAGCCTCGATCCGTTTCAGGTCTATTGGCTGGAACACCGTGTAGTGCTGCGCAATATCGCCGAGTCCCTGACCGATCAGGACCCGCAAACCGGCAAGATCATTCCCTGGCTGGCCGAGCGCTGGGACATCAGCGCCGATGCCCGTGAATACACCTTCCATCTGCGCAAAGGAGTGACCTTCAGCAACGGCGAAGCCTTCGATGCACAAGCGGTCAAAACCGCCTTCGACACCGACAAGGCCTTCGCCGCTGCCGTGCCGAGTGCATTCGGCTCGACCTATCTGGCCGGTTATGACCACGCCGAAGTGATCGATCCGCTGACCGTCAAGCTGGTGCTGGCGCGGCCTAACGCCGGTTTTCTCCAGGCAACGTCCACCACCAATCTGGGCATCCTGGCGCCTGAGTCCTATCGCAAGACGGCCAAGGAGCGCTCGCTGGGTGCGATCATCGGCACTGGCCCGTTCGTGCTGGATCACTACACCCCGGAATCCGGCCTGCGTCTGGTCAAGCGCAAAGGCTACGCCTGGGCCTCGGACAACGTGCAGAACAAGGGCGAGGCCCATCTGAGCACGATAGACGTTTCCTACATCCCGGAAGAAAGCGTGCGCAACGGTCAATTCCTGCAAGGTCAGGTGGATATTCTCTGGCCCCGCGATCCGTTTTCCGAAGTCGACCTCAAGCTGTTCCAGAGCAAGGGTGCCAGCATCCAGAGTCGCTCGTTGCCCGGCCCGGCCTTGAACCTGTATCCCAACACCAGCGGCACGCGCATCCTGTCCGACATCAACGTACGCCTGGCACTGCTCAAGGCAATCGACCGCAAGACCTACGCCAGCACCGTGTACAGCCAGGACTTCCCGGTGGTCGATGGCGTGTTCGACGTCAGCACGCCGTATTTCCGCAGCCAAGGCGCCAAGCTCGGCTATGACCCGCAGGGCGCCGAGCAATTGCTGGATAAAGCCGGTTGGCGCAAAGGTGCCGACGGCTACCGCGCCAAGGATGGCAAGCGCCTCACGCTGGTCGACAACCTGGCGATCAAGGAGACCCCGGGCGATGTGCTGATCCAGGACCAGCTGCGCAAGGTCGGCGTCGACCTCAAACTGCGGGTCCAGACCAAAGCCGAATGGGCTGCGGCGAACTCCTCGGGCAACTATGACCTGACCTCCACCTACATGACCCGCGCCGACCCGATCATCCTGCAGACCATCCTCGATCCGCGCAGTGCCTACAGCGCCACAGTGGCCACCAACATCTACCCGCCCGCCATTCTCGACCAGGCGCAGTCGTTGTTCGACGCGGGCCTCACCGCCACTACTTCCGAGCAGCGCGCCAAGGCCTATGACGGCTTGCAAGACTTGTTGATCGATCAAGGCTCGGCGATCCCGGTCTACGAGCGCGTGTGGCAGGCCGCGACCGCCGCGCGGGTGAAGAACTTCCACTGGAGCGCCGAAGGCTTCGCGTTCCTCAACGACATCGAGGTCAAGCCATGAAGCGCTATCTGCTCGGGCGGATCGCTCAGGCCGGGCTGGTGCTCTGGGGTGCCTACACGGTGACCTATTTCATCCTGTACCTGCTGCCCGGTGATCCGTTGTCGATCATGCTCAGCGCTTCCGGAATGGAGGTCGATTCGCTGTCGCCCGAGCAGTTGGCCAAGGCCCGCGCCTATTACGGTCTCGAGCAAGGTTTGATCCAGCGTTACGTGCACTTGCTCTGGGGCGTGTTGCACGGTGACCTCGGGCAATCGCTGACGCTGAACCGGCCGGTGACCTCGATCCTCGCCGAGCGCCTGCCGCAGACGATGTCGCTGGCCGGGTTCGCGATCCTTTTATCACTGCTCGGCGGCATCGGCCTGGCCTATCTGGCGGCTTATGTGCGCTGGCAGCCGCTGAAAACCGCGCTTGCGCGCCTGCCGGCGCTGGGCTTTTCGGTGCCGGTGTTCTGGATGGGCTTGCTGTTGATCCAGGTCTTCGCCTTCGGCCTGGGCTGGTTCCCGTCCACTGGCAGCATCGGCTTTTCCAGCCTGGTGTTGCCTGCCGTGACTTTGGCGATCCCCAGCGCTGCGGTGTATGCGCAGGTGCTGCAGCGCGGCTTCGCCGATGTCTGGCGCGAACCTTACATCGTCACCGCCTACGCCAAGGGCCTGAGTCGCGCTCAGGTGCAGGCCCGCCATGGCTTGCGCAACGCGGCCTTGCCGCTGCTGACGCTGATCGGCCTGCAGGTCGGCAACACGGTGTCCGGGGCGGTGCTGGTGGAAACCATCTTCGCCCGCAACGGTGTCGGTCGCCTGGTTCAGGAGGCGGTCATGCGTCAGGACATTCCGGTGGTGCTGGGGATCGTGACGGTATCCGCCGCGGCCTTCGTACTGGTCAATCTGCTGGTCGATCTGCTCTATCCGGTACTCGACCCACGTATCACTCATGCCCCCAAGGTGACTTGAACCATGACCGCCTTCGATCAACTGTCCACTCGCGCCCGTAGCGAACCTGTTGAACTGCCGCTGTGGCAGCCACGGCGCCGCTGGCTACGCCTGCTCGATGTGGCGGCGCCCTTGCGGCGTCGGCCAGGCTTCGTGCTGGCCACCGCGCTTATCGCCTTCACGCTGCTGGCGGGCCTGATGCCGTGGTTGTTCAGCGGCCTCGACCCCTACGCCACCGCGCCCGCCGCCAAGCTGCTGGCACCCAGCAGTGCGCACTGGTTCGGCACCGATGAACTGGGCCGCGACTTGTTCACGCGCGTGCTGTACGGCTCGCGGCTGTCGGTCGAGGCCGCGCTGTTGGCGGTCGGTCTGGCGCTGGTCAGTGGCCTGGGCCTGGGCATCGTTTCGGGCTTTATCGGTGGGCGCGTGGACGCGGTGATCATGCGCTTCATCGACGTGATGCTAGCGCTGCCCGGCCTGCTGCTGGCGTTGGCGATAGTCACCGCCATCGGTTTCGGCACACTGCCGGTGGCCATTGCGGTGGGTGTCGGCATCATCCCCGGCTTCGCCCGCACTACCCGCGCTGAGGTGCTGCGGGTCAAGACCCTGCCCTACGTCGAGGCCGCGCGCCTGGGGGGTGCCAGCTGGGGGCGCACGCTGCTGCGCCATGTATTGCCCAATGCCTGGGGCCCGGTGGCAGTGCTCGCCACCCTGGATTTCGGTGCGGCGATCCTCGCCACCGCCGGCTTGAGCTTCCTCGGCTTCGGCGCGGAACCGCCCGCGGCGGAATGGGGCACCTTGATCGCCAATGGCCGGCAGTTTCTGATCACCGCGCCGTGGGTGTCCTTGCTGCCGGGGCTGTATGTGGTGCTGGTGGTGTTCAGCCTCAACCACATGGCGCGCACCTTCGAGGAGCTGGAGCGATGAGCGACTTGATCGAGGTCGACAACCTCAGCGTCAGTTACCACAGCGGCGGCCGCGTCACCGCGGCCGTGCGCAATCTGTCCTTCACTCTGGTGGCCGGGGAGACCCTGGCCATCGTCGGCGAATCCGGCTCGGGCAAGACCACTCTGGCCAGCGCCTTGATGGGCCTGCTGCCGGTGAGTGCTCGCGTCGATGGCGGCAGCTTGCGGGTCACCGGGCACGACATCAGCCATGCCAATGACAAGCTCAAACGCCAGTTGCGCGGCCGGGTGATCGGCCTGGTGCCACAAGACCCGATGGTCAGCCTCAACCCGACCTTGAACATCGGCCGGCAGATTGCCGAGAGCCTGATCCAGCTCCACGGCCGGCGCTATCCGGCGCTGGATGCCGATGTGCTGCAACTGCTCGAACAAGTGGGGCTGGACAACCCCGAGTTGCGCGCCCGGCAATATCCTCATGAACTCTCCGGCGGCATGCGCCAGCGTGTGCTGATCGCCATCGCGTTGGCCGGCAACCCGCAGGTGATCATCGCCGACGAACCCACCAGTGCCCTGGACGTGACCGTGCAACGGCGCATCCTCGATCACCTTGAGCAACTGGTCAAAGCCCGTGGTATCTCGTTGTTGATCATCACTCATGACCTGGGCGTGGCGGCCGATCGTGCCGACCGCGTGTTGGTCATGAAGAGCGGTGAACTGGTCGAACAAGGGCCTGCCGGCCAGGTGCTGTCCAATCCGCGGCAGCCCTATACCCGGGAGTTGCTGGCTGCCGCGCCGGCCTTCGGTAATCGGCCCAGCCCGGTACCGATCGGCAACACCAGCCGCCAGCCGCTGTTGCGGCTGGAAAACATCAGCAAGCATTACCGACTGCCTGCGCGTAAAGGCCAGGCGCAGAGCTTTCAAGCCGTGCAGGACCTCAGCCTGGAAGTATTCCCCGGGCAAACCCTCGCCATCGTCGGTGAATCCGGCTCGGGCAAGAGCACCAGCCTGCGCATCGCCCTCGGCCTGGAGGCGCCAAGCGCCGGGCGGGTGCACTTTGCCGGCCAGGACCTCACCGACTTGAGCTGGAAGCAGTTCCGGCCGGTACGCCAGCGCATGCAGTTGGTGCAGCAGAATCCCTTCGCCGCCCTCGACCCGCGGTTCACGATTTTCCAGAGCGTGGTCGAGCCGCTGCAATCGTTCGGGCTGCTCAAGGGCGAGGCCCTGTACCAGGCGGCGCGCAAATTGATGGATCAGGTGCAGTTGCCCGTCAGTTATCTCGACCGCCTGCCCCGCGAGCTGTCCGGTGGGCAGCGCCAACGGGTGGCGATCGCGCGGGCCCTGGCGCTGGAACCGCAACTGCTGCTGCTCGACGAGCCGGTGTCGGCGCTGGACGTTTCGGTGCAAGCGCAGATTCTCGACCTGCTGCGCAGCCTGCAAGCCGATCTGGGCATCGCCTACGTACTGGTGTCCCACGACCTGGCTGTGGTCGCCAGCCTCGCCCATCAAGTGGTGGTGCTGCGCCAGGGCCAGGTGGTCGAGCGCGGCGCCGCCGGTGACGTGCTCGACTCGCCGCAACACCCCTATACCCGCGAACTGCTGGACGCGATCCCCGGACGCCGCCCAACCCAGGTCGCCGATCCACTCAAACAAGGACTACCCGCATGAGCAAACGACAACTGCACCTGGGCGCGATGATTCATGGCGTCGGCCATGGCTGGGGCGAATGGCGCCACCCCGATGCGCTGGCCGATGCCAGCACCAATTTCGCGTTCTACAAGCAGGAGGCACGAACCGCAGAGGCGGCGTTGTTCGACTTCGCTTTCATTGCCGACAGCCTGCACATCCACGCCAAGTCCAGTCCGCACTACCTCAACCGCTTCGAGCCGCTGACCATACTTTCCGCCCTGGCCGCCGTCACCGAGCACATCGGCCTGGTGGCGACCATCACCGTGAGCTACACCGAACCCTTCCAGGTGGCGCGACAACTGGCTTCACTGGATCACATCAGCGGCGGTCGCGCAGGCTGGAACGTGGTCACCTCATGGCTCTCCGGCACCGCCGACAACTTCGGCAAAGCCGAGCATCCACCCCATGCACAACGTTATCGCATCGCCCGCGAGCACGTGCAGGTGGTCAAGGGCCTGTGGGATTCGTGGGAAGACGACGCTTTTGTACGCAACAAGGACAGCGGCGAATTCTTCAGCCCCGACAAGCTCCACACCCTCAATCACCAAGGCGAGTTCTTCAAGGTCAAGGGGCCGCTGAACATCGCTCGCTCGCGTCAGGGTCAGCCGCTGATCTTCCAGGCCGGGGTGTCCGAGGACGGGCGCAACTTTGCCGCGCAGAATGCCGATGCGATCTTCGCCAGCCCTGAGACGTTCGACGAAGCCCGCGCCTACTACAGCGATATCAAGGCCCGCGCCGAAGGTTTCGGTCGCGATCCGCAAACCTTGTTCCTGCTGCCCGGCATCCGCCCCATCGTCGGCCGCGACGCCGCTGATGCCGAGGACCGTTATCAGCAGGCGGTTGCGCTGGTCAGCATCGAGGATGCCATCGTCGCCCTTGGCCGGCCGTTCAACGATTATGATTTCAGCCCCCACGACCTCGATGCGCCCTTCCCCGACCTAGGGGATCTGGGCAGCAACAGCCATAAAGGCACCAGCGACGCGATCAAGCGTCTGGCAAGGGAAGAGCAGCTCACGCTGCGCGAGGTTGCGCTGCGGTTCTCACAGCCGAACCGCGATTTCACCGGTACTGCCGAGCAAGTCGCCGATGCGATTCAGTATTGGTTCGAGAATGGCGCAGCGGATGGTTTCATCATCCGCTCGCTGCTGCCGGACGGCTTGGCGCGCTTCACCGAACTGGTAGTGCCGGTGCTGCAGGAACGCGGCCTGTGGCGCCGGGAATATTCCGGAAACACCTTGCGCGACAACTTTGGCCTGGCAGTGCCAGTCAACCGCCATACCCAGCATCGGGTGGCCTGAGGTTGCGCAATTGCCAATTGCCGTCAGGATCAGTCCTGACGGCTTTGGTTCAAGGTGTTGGCGTCGATGCCGAATTTCTCGAGCACCGCATCGCTGAACCAATTTGGCAATTCGCTGGACTTGATTTCCAATTCTTGGCTATCGGTAATTTCTGCTAGCCAGACCTGCCCGCCGGGTATCCCTGAGTTATCGAAGATAAAGGCCCTGTGGGACAGGCGAATGGCATCGACAAGGAGATCCAGCGAGCGCTTGTAGCGCTCACGGATCTTGTCCGGTGCTACGCCGTGGCCACCGCTCAGATAACGCGCTTCGACGCGAGAGACGTTGATTTCCGCATCATCGGTAGCGATGTAATAAACATAGACGCGATAACCCTTCTGCCGCGCCTGGGCCAGAAGCGCGATCTTGCTCCGATCGGACATCACCGTTTCAAACGTAAAGCTGGCACGTGCCTCCAGCAGTTGCTGACGGATGTAGTCGCTGATTGCGGAAGCCAGGTAGGAGTCAAACACCACGCCATTCAGATGTAGCACGCTGCCACGCAGGGAGAGCCGTGCGATAACGTCGTCTGCAATATCGGATTTTTTCAAGACGGGATGTAGCGAGAGGAATTCGATAAAGCCGTGCGCGTCGGCTTCGACGTTGAAATCGCGAAAATCCAGCTCGCTACCGGCTTTTATCTTTTTCTCGATCTCATCAGCGTTGACATACACCCCGAGCAGTCGGGGCGCGATCATCGTATTGAAACAGCTTTTACCTGAGCCGTTGGGCCCGGCGAAAATACGAATCCGTGGCGTAGTGCTCAAGCATGGTTCTCGCGCAGATCCTTGAGCTGAATGCACATGCCTTTGCGCGCGTGAATGGTGCGTTTGCTGGCGCGCAAGACACGTTCCTGATGACCTGCTTCAACCTCCAGCAGTTGGCCATCCTGAATATAGAGCACCCGATAACCTCGCTTGAGCGCATCCTCTCGGGCATGACCAAAAGCCACAGCAGCCAAGTAAGGAATTTGCCCTTCTTCATCGTTCAGTTGCAGCTCGGATGTCTGGGACATGTGCAGTGCCTCCGGGTCAATCGAATGGACATATTATGCACCAAATCTCGCCCCTGTACCCAACGAGTTGCTGGTGCGCCCCTGATGACTGGCCAGGTACACCGATCTACAGAGCCCTGTGCGCCTGATACAAGCGCAATTCGGTATCGCCGATCTTGTGGTCCTCAAGCAACTGCCACTGCCCTGGGATGGCATGGAAGTCATCCGGCGGCTGGGCGCTGCCGACCAGCCATACTCGGTTGTCCTGGGGCGGCAGTTGGCTCAGGTCATCGACATAGATGTTCGGGCCTTGCGCATCCACCAGTGTGCCGAAGCCGTAGGCGTTCGGGCGCCCGGCACCGCCTTCGGACTTCGGCAGGGTCAGCAGCTGTGGCACTACCGGCGTGGTGCTGTAGTAGACGTAGGTGAAGTACCAGAACAGATCGCTGATCACCACGGTATCGCCCGGCTGGTAATGCTGGTTGACGTAGTCGACCAATTCATCGAATTGCGGCTCGTCGACCCGATAGACCTCCTTGAGCCCTACCCCATCCACCAGCAGCGTAGCCACCAGCACCGCCGTCGCCAGCAGCCGCGACTTGCGCCACAGTTGCGCGATCGACAGCGCCACCAGCATCGGCAGGCCGATGGCGGCGAACATCAGGTAGCGCTCGACCAGCAGCGGCGAGAGCCATGACAGCACAAACACCGCCACCATCGGGGCGAAGGTGTACAGCACCAGAAAACGCGCAAAACCCTGCGCACTGCGGTCGCTGCGCACCACCACGCCGGCCAGGGCGATAACGCTGAGCGGCAGCAGGAAATACACCACTCGGGGCATGGACTGGCCGTCGCTCATGGTCCAGAACTCCCAGGTCGAGGTGGCCAGCGACCAGAGCGTGACCGGCGCTATCCAGCCGACATCGCCTCCGGCCTCCAACTGCGGCAGATGGGTCAGCTGGTCGTACAGCTTAGGCACCCAAGGCATGAACAGCAGCGCGATGGCGATATTGGCCAGCCACCAGGGCGCGCGCCACAACGGCTTGTACACCGCGCCATGGCATGGATCGCGGCGCAGGCTGCGCCCGCCCACGTGCAGCCAATGCACCAGCACGCAAAAGATCGTGAAGTAGTGGGTATAGAAACTCGCTGTCATCAACAGCACGTAAAGGCCCAGCCAGCCCTTGCGCTCCGGCGTGCGCAGCCAGTGCATCAGCGCCAGGGTGGCACCGAGCAGCAGCAAGGTGAGCCACGAGTACATGCGCACTTCCTGGCTGTAGCGCACGGCAAAGGGGAACAGCGCCATCAACAAGGCGGCCAGCAGCGCGGTTTTCGGCGATGCCAATTGCCGCACCAGCAGCGCACCGACCAGCACGGTGGCAATGCCGGGGATCGCGCTGAGCAGACGAATGGCAAACAGCCCTTGGCCGAACATCGCCATCCACAGGTGCAGCAGCAGGTAATAGAACGGCGGATGGACATCGTGGGCCGCGTGAAACCACAGGTCCGGCAGCGGGTATTGGCTGGTGATGATGCTGGAGGCTTCGTCGCACCAGATCGCTACCGCCGTCAAACCGTGCAGGCGCACGACGGTCGCCAGTACCAGTACCGCGCCCAGGGCGAGCATGAATCCGAGGCGCGAGCGCCGCGTCCGGGTCACGGTCGGCGACGGTAGAGAGTTCATTGCAGTCAATTCAACTTCCTGGTCGACCCGCCCAGAGGTCATCGATGTCGCCCAGGTTCCAGTCCTTGGCCGATTCGATGCGGATGATCTTGTCTTCTTCACCGAAACGCGACAGGTCAACCACCTTGCGCTCCAGCTGCATTTTCGTCCGCGCGGACAATAGCATCATTACCTTGGGTTTGAGCAAGGATTTCTCGTCCTGATCGACCACTACCCCGATTCGCTGACTCTGCAGGCGTACCAGCGCTCCAATGGGGTAAATGCCCACAGTGCGCACGAATGCCTGAAACACTTGCTCGTCGAAATGCCCAGCCCAGCTGGCCATCTCGCGGATCGAATGAGCCGGCCCCCAGGCCTTCTTGTAAGGGCGCTCGGAGGTGATCGCATCGTAGACATCACAGATTGCCGCCATTCGCGACAATAGGCTGATCTGCTCGCCTTGCAATCCGAACGGATAGCCACTGCCGTCGAATTTTTCATGATGATGCAGGCACACATCGAAGGCGGCGGCATGCAGCACCCCGCTTTGCTGCAGAATCTTCACCCCGCCTTCAGGGTGCAGGCGCATGGCGGCGTATTCGGGATCGGTGAGGCGCCCGGGCTTGTTGAGGATGTCCGAACCGATGGTCATCTTGCCGATGTCGTGCATCAGCCCCGCGATACCGGCTTCACGTACCCAGCTATCCGGCAGATCGAGCTGGCGCGCCAGGGCCATCATCAGCGCGCAGACCGCCACCGAATGCATGTAGGTGTATTCGTCGCTGCTCTTGAGGCGTGACAGGCTGATCAAGGCGTGAGGATTGCGAATCACCGAATTGGCGATCTCTTCGACCAGCGCCTCGGATTCCTCGGTATTGATCGCAAGGCCCATGCGCGCGTTGTTGAACATGCTGGTGACAGCGGCCTTGGCACGGGTGCAGATGATGTAGGCGCGGGACATTTCCGCATCCATGGCGACCCGCTTGGCGGGTGCGGGGTCGGGTTCGCCGACCGGCGCGGGTACCTCGCAGACGGTCTGAACCAGGACATCACGACCCTTGTCAGTGTCGATCATCACCGCAGAAATCGCCGAACGCTGAATCCGCAGAATGTCCTGGGGATCGCTCAGCACAAAGCGTTCCTTCCAGAACGGGTGATCAATCCAATTACCACAGAGTTCATGGATATACATGCCGACAAGCAGTTCTGATGTAACGATTTTCTTGATCATTCAGCCGCCCCGACACGCCACTCGCGCACGATTGCATCTTGCCACTATTCAACGCTGCCTCAATAACGAAATTATGCGAATTTATCGGTAAAAGCTCGCGTGGCTCGACCGGTGGCCGGGGCGTGACTCGAAACATGAACCAGTCAGTAAGTTTCGGTCACTCCCCGGGCGGATCACGGCAAAGAAGTACTCACCACACGCAGCGCGAGGCCTTCATAAGGGTCCAGCGTGATGGTGAATTCACCCTGCTCGGTGAGATCGCCTTCGACGCGCTCATTGATGATATCGACCACCGGCCCTGGCGCTACACCCGGCAAATGCAACGTTTCGACCAAAGGCTCGGCCGAGAAGTTGAGCGCGGTGATCTGGGTGCCCTTGCCCGCCGGCAACTCATGCACCATTACCAGCAGGCCAGGATGCTGCACGTCGGGGATAAGGATCTGCTTGCTGGCGGCGATATCGTAAGCGCGGCGCACCGCGAGGATCTTCTTCAACTGCGAGGCGAAGGAGTCGGGGCGCTGCAACTGCTCGGGCAAGCTGCCATACAGCGCGCGAGCCTTGGGCATCTGCCCGGTGGAAATCTCGGCGTCCGCGTCAAGGTCGACCAGGTCGTACGCGCCACGGTGGATCCAGCGCGTATCACCGTCGGCCATCAAGTGCGCGACCTGCTCGGCAGGCAGTGGCAAGGCGCCCACCAGGTCCCAGCCGGACAGCGCAAATACCCCAGGTTGCATGGCGTTATACATGGCCAGCAGCAGGTGAATATGCTGGATGCGGGCGATGTCCTCCGGCGTCAGGCTGTCGAGCTCGCGGATGCCCAGCGCCGCAGTAATGATGCTGGCGGTGGTGCAGGACACGCCATTGGTGACGAACTTGAGGTTGTAGGGAGCATGTTCACCGGCCAGGCGCTCGTACATCTCCTCGCGGATATGCTCGCGCAGAATGTTGCCCGGGAACGTCTGGCCTTGGTACAGGTAGGTGTCGTGGGCGTGCAGCGTCCAGAAGTGCACCAGTTCCAGGGTCAGTTCGTCGTGGTTTTGCAGGGCGTGGATCAGCGAGGCCGGATCGATGCCGAAGTGGTGCGTCTGGCGCAGCATCAAGCGCAGGAACTCGGTATTGCCAGTGAGCAGCGCGTGTTGATAGGCCGGGCGAGTGATGAAGTCATAGGACAGGTCCGCGCCACCGTGGGACATGCTGGCGATGTCATCGATGGTCAGGTTCAGCTCCTGAAAGCTGAAACCGCCGGCCTTGCGAATGGCGCCGCCGAGCAGCTGGTTGCCGACCACCGACAGCGGGTGGCTCTCGGACCAGGCGTTACCTTCCGGACGCCGCTCGACGCCCAGGAAGCCGTTGGCGTCCAGGCGCAGGATGCGCGCACCCACCACGTCAATGGCATGCAGGGCATCGCCGATGATCATCTGCTGGGCGGCGAAGCTGGGGTCGAGCCAGTTGAGCGAGGGCTGGCCTTCCTTGAAATAGTGCAGGTACACCCAGCGCCGCGGCTTGCCGTCGACACCGACCACCACCGGGGTGGTACTCCAGTCGGTTTCCTTGACCCCGGGCTCGAAGAAGATCACCCGTTGCAACTGGCCGACGATGTAGTGCTTGTCGCGCAGCAGATCGACCACATCGGGCGCCAGGTTGCAGGCATCGCGCCCGGCCGGCACCTCGGGGAGCAGCGGCCAGTCCTCCTCCTTGATTTCGACCATGTGGTACAGCCCCGGGTATTGCCCGTAGGCCATTTCCGCCAGGCGAAAGTCCGCACCCTTGCCGGTGTGCGACGGGATCGCATCTTCGATGACCACGGCGTTGTGGGCGGCGGCGATGCGGCTGAGCGCGGTGAGTTCGGCCTCGGTGCCCAGGCTTGGATCGATCTCGAAGCTGATGCGATCGAAGTTGCCATCGATGGTCGGGGTGAAGCTGGTGCCCTGCAAGCCGCCGGAGCGTTTCAGCGGGCCGTTGTGAATGCCCTGGATGCCGATTTCCGATAGCGCGTGCCACAGCGCTTCATCCCCTAGCGCTTGCAGCACCGAACCACCTTCGCGGGTGATGATCGAGGCGGGATAGGCAGTAAACCAGACCGAGGCGATCGCCGAGGCGTCTCTGGGGCGGGCTTGCGCGAAAGGCCGCTGCCACAGTCGGGCCTGGCCTGAATACAAGGTGGCGCGCTGTTGCGCGGCATGCAGCATCGACTGGTCGACCAGCCATTGCACGTGTTCCGGTGTCGGTTTGCTCATGGGGCAGGTTCGTCCATCTGGGTGGCTGCTGTCCCCTTTTATGATTGCCGTGGACGCTAACAGTTGCATCGCGCGTTGGCATTGCGCAGGGGTCATGCACAGCCGATGGGCGCGGGCCACCAACTGGGCAGCAATGCCTGCACCTTGGCCTCGGCAAATCGGTCGTCGATCAGCACTACCACGCCTTGATCCTGCACGCCGCGGATCACCCGTCCAGCCGCCTGCACCACCTTCTGCAGGCCTGGGTACAGATAGGTGTAGTCGTAACCCGCGCCAAAACGCGACTGCAGGCGCTGTTTGAGTTGCTCATTGACCGGATTGACCTGGGCCAGCCCCAAGGTCGCGACAAAGGCGCCGATCAGGCGGCTGCCGGGCAGATCGATGCCCTCGCCGAAGGCACCACCGAGCACGGCGAAGCCGATGCCCTGCCCTGCGGCCTGAAAACGTTCGATAAAGGCCTCGCGGCGCGATTCGTCCATCTGCCGTTCCTGCAGCCATAGCGTCAGCTGTGGATAGCGTTCGGCAACCAGCGCGGCGACCTGTTGCAGATAGTCGAAGCTGCTGAAAAACGCCAGGTAGTTGCCGGGCCGCTGGGCGAACTGCCTGGCGATCAGCTCGGCGATCGGGACGAGTGACGCCTGGCGATGGCTGTAGCGGGTGGAAATATGCCCGGCCAGCTGGACCTCCAACTGCTCGGCGGCAAACGGCGATTGCACATCGATCCAGGCGTAATCGGCCGGCATGCCCAGCAGGTCGGCAAAGTAGTGGCGCGGGCTGAGCGTGGCCGAAAACAGCACGCAGCTGCGCGCCGCCGCCAGCCGCGGGCCAAGCAGACGCGCCGGCACCGCGTTGCGCAGGCACAAGCGCGAATGGCTGCGCTGCCTCGGCCCCTGTTGCAGGCTGATATCGAATACATAGCCGTCGTCGAACAGCTCGGCCACCTTGGTGAACTGCAACGCGGTGAAATAGAAGTCCATCAGCTCGGGGGCCAGGCCTTGCGGTTGCTCGTTGAGCAGATCACCGATCCTGGCGACGCAGCGCTGCAACGCCAACAGCAGCAGGGTCGGCGGCGTGGCGTAGGCCTGATACACCGCGATCTGCTCCTTGTGCAGCGCGTTCCATTCGCGGTTGAGCCGTTGCAGGACGCTTTTCAGTACCGCTGGAGCCTGCTTGCGCAGCATCTGCAGGTTGCGCTGGTCGAGGCTGGCGCTGTACATCTGGCGACCGCGCTCGACCAGGTTGTGGGCTTCGTCCACCAACACCGCGAGGCGCCACTGGTGCTCCTGAGCCAGGCCGAACAGCAAGGCGCTCATGTCGAAGTAGTAGTTGTAGTCACCCACCACCACATCCACCCAGCGGGCCATTTCCTGGGACAGGTAATAAGGGCAGACGTCATGGGCCAATGCGATATCGCGCAGATTGGCACGGTCCAGCAAGGTGGCTCGGGCCGCCATCGCCCGCGCCGCCGGCAGCCGGTCATAGAAACCTTTGGCCAAGGGGCAGGCATCGCCATGGCAGGCTTTGTCGGGATGTTCACAGGCCTTGTCGCGGGCCACCAGCTCCAGTACCCGCAAGGGCAAGTCCGGCTGCGCGGCATGCACCTGGCGCAAGGCATCGAGCGCCAGTTGTCGGCCTGGGGTCTTGGCGGTGAGGAAAAAGATCTTGTCCAGTTGCTGCGGGACCATGGCCTTGAGCATCGGGAACAGCGTGCCCAGGGTCTTGCCGATGCCGGTGGTGGCCTGCGCCATCAGGCAGCGCCCGGTGCTCACCGCCTTGTACACGGTCTCGGCCAACTGCCGCTGGCCACTGCGAAAGCTGCCGTGGGGGAACGTCAGCGCCTGCAGCCCGGTATTGCGCACTTCGGTGCGCTGCATCTCTTGCCGCGCCCAGCCGAGGAATTGGCGGCACAGGCGCTCGAAATAGTCACGCAGGTCAGCCGCCTGCCAGGTCTGCTGGAATCGCGTCTGGCGGTCGCTGTCGATGTCCAGGTAGACCAGCGCCAGCTCGATCTGCGGCAATTGGCGTTGCTCGCACAGCATCCAGCCATACAGGCGCGCCTGGGCCCAGTGCAATTGTCGGTGGTTGTCGGGCTGGCGGCTCAGGTCGCCGCGGTGGGTCTTGATCTCTTCAAGGCAATTGGCACAGGCATCGTAGCCGTCGGCGCGGCCGCGTACCTGCAGCTCTTCGAAATCCAGGCTAAGGGTGACTTCGCGCTCATAACCGGCTGCCCGCCCGGAAGTGACCCGCAGGTGCCCTTGTATCCCCTCCAGCGCGGTGGGTGACGGGGTGAAACGCAGGTCAAGATCGCCGACCTTGGCGGTGAACTCGCACAGCGCCCGAACCGAAACGCGGTAACTCAAGCCTCGGCCTGCTGCGGGACGGCATCGAGGGGTGTGTCATCGATGGCGGTCTGCCAGGTGACATAGCAGACCTGCACGGGCATCTGCTGTTCGGCGCAGAAGGCCAGCCAGCGAACCTGGTTGTCCTGCAGGCGATCGCCCGGGCCTTTGACCTCGATCATCCGGTAGCTGCCGCGCTGCGGCCAGAACTGAATCAGGTCCGGCATGCCGGTGCAGTTGGCCTTGAGGTCTTCAAGCATGCGTCGGAAGCACTGCAGCAGATGCGCGGCGGGCAGGCAGTCCAGGGCCATGTCGAGCAAGGCTTCGTCCAGCACGCTCCAGTACACGAAGGGCGACTGCAGGCCGAATTTGTCGCGATAACGCTGGCGTATGGTCGCTTGATAGCGACCGTCCTCGAGCTCCATCAGGCACGCCTCGAACAATCCGGCTCGACGCGCGTGGAAGTCGGCCTGATGCAGGTCGGCGGGGCCACTCTGGAAGGGGTGAAAGAAGGCCCCCGGCAAGGGCGCGAAGATCGCCGGCCAGCACAGCAGCCCGAACAGCGAGGTGAACAGGGTGTTCTCGACATAGAACACTGGCCCGCCCTCCTCCTGCAGATGCGCCTGGACCCAGGCTTCGACGCTGCGAGCCGCTCCGTCGCGCTGCAGGTGCAGGTCCAGGCGTTGTGGCGGTTGCGCCTTGCGCCTGGCCTGCGCGGATACGCCCAGAGCACGCTGCAGGCGTGGCAGCATGCGCTGCAGCTGCTGGCGCTCGGCGCCATTGCAGGGCGCCAGCAAAGCGCTTTGGGCGAGCTCGACGGCTTGCCCGAAACAGCCCATGCGTTCCAGCACGCGGACCTGCCGTGCGCGGCTTTCGGCGAAGGCGCTGGCCTGATAGATCGCCAGCGCCTGATCCAGCTGCCCTTCACGTTCGTACAGATAGCCCATTTGAAACAGCAGTTTGTCGCGTCGGCCACGCAGCCACGGGTTGTCGAGCTGCAGGCTCAGCACCTCGGCCACCAGAGCATCGCGCTCGTGACCCGCCTCCAATGCCTGGCGGGCGTCGTGCAGGACCATGTACTGATCGATATGGCTCGCGTGGTGCAGGCTGCGCGACTCGGGGCTCAGGGGCACCTGTTCGTAGCGGTAGATACCCAGGTCGGCCAACACGAACTCGGACCAGTCCTGGTACAGATTGCCGAAAAACAATAGGCGCATGCGCTCGCACAGACTGCGGATCTGCAAGGCGTAGAGCGCATCGCCCGGCTCCGGCCACCACTGGGCGAACGGCAGCTCGTCGAGGTAGTGCTCGCTTAGTTGCTCGAGCCATTGCGCCTTGCGCGCCCCCGAGAGCAGGCCGTGATGGCGAAAGCGCTGGTAAAGCTCGGCCTTGGCCAGCACCTCGAACAATTGCGTCAGGCTGATGGGATGCTGGTCGTCCACCCAACCGCGCTGCAGCAAGGGTGCCACGGCAACTTCGGTGGCGCCGATTTCGCCATAGACCAGCTTGCTGGCCCGGTACAGGGGGCCTTTGCGCATGATCATCCGTACGAGCAGGGCCTGGGCCGCCTGGTCCAATGTGGCGAAATCCTCGACGAACGCCAGCTCCTCGTTGCAGAGCACATCGCTGTAACGCTCGCGCAACCAGGCCAGTACCTGGCGAAAATTGCTGAGGTAGTAGAACGGGTCTTCGAGGGAGTTGGCGGGAGTGGTCACGAGACAGAATTCAGCGAAAAAACATTGGGCTGTTTATACATACAGTCCCGCGCAATGACAATGTCTGGCGACCAATGGATCGCCCGGATCAGACGCGGCTCGCCTGCAACGCCTTGCGCAACTCGGCGATTACTCGTCCGGGCAACCCCATTCCGTTGACCGGGCAAGCGATGCGCAGGCATTGCCGGTGATGACCCTGACTGCTGAACAACGGACCCGGGGCGATCAAAATGCGCCGCTTGAGCAGATGCTCGTACACCCGCTGCGCATCTGTGGGGTGGCGGCCGCTCACCCACACCCCATTGCCACCCGCCGGCATGGGTACGTTCAGCAGATCGCCCAGATTGTCGTCCAGTTGCTGCACCAGCCGACCGACATTGAGCTTGAGGCCATTGCGCAGCGAGCGCAGATTGCCATCGATGGCCCCGCGCTGATAAAGACGCGCCACGGCTTTCTGACGCACCGGGGGCAATTGGAAGTCCCGCTGCAACAGGCATTGGCGTACCGGCAGCGCAATCGGCGAGCGTGCCTGAGGTGGGACCAGCAAGTAGGCGTAGCGCGCCTCTGCGCCGATGGTCCGCGCGAACGAGCCACAGACCAGCAAGCGCTCCGGCGCCACCCACTCGCGCATCGGTGTCTCACTGGAGAAACACAGTTCACCGTGATCGTCATCCTCGAGCACCAGACTGCCGTGCTGGTCGAACAATTCAGCCAGGGCCTGTCGTCTGCTGCTCGGCATGAGCGCGCCTTGGGGGCCATTGAAGGTGGAGCCGAGAATCACCAGCGCCACCGAGCGTGCGCGCAAACAGTGCGCGGCTTGCGCCAGGTCCGGGGCGCCCGCGGCATCCAGCGGCAACTCGCAGACGTCCATGTCTGCCGCTTTGAGCGCCATCAGCCACACCGGGGATGCCGGTGTCGTGATCATTACCGTGCGGCCGCGGATATCCAGTGCGCAGAGAATGATGTCGAGCATGGCGCGCAGATCGGCCGCCAGATAGACATCATCGGCGCACCAGCGGTGATGGGTGCCCCGGGTATATCGCGCTGCCAGCTCACGGCGCAATGAGGGCTCGCCCAGCGGATGGCTACCGAGGCTGCGGTGCTGGCGTTGGATTTCCCGTTCACGGGCGGTCAGCGCCTGGCCGAAGGCATCGCCTGGCCAGGGGTCACTGCGATGCAGAACCAGCATGCCGGGGGTGCAGGCATGATGATAGAGACTCTGCAGCAGATCGGGTTCAGCGGCAGGCACGGCTGGGTCGGCTGCCGGAATGGGCGGCGCTGCAGCGACGACGGCGTAATAACCGGACTTGGGAACGGAAACGATCCGGCCCTCGCTCTCCAGTAGCTGGTAAGCGTGCTGCACCGTCGAGACCGACACCGCCAGGCGGTTGGCCAGGTCGCGCAATGACGGCAGGCGGATCTTGCGCTCACCGGTGGCTTCGGCGATCAAGGTCGAAAGATAGTCATAGACGGCTTGATAGGCATAGCCGCGTGCCATTGCTTCAGCCATGTCTCAGGCGTCCACGGCTTGCACGGCAGACCAGGCTGGCAATCCAGTCACTGGATGCAGGCCACGCACACCACGGTTGCTGAGCGGCCAATGCTGGGTGTTCGCCAGCAGCGCCTGGTCATCGTCGACATGCACTCGCGCCATGCCATACAGCTGGCGCAATCGTGACAGCGGCAAGCCGCTGCTCTCGCTCAGCCATCGCTCTACAGGTTGGGGCACGCTTTCGCCCCTCAGGGCATCGTGCATGTAGGGCAGTGCCCGAGGCATGCTGTGATGGCAATGGCGAAGATAGCGCGCGAGCCCGGCGCCCCGGTCGACGAAGGGGGCGAACAGCATGCACACCAACTGTTTTTCGCCCAGTCCATAACGCGCCATGAGCATTGCATTGGCCCGCTTGCGGTGGGCAACCAGTGCCGCCTTGGTGGCATAGCCGTTGAGCAGGATACGAATCCACGTCTGGGGCAGCTTGCGCTGACGCAGCAGGGGGACGCACAGGTTCAGGTAATGCTCGATGCCGTCGCGGTAGTCCAGCAGCGTCAGGGTTTCGGAGCGCAGCCCGGCGAGATGCGCCAGCAGCAGCGGATGGGCGCAATCAGCCTGGCCGACTGCTCCGCTCAGGTCCGTCAGGCGAAAGCCGAGGAACTCGAGCAACGCAATACAGGGTGTATCGAGGACTTCATCCATCAGATCGTCCAGTGCCAGCGACTTGATGGTCCGCGGCAGGCAAGCGCTTCGCCCCAGTCCGGCGCGCAACTCGGCGAACGACTGCAGTAACGGATCGGTGAGTTCCCGTTGCTGCTCCAGCGACTGAGCACGGCGCGCGACCTGGCGCGCCCAGAGCCGATATTGATGGCGTTGGCGTGGCGACTCGAGCCGCACCAGCGCATCGACACCGGCGCCCCAGCTCAGGCAGCGCTGCAAGCCATGGATATAGCGTTGATGGTCGAGATGGCAGAAGGTCGCGCGGGCATCGCCGCCAGTGAGTTGGCCCGCCATCAACAGATTCTGGTGCTGCGCCGCCGGCATTGGCTCTATGCCATTGTCCGGCAGGCTGAATGGCGCTACCTGCCGATCATCGGCCAGGAGCGTCTCTACCCGGGGATCGTCCTCCACGAACAGCGCTGAATACAGGCGTCGCAGGTTGCCGGCAGTGGGCTCGCTCAGGGTTTCGTGGCGGCAAGTCACGATTCGCAGCACGAAGGTCTGACCGCAGCGTAACGCCAGGCTCAGCTGCGCCGCCCGCAGGAAGGCCACCGCCTGGGCACTTTCGCGGCCGCCATTATGGGCGACCATCACCCGGTAGCCACCTAGATGCTCCGGGCCACCTGCCGCCAGGATAATGCGCCCGATCAACTGCTCCAGCGCCAGGCGCTGGCGATGGGAGTAATGGCACTGCAGCTTCTGTAGCACCTGCAGATAGACGTAATTGATGGCTTGTTGATGCAACTCGCTCAAGATCGATCCCTGTCATAACCGTCGGGCAATGTGCTCCGCACCCGCGGGGTGGCAATTGGCAGGAAGTATTATCGGGGCGCTGGGAGGTATTGGAAGATACAGATAGGACTGGAAAACCAGTGCAGATTACCGGAATTTTCCTACACGGCGATCAGGGAAGCGTAAGCGGGGATGTAGCGGGCCAAAGGCCATTGCGACCTTGGGCGAGAGAGTCCGACTCCCTCGCCTGCTCGCGTTAGGCGGGTTCGATTTCCAGCGCCACGCGGGCGCCGCAAGGGCACTCGTCCATGTAGCGATGCGCTTGGACGAACTCGCCGAAGGGGTAGACACGAATCTCCTGGGGCAACAGGATGCGGTCCGCGGTCATCTGATTGATGTCCGCCAAAGCCCGCTGCAGCGCCTCATGATCCTGCTCGATGCCCAGCTCCGGCTTGCCCGTGAAGTTTCCGATGCAGTGTACGTAGAACTGGATGTTCTTCTGGAACGCCGCGCAGGCCGGGAACGGCGTCTGGTTGCCGCCTTGCAGGCCATACAGAATCAGGCTGCCACGCGGTGCAAGCACATCGCCCATCAACGACATCTGCGGGCCACCCAGGCCGTCGAAGACCATATCGACGCCACGGCCATCGGTGAACTTGCTGATCTGCATGACCAGATCCTGTTCCTCGGTGACGATGACCTTTTCGGCGCCGAGGGCCAGCAGATAGTCACGCTGCTCCGCCGATTTGGTCGCTGCGACGACCCGCACACCCAACGCCTTGCCCAATTGCACGAAGGCAGGACCGGCACAATGGCTGGCATCGGTGACCAACGCAATCTGACCGGGCTTGGTACGGGCCAGGTCGCGATACGCGAAGTACGCGATCAGCAACGGCGTGTAATGAACGCTGGCCTGAACCGCAGTGAGCAGTTCGGGATAGCGGGTCAGCGCGGTCACCGGGAGTACGATGACTTCACCGTAGACCGGATATTGATTGGGGCTCTCGGCCGGAAAGCTGGCAACCTTGTCGCCCACGGCCAACGCTTCGACGCCCTCGCCCACAGCGACCACCACACCGGCCATCTCGTGGCCCAGGCCGGCGGGCAGGCGAGCATGGGAGGACGCCAGGTTCTGACGCCAGAGAATGTCGTACCAGCTGATGCCGATAGCTTCGACACGAACCTGCACTTCACCAGGCGCAGGCAAAGCGGCTGCGTGCTCTTCGCACTTGAGCACATCTGCCGGACCGAACTTGTGAAAACGGATCGTGCGGGACATCGCAAACCTCGTCAAAGTAACCTCTAATGCCATGAACTTTATCGGGGCTTTCCCGCTAAGGCTATGGCGGCCTATTAATAGTCAACATGCCTGTGATTGATCGGCGATTCAATCAACCGGCACAATTTTCATTTTCTCGGTGCAGGTTACCAGCCTTTGCCCTTAAGATTCACCCCGCCCCCTCGTCGTCACTGAACAGAAGCACTGAAGATGAACCGTAACGACCTGCGTCGCGTCGATCTCAACCTGCTCATCGTTTTTGAAACCCTGATGCACGAACGCAGCGTGACCCGCGCGGCGGAAAAACTGTTTCTCGGTCAACCGGCCATCAGCGCGGCGCTGTCGCGTCTGCGCAGCCTGTTCGACGATCCGCTGTTCGTGCGCACCGGGCGCAGCATGGAGCCGTCGGCGCGCGCCACGGAAATCTTCGCGCTGCTGTCCCCGGCGCTGGACTCGATCTCCACGGCGGTGAGCCGCGCGTCCGAATTCGACCCCGCCACCAGCACTGCGGTGTTTCGCATCGGGTTGTCGGACGACGTCGAGTTCTCGCTGCTGCCGCAACTGCTCAAGCGTCTGCGCGGCGAGGCCCCCGGGATCGTGCTGGTGGTGCGCCGCACCAATTACATCCTGATGCCGGCGCTGCTTGCCTCCGGCGAGATTTCCATCGGCGTCGCCTATACCAACGACCTGCCCGCCAACGCCAAGCGCAAGGTGCTGCGCCGCGCGCGGCCGATGCTGCTGCGCGCCGACAGCATGCCGGGGAGCATGAGCCTGGATGACTTCTGCAGCCGGCCCCACGCGCTGGTCTCCTACGCGGGCGACCTCAGCGGCTTCATCGACACGGCTCTGGAAAAGATCGACCGCAAGCGCCATGTGGTGCTGGCCGTGCCGCAGTTCAATGGTCTGGGCACGCTGCTCGCTGGTACCGACATCATCGCCATCGTCCCCGACTACACCGCTGACGCATTGACCGCCGCGGGTGGCCTGCGCGCCGAGGAGCTGCCGCTGGAGATTCAGAGCTTCGAAATGCACATGGCCTGGCGTGGCTCGCAGGACAACGATCCGGGGGAGCGTTGGTTGCGGTCGCGGTTGCAGATGTTTTTTGGCGATCCGGAGAGTCTTTAGGCATCGTCTGGCAGGCTGTTCGGCTGATCATTTCTGGCTTTCCACAAACCACGGAGATCCATTCACTTCCAGACGATTGCTACATTGGGGGCACATCTAGGGGCATTCTTTGGATAGTTTGAAAAGGATGCCCCCAGGCTGAAGTCCAACAGCCACTTTTCGAAAAAGTCATCCGCTGCTGCTCCCCAACCGCCGTCGAGCGCTATCCGATCACCTCAATTTGAATCGCCCCGAGTTTTCTAGACTCCCTTAAAGCCTCACGCGGCGCGGCGCGCCCACTCCGACGCCGTGATTGATGCCTGTATAGGCAACCCTCTCAGCGCCATTCAAGAAGCACGCTGATGTAAGCGAGCTAACAAAGCTGTCTATTCGGCGCTTGCCGTGTCCTTCATTTCACTCGGTCGGGTGTTCGCTGTGAGAACGTCGTCCTTCGCGGTCACGCTGCCAACAAAACCTCGTGCTTGCAATGCCTCCAGCAATCGTAGATTGGCTGCACTGGACGCCACCTCAATCTTTCTCACATTGGGCGCTAACCGGTCGAAACCTTCCGCTAGCAGCCCAAGCAGGGCTGTCACCTCTACCCACGTGCTGGACGCTAAACATTGGACGAGCATTTCCTGTCGCTGTTCTGACGACAGTCCATCCTCAGCCATGAGCTTTCTAAGTATGGGGGCAAACGAGGCGGGGAAACGCGACGTACCAGCGTTGAGCCAACTGCAGAGCCGGGCAATTTCCATAGTGGCTACGCCGGAGGTATCAAACGTTTCGTGCGGTACAGCAGTCCACAGGTTGATTTTGTCATCTAGTGTTGGCACGCTGCTTTGGCTGAGCGTGATCACCATTTCGGTGGGCAGTTGGGTAAAGTCGATATGCTCTCGTGCCTGACTCCAGTGCGCAAGGAGGTAAGGAACCTCCAAGTTGAGGTCGTATGTGCGGATACACTCTCGGATCTCAGGAGTGAATGCCAAGAAATCCGCGCTCGCCAGCATCTTCCAGCGTTCTGCAGGCAATCTGCCTAAAGAACCACTTAGGATCACCGGATTATTCAGGTTCAGCCCAGCGAATAGCTCTACAACGGTTTCGTTGTCGACTGCTGGTGTGCTCAGTAGATAGCTCTGCAAATCTATATGTCGGGCCTGATTGCTTACCCATAAATGTTGGTTCAGGAATTTTGTGTGGTGCTTGATGAAATCCGCGAAGGCCTCCATGTCTACCGGTTCGCAACCTTTATCAGTAAGGGCTGGCAGCAAAACGTTGTTGAAGAACGACCAGACGGCGTCAACTCGCATCGAGACGCGATCAGTTGATAGCACAATCGCCCACAGTTTTTGAGGTAAGTCCTCCAAGCGCTCAACCTCACAAATCGTGCGCGCAAACAGCAGGTGCATGCTTGTGGTTTCCGCTGCAACGTCGAGCACTTTCAGCAACGTTGAAAGTGACGCGGCTGACTCCTCCAATTCACCCGTTTGACTCAAAAGCACATTTGCCAGCGCGTCAGGCGACTCAAGCAACTGCTCATCAAGGCCCGTAATATTTAGCGCCTTGAGGCGACGGTAAGTGACGTTCGCGCTGCCGTGAGCGGATTTGCTTTGTAGGTCATCGGCAGTTTTGGGGTCACCCTTCTGACAAACTAGGGTAAGCATGTGCAGGTTAAAATCGATACAGCGCCATTCGATCAGTTGCGCAAGATCATCCAGAGGCGTGGTTTCGCCCAAGTGATTGAACTGAACGGGTAAAGTCTTCAACCAACTCCACCCGCCCTCGCCCACTTTGAGTTGTGGCATCAAGCGCGAGTTATCTTCAAGCGCCTCAATGGCGCTGCGAATTTCGGTGTTCGGATGAACATCGAGTGCCTGCAACTGGTCGGCGGCCAACCCATCCAGGATGGCGCCAATAAGCAACTGCTTCAGGATCACCGTCTCGAAGCGAGGTGCCTCCGTCAGCAGTGCACGGAACAAACCAGGTTCAAATTCAAAGACGGCGCGAACAAAACGATGTGAATTCGGCCCCAAAATCAGTAACTCGGCCGCCTCCGCCATCCTGCCCAGATGATCTTTCAATCCGCTCCTGAAAATGGTCATGAGCAACTCGCGCGCGTGGCTCCAATCGGGCGCGGAGTAGGCGTCACTCACCAGGTAATCGATCAGCGATGCGATGATACCCCTCCCATCGCCAAGGTCGTCGACATCGAGTTTTTCCACCACTGTCTTGGCCGCGCTGATGACGGTCGTCACGTCCGGAATGGCGCCGCCTCTGAGCCCCAGCAGCAGGTTTTTATCTTCCGCGGTGAGCGAGCCAGGGTAAAAGTAGCCAAAGTAATCTGGGTAATCGGTATCAAGGTAGCCGTGGCGCATCAGGTAGATGGCAAGTTCCAGACCCGCTAGATTTTGCAGGATCACTTCGCCATAGCCGTGTTTGGCGGCGCCACGAAAGGTCAGGCGATTGATCAGACTCGACTGTAAACGCTGCTCGGATATCTTTGTATCAATTCTGCCCATCGTTTGCTGGAGCAGGTCATAACGCTTTTGGTAGTTTGTCGAAGCAAGCAGTTCCAATGGTGCATCGGGCACCGACGTCGAGTTTGATATCTGGCCATATCGGTCAAGCGTTATCATCGCTAACTTAGCGTTTTGAGAAAAAATGGTGTCAAAGACGTCATCGCGAACAAACTCGCGCAATGAGTAGTGGCCCGCATCTCGAATGCGCACATGCGAAGCGAATTCAGCACCAGATTTTTCTAATAGCGCCAACCAAACGTGCGTCCGTAGTTCGGCTGCGCTGCTAGCGACTTCCTGCACCTTCCGCTCGCGCTCCTCGCGCAGCGCCTGATAAACACTCTCAGCGTGTTTGTGCAGTTGACTCCGCCATTCGCGAAAGCCATGAAGCGTCTCATAAATAGGCCCTCGGCGCTTTACCAGCTCGGCATACTCATTCGGGTGCAAGTTGCGAATCGCGATAATCGCAAATAGCTTATTGGGGGCCAGCTTCAAGCCCGACCCCGCTCTCAGGATGCTGGAGAACATGTCAAATTCGTTGACGATATTTTTGATCAAGCGCATATCATCAATAAAATATGACACGGTTTCAAGCAGATGAGGATCTAGCCCAGTGTCTAACGGCACCCCGTTGAGCTTTCTCAACCCCAGCAGCTCAATCATCTTCTCGCGTGAATTTTCCGAGTTGACAACCGGGATGATCGGAATAATCAGGTCAAAAAACTTGGTTTTCTCACCCACTGCGAACAGTTCATCGCGTAGCGCGTATACAAAGTACACGCGCCGCCGAATCTGTGGTGACTGCTTGATGATGAAATTGATCTCACGCAAACGCGTGAACACATCTTGAATGCCGAAGCGATCCAGGTCTTCGATCACCACCACATTGATATTGCTGCGTTCAAAACAGTAAATAATCTCGTCGACATTTTTGTGCAGCACCGAGCCTTGGTGCGTCGTTTCCAACTTACCGCCCTTGATGGTGAGGCCGTCAATGCTGAACGAGGACAGCAACCTTAGCCCAAAGAATACCAGGTACACGCCGCCCACACCGAGCGCGGCGACCGCAATCCAATCCGGAAGTAGCAACAGCCAGCCGCGTAACCACTCAGGGATGATAATCAGTGGTTTCTCTGCCACGGGTGCATATAGCCTTAGGGCGCACACCATCAGTAAAACGAAGAACGCGGTGTAGCCCCAGAGCGCAGACAATGAGGCTTGAACGATGCGTTTCAGGCGGGTTTTGGGCAGTTGCTTTGACGGCACGGCATAAAGCAACTGCTGAACGATGGCTTCCTCGATTCGCGTTGAAAGATCGGTGTCGCTTGCAGGTTCTGAGGTTAGTTTTTCTGGCGGCCGAGCAGTGGTCTGGCCATTAGCCGCGGGCACCGAGGGGTCTTGGTTGCCCCCAGCCTGGTCGCGCTCCTTGCCAAAGGCGGCTAATGAAATAAACGCAAAGTTGAATTCCGGATGCCTATCCACAAACGTACGGATCACGCTGCTTTTGCCAGCGCCATACTCACCGGTGATCGCGATATTACGCACTTGGTCATTGGCCAGCGCACTCAACAGCTCACGCTCATAGCGTTGCGACGAAGGCAGGTCTAACAGAACAGGCGTCAGCGGCTCGAAGACCGTGGTGCCATTCGGAACCCTCAAAAAATCCTGCGCGGCCTGCAGCGCCTTACGCAACGCAGTGGTGTATCGCCGGTACTGTCCAATGCCCTGGCAAATCATTGCAGTGCCACGTTTATGAACTGAATGGAAAAATGCCACTACAGGCCTGCGCATCCGTGTCTCCTATCTGACGATAAATCTGCCGAGGACACCCCCGCCAAAAGCCCTGATCTGGAATACACAGCCGATAACGGCTGGCCTGCTTTCAGGATCCCAGATGATAGCGCACCGCTATCTCTCTAAGTGATGTGTCTAACCAGACAGGTAAGAAAAATAGCTTCCCACTACCACTGGAAGACAACGCCGTGCGCGCCACGGCAGATGCGCAACAGCTAGCACGCGCCAATGTTTCGATTCACATCTATGGTCTGAACCGTCTGAAACTGTTCCAGGATCGCAACCGTTTGCTAAGGAAACTGCGATTCCTCGGTGATTTGATCACGGAATTGGCTGAGTCGATTACTGCGCTGAAAGAGCCCGCAACACAGCGCCTATTGATGGGCACACCTGCAGCTGGTGTGCCCATGCGCCTTCGCCTTCGCCTTCTCCAAGATCGCGTGCTCTCCGAACTGAAGGAGACCACCGCGCCGGAAGCCCCATATGCTTCGATGGCCGGTGCCTGGCTTGAAAATTTTATGGAAGCACTTCGCATTTAAGGTACATCTATACTGGAATATAGACTTTTCTTCGTTATTTCACAGCACTGGCGCGGAGCAAACCCATGGCAACCCCATGCTAGCGAGTCAGCTCACTAAAATCTTGGCTTGATAGTGGCCGACGAGGTATCCAAGGTGCCATAGACCGACTTCGTATTCAGGGAGATATCCAATGTGGAATCATTTGCTGACTTAAGAAAGACAAAGAGACGTCCCTAGGCCAATTGCGTTGCCAGCTGCAAAAAGCCAAGCTGCCAATCTACGACCACCTAGACTGACATCTAGCAACCGCCTTTTCTTATGCTCCATCACATCTAGTCCCACGACATCCCGGCTAACCGCGCCAACTTTAGTACCGTCAAATTAGTCGATCACCTCCATTGACCAAGTAAGGAATTTTCCTTACCATCACTCCAAACATCTGGAGCACCTGCACATGCGCGCCTTCCACGAAATCGCCACCCTGACCTCCAAAGGTCAAGTCACACTTCCTAAATCCGTCCGCCAATTGCTAGGTCTGGACACGGGCGGCAAAATCGCCTTTGACGTTCGGGCCGGTGAGGTCGTTGTCAGTCGTGTTGAAGCTGCCCACGAAGATCCGGCGATCGGTGCATTTCTCGACCTGCTGGAAGCCGACATTCGCGCCGGTCGCAATCTCGGCGCACTGCCGCCAGACCTTGCCGACGTGTTACTGGCCAACGCTGGTCACACAGTCAACCTGGACGATGATATCGAGGGTGAGGTTGCGATTTGATCAAGTCTCATGGATGGACGCTGCTGTTCCATGAAGGGGTGATTTCTCAATTACGCAAGTTGCAGGAGGCCGCTGCACGCGCCGAGCAAAACGACCCGCAAGGGTTCGAAGGCAACGCCAACGTCAAACTGCTGCGTGCGTTAAGCCAACTGATCATGGATGGAGTGCCGAGTGACCCGGCACGGGATGAATTTCGCCAGGGCAATACCCTGGGGGCAGCCTATCGCCATTGGCGACGAGCCAAGATTGGCAGACGATTCCGGTTGTTTTACCGCTATGACTCGACATCCAGGGTCATTGTCTATGCCTGGGTCAACGATGAGCAGACCTTGCGGTCCGCAGGTAGCAGATCCGATCCCTATGCCGTTTTCGAAAAAATGCTGGGCCGAGGCAATCCACCAGATGATTGGGATGCACTCATTGCATCGACGCAAGGCGATTGGCGCTGTGCTTAGCCTCACTGGCAGACCGAACAGCCTTTGATCATGCGCCACCCCGACTGGCAAAACAGAACCTGGCCATTGCTCAGCCAGATCCTGCCTTGAAATGCCCGACCTCTAGAACTTGAAAGCCTGGCGCCCAATCAACAGCCACTTGCCTTTGCGCTGCTGCCACACCTGAAAGTTCTCGATCTCGGTAGGCACGACCTGGCCGCTGTTCACCGCTTCAGCTGAAAAATGGTTTCGCACCAGCGCGACATCACCATTCATGATGATCTTCTGATTGAGCATCTTCAGGGTGTTGAAGCCGCTTCTACCGGTTTTGATATCGTCGATGAAGGCTTGTTTGTCCTGCACCTTGCCGCTGGAGTGGCCGTAGCTGACGTTGTCCGCGGTTAGGGCTTCAAGTTCCGCGATGTTCTTGTGCAGCATTGCCTGAGTCAGACGATCCACTGCCGCGGTGACCGCGGCCTCATCGGACGCTGGCGAAGCATTGACCAAACCGCTGAACAGGCAGAGAACAATCAAACTGCGCTTGAGTGAGTGCATGGAGGCGTTCCTTTTATTGTTGTTGGAGGAAGCGTTTTCGCTACCGCGTGGTACGTTATCATACAATTGCGCCGTTACTACCCTGCCCTGTCCTCAACGGGCCCAGCCTGGCCTGCGAACCCTGCCGTCAGGCACTTCACTGAAACTTCCGGCCCCCTGCCCAGTCGGAAAGTCTGAGCCCGCTGCCCAAGCGCGGCGGCTCTGGCGTAAGCCGCCCGATGTCCGCTGCCTGTCATGGCGCGGCTGCGAATGACCCGCCAGGAGCTTTACCCATGCACGATCAGGATCTCGTCGACGCCGCGCAGGCGACGCCGGCCACGGCATTGCCCAAGGACGCCCCAGCGGTCACTACCTTGCGCGTATTGACGGTCAACACCCATAAAGGCTTCAGCCCTTTGAATCGGCGTTTTGTGCTGCCCGAGTTGCGCGAGGCGGTGCGGGCGCTGTCCGCTGACGTGGTGTTCCTGCAGGAGGTGCTCGGCACTCACCGCCAGCACGGCCAGCGCTACGACAATTGGTCCGACGTGCCGCAATACGAGTTCCTCGCCGACAGCATGTGGCCGGTGTTCGCTTACGGGCGCAATGCGGTGTATCCGGACGGCGAGCATGGCAATGCGCTGCTGTCGAAATTTCCGATCCTGCGCCACGAGAACCTCGACGTCTCGATCAGCGACGGCACCGAAGAACGCGGCTTGCTGCATTCGGTGCTGGCGGTCCCGGGCCAGGGTGAAGTGCACACCATATGTGTGCACCTGGGCCTGCGCGAGGGCCAGCGCCAGCAGCAGCTGCGCTTGCTCTGCGACCTGCTGCAGCGGATTCCCGAAGGCGCTCCGGTGATCGTCGCCGGCGACTTCAACGACTGGCGCCAGCGCGCCGACAGCATTCTGGCCGATGCCGGCATGCATGAGGTCTTCGTCGACACCTTCGGCGCCCCTGCCCGCAGCTTTCCGGCGCGCTGGCCGCTGTTGTGCCTGGATCGCATCTACCTGCGCAATGCCAGGGCGTTCATGCCCCAGGTGTTGGCGCGCAAGCCCTGGTCGCATCTGTCCGACCATGTGCCGCTGGCAGTCGAGGTACACCTATGAGCCCGACTGGCATGGACAAGTCGATGCAGAACTTCATCGCCAACCCCGACGAACACTGGCGCGCGGACAACGAAGCGCAATTGCTGATCAACGGCGAGGAGTTCTTCCCGAGCGTGTTTGCCGCTGTTCGCAATGCCCGTGAAGAAGTCTTGATCGAGACCTTTATCTTCCGTGACGACAAGGTCGGTCGCGAACTGCAGCAGGCGTTGATCGAGGCGGCCCAGCGCGGCGTGCGGGTGGAGATGCTGGTCGACGGCTACGGCAGCGATGAGCTGCAAGCGCCGTTTATCCGTGCCCTGACCGATGCCGGCGTGCATCTGCTGGCATTCGATCCACAGCCGCGGCGCTTTGGCGTACGCACCAATCTGTTTCGCCGCTTGCACCGCAAGCATGTGATCGTCGACGGTGAGATCGGCTTTATCGGCGGCATCAATTATTGCGCCGACCACCTGGCGGACTACGGGCCCATGGCCAAGCAGGATTACGCCATGCGCGTGCGTGGCCCGATCGTCGCCGACCTGCACCGCGCCACGCTGAAGCTGATGGACGAAACCAGCCGCCTGACCCGTACCGCCAAGCCATGGTTATCTCGTGGTCCGGCGCCGGAAGCCGATACCGCCCGGGCGCGGATGCTGCTGAGTGTGCGCGACAACACCGCCCACACCAATGACATCGAGCAGCACTACCTGAATGCGGTCAGCCAGGCGCGCCAGCGCATCATCATCGCCAATGCCTATTTCTTCCCTGGCTACCGGCTGTTGCGCGAGCTTCGCAACGCGGCGCGTCGGGGGGTCAATGTCACCCTGATCCTGCAAGGCATGCCGGACATGCCCCTGGTGCGCCTGTGCTCACGCCTGCTGTACAACTATCTGCTGCGTGATGGCGTGGTGATCCGCGAGTACATCGAGCGACCGCTGCACGGCAAGGTCGCCTTGGTGGATGAGCAGTGGTCGACGGTGGGCTCGAGCAATCTCGACCCGCTCAGCCTGTCGCTCAATCTGGAAGGCAACCTGATCATCGACGATCGCGCCTTCAACCAACGCCTGCATGAGCACTTGCACGAACTGTCCCAGACGCACTGCAAATCCATCGCTCTGGAGCGCGTATTGCGCGGCTACTGGTGGCGAGCGCCGATCATTTTCGTGTGTTTCCACTTCTTGCGTCATTTCCCGGCCATTGTCGGTTTGCTGCCTGCCCACTCACCAAAACTCAAGCCGATGCTGCCGACGCCCGGCGAGACGCCGGTGACCCCGGCATTCGATCAGGAGAAGGCCTCATGAAAGCCACCGTCGCCGAACATCCCGGCCAGGCCTCTACCCCGCAAAAACGCAGCCTGTGGCGTTGGCTCAAACGCGGCGTGGCGGTGTTGTGTTTCGTCATGGTACCGGTGCTGTTGTTCCTGCTGGTGCGCAACATGGACTGGCAAGAAGTCAGTCACGCCTTGCGCTCCTACAAACTGACTACCCTGCTGGTGGGCGTGGCGATCACCCTGGCCAGCTACCTGGTGTTCGCCAGCTATGATCTGTTGTCCAAGCGCTACACCGGGCACCAGGTGCCTGCCACTCGGGTGCTGCCGTTGGCGTTCGTCTGCTATGCCTTCAACCTCAACCTCAGCAGCTGGGTCGGCGGTATCGCCCTGCGCTACCGGCTCTACGGCAAGCTGGGGTTGAAGGCGGCGACCATCACCCAGATCCTCAGCCTTGGCCTGGTCACCAACTGGTTGGGCTATCTGCTGATCGGCGGCACAGTCTTCGCGCTCGGGTTTCCTGACCTGCCCGCCGGGGTGAAGATCGGCGCTACCGGGCTGCGCCTGATCGGCGTGGCCATGGTGCTGGTCGGGGTCGCCTATCTGCTGGCCTGCGCCTTTGCACGCAAACGCACCTGGCGTGTGCGTGGCCAGGAAATCACCTTGCCGACCTTTCGCTTTGCGCTGCTGCAAGGGGCCACGGGGGCCTTGAACTGGGCATTGATGGGCGCGCTGATCTACCTGCTGCTGCCCGCCAAGGTGAGCTTTTTCGAGGTGCTGGCGATCCTGTTGATCAGCAGCATCGCCGGGGTCATCACTCATATTCCTGCAGGCTTGGGGGTGCTGGAAACGATCTTCATCACCCTGTTGCAGGGTGAGTATTCCAAGGGCGCCCTGCTGGCCGCGCTGATCGGCTATCGGGCGCTGTACTTCCTGCTGCCGTTGGCGATTTCCTGTGTGATCTATCTGGTGCTGGAACAGCGCACGCGTAAATCCACTTAGCCGCGATTACAGCTCGAAGCGATAGCCCACGCCGTATATCGACTGGATCGGCGTGCAGCTCGGGTCGATCTGCTCCAGCTTGCGGCGGACATTCTTGACGTGGCTGTCGACCGTGCGGTCGGTGACCACGCGGTGGTCCGGGTACAGTCGATCGAGCAATTGGTCGCGGGAAAACACCTGGCCCGGCGCGCTGGCCAGGCAATTGAGCAAGCGAAACTCCACCGGGGTGAGGTCCATCTCGACCCCGCGATAACTGGCCTTCCAGCTGCCTTCGTCGAGCACCAGCACGGTACCCGGGCCGGCCCCGCGAGGCTCGCGGCGACGCAGGATCGCACGCACCCGCGCTACCACCTCCCTGGGGCTGAAAGGCTTGCAGATGTAGTCATCGGCGCCGCTGTCGAGCCCCAGCAGGCGATCGATTTCCTCGACCCGTGCAGTGATCATCATGATCGGCACGTCACTGAACGCGCGCAGTTCGCGGCACAGCGAGAGACCGTCGCGGCCCGGCAACATGAGGTCGAGCAGGATCAAATCCGGCTCGCGGGCCTGCACGCTCGGGATCACCTGCAAGCCGTCGCCCAGGCACTCGACGCTGTGGCCGGCGGCCAGCAGATAGTCGCGCAACAGCGCCGCGAGCTTGGGTTCATCCTCGACCACTAAAATATGCGCGGCGTCCATTACGCGGCTCCTTTGGGCAAACGAATACTTAGCCATAACCCGCCCAGCGGCGAGCGTTGGGCAGTCAAGGTGCCGCCATGGGCGGTGACGATGCTCTCGCAGATGGCCAGCCCCAGCCCCGCCCCGCCGCTCTCGCGGTTGCGCGAGCCTTCGGTACGGTAGAACCGCTCGAACAACCGCGGCAGCTGCTGGTCGTCCACACCCGGCGACGAGTCGATGAAATCGATACGGATCAGGGCAGGATCGTCGCTGAGGATCACCCTCAGCTCACCGCCGGGGTCGGTATAGCGCAGGCTGTTTTCCAGCAGATTGGTGAACAGTTGCTGCAACCGATCGGCGTCGGCCGCGAGCCACTGCGCCAGGGGCGGCGCTTCGATGCTCAGGCGCAATTGGCGCTGACGAAAACGCTCGACCTGGGACGCCACCGCGCGCCGGACTTCCTCCTGCACGTCGATGATTTCCTTGCGGTAGCTCAGGGCGCCGACGTCGGTCAACGACAGCTCGTAGAGGTCATCCACCAGCTTGCCGAGCCGCGCCACTTCGCCTTGCAGCGACTGCAGCGCCGCGCGGTCAGGCTTGCGTACGCCGTCTTCCAGCGCTTCGAGCTCGCCGCGCAGCACTGACAGTGGCGTACGCAGCTCGTGGGAAACGTCAGCCATGAATTCGCGCCGCAGACGCTCGTTGCGCTCCAGCGTATGGGCCAGCAGGTTGAAATCCCGCGCCAGCTGCCCGGCTTCGTCATCAGTGATGACATGCACGCGTTCGGCATAGTCGCCCGCGGCCAGGCGATGGGTCGCCGCGGCCACCTGGCGCACCGGTGCCAGCAACCGCCGCGCCACCCACCAGGCGATCAGCCCGGCCAGCAGCACGCACAGGCTGCCGATCGCCAGGCTCCAGAGCATCTGATTATGGAAGAAGCGCTGGCCGCCGGCTTCGGTGACGCTCTGGAACGGCGTCATCGCCAGCCAGCCGACGGTACGGCCGTCGACATCGATCGGCAGGCGAATGGCGTCCTTGCTGATCTGGTAATAGCCCATGACCCGCTCGCCGTCGGCATCCAGCAGGGTGATGCGAAACACCGCGCCGGTAAGGTCGGACACCGGGGTCTGACGGCCAAAGCGCACGCCGTCAGGGTCGTTGACGGGGCGATCGGGGCGGATCAACTCGAACCACGCAGGCGGCTTGTCGCGCACGAAGTCCCAATCCTGATGCAGCCGCCAGGCGGCGACGAAGCGCGGTTGCACCGACTCCATGCGCTGTACGCTGAGCTCGTTGAGGTAACCGAGAAAGCCACGGGAAAAGCTCAAGCCATTGGCCACCGCCATGCCCAGCACCACGGAAATCATGGTGGCCAATACGGCGATAAAGAGCTTGGTCGAAAGGCTGGTTCTGATCATCAAAGCGGCCGGCGGGGTGCACAATCGACCCATTAACGCCGTCGAGCCCCGGATTTACAAGGCCTTGGCGCAAACTTCAAATTTTCTGCACATTTGCTTCGCGGCGTTTTCATACAAAACGAGGATGGTTGGCGTAGGCTTGTCCTTTGCCGTCCCCCCATGAGACTTCCTTTCAAGGAGCCATTGAATGACCCAGGTTCTAACCTACGCAGCGCAAACCGCCAGTGATCGCCTCAAGCCGTTCAAGATCGAGCGCCGCACGCCGGGTGCCGATGACGTCCAGATCGACATTCTGTTTTGCGGGGTATGCCACTCCGATCTGCACACCGCGCGCAACGAATGGCAGAACACCCTGTATCCGTCGGTCCCCGGCCACGAAATCGTCGGCAAGGTAACCGCTGTCGGCTCCGCCGTGACGCGCTTCAAGGTCGGCGACCTGGCTGGCGTCGGCTGCATGGTCGACAGCTGCCAGCACTGCGCCTCCTGCGCCGAGGGCGAGGAGCAGTATTGCGAAAACGGCTTCACCGGTACCTATAACGGCCCGGTGTTCGGTGGCGAGAACACCTTCGGTGGCTACAGCGACAGCGTGGTGGTGAAGGAGAAATTCGTCCTGCATATCGCCCCTACCGATAATCTCGCGGCCGTCGCGCCGCTGTTGTGCGCGGGCATCACCACCTTTTCGCCCCTCAACCACTGGAAAGTCGGCCCTGGCAAGAAGGTCGGCGTCGTCGGCCTGGGTGGCCTTGGCCATATGGCGGTGAAGATCGCCCACGCCATGGGCGCTCACGTGGTGCTGTTCACCACCTCCGAGAGCAAGCGCGCAGACGGCCTGCGCCTGGGCGCCGATGAAGTCATCGTGTCGCGCAACGCTGACGAAATGGCCACCCAGGCCAACAGCCTGGATTTCATCCTCAACACCGTGGCCGCCCCCCATGATCTGGATGCTTTCCTCAATCTGCTCAAGCGCGACGGCACCATGACCCTGGTCGGCGCTCCGGATCATCCGCACCCGTCGCCTACGGTGTTCAACCTGATCTTCAAGCGCCGCAGCCTGGCCGGCTCGCTGATCGGCGGGATTCGTGAAACCCAGGAAATGCTGGATTTCTGCGCCAAGCACGGCATCGTCTCGGATATCGAGATCATCGCCATGAAAGACATCAACGAGGCCTACGAGCGCATGCTCAAGGGTGATGTGAAGTACCGTTTCGTGATCGACATGGCGACGCTCAAGGCTGAAGCCGACGCCGCATGATCAGGCGACACCCGTGCATCGAGGGGGCCTGCCCCCTCGATGCATTTCACGCGGGTGCGACAATCCGTACCGTGCCAATAACTGGCGCAATGCCATTTAGCGTTGAACGTCTGCTTCGCGCCGCGATCCATTGGTTACAGGGGCACCCCTACTGCACCTGTCTTCTGATAAAGGATCGTGTTTGCCATGCTTGCCTCCACCCCTTCCCCGCTTGCCGCGGGCGCCGAACCTGACGACGCTGCCACCAAGCGCGCCAACCGCCTGATCATCCGCGTCGCCGTGATCGCCACCATGGGCGCTCTCGCCTTTGGTTATGACACCGGGGTGATTTCCGGTGCCTTGCCGTTCATGACCTTGCCTGCCGACCAAGGCGGCCTGGGCTTGACCCCGGTCACCGAGGGTCTGGTGGCGTCCTCATTGATTCTCGGCGCCGCCCTGGGCTCGCTGTTCGCCGGGCACCTGGCGGATCGCTTCGGCCGCCTCACGGCGCTCAAGGGCCTGGCCATTCTGTTCATGATCGGCGCCTTGGGCAGCACCCTGGCACCGGACGTGACCGTCATGGTGATCACCCGCTTCATTCTCGGCATGGCGGTGGGCGGCGCGTCTGCCACGGTGCCGATGTTCCTCGCTGAAATGGCCGGGCCCAAACGCCGCGGCCGCCTGGTCAGCCAGAACGAACTGATGATCGTGCTCGGGCAATTCCTGGCCTATTCGTCCAACGCCCTGCTCGCCTATTTCGCCCACACGCCCCACGTGTGGCGCTACATGCTGGCGATCGCCATGCTGCCGGCAGCGTTGCTCTATGTCGGCATGCACTTCGTTCCCAAGTCGCCGCGCTGGCTGGCCTCCAAGGACCGCTACGACGAAGCGCGGGAGGTGCTGCTGGAAATTCGCGCCGACCCGGAGCAGGCCGAGCGAGAAATGAAAGAGATCATCCGCCAGAACGAGATCGATCACGAACAGTCCGGCTGGTTCGCCGCCTTTGCCGAGCCCTGGACGCGCAAGCTGCTCTACATCGGTATCGGCCTGGGCTTCGTCGCGCAGTTCACCGGCGTCAATGCCTTCATGTATTTCACCCCGATCATTCTCAAGTCCACGGGCCTGGGCACCAACGCAGCGCTGACCGCGACCATCGGCAACGGTGTGGTGTCGGTGCTGGCGACGGTATTGGGGATCTGGCTGGTGGGGCGTATCGGTCGTCGGCCCATGCTGATCAGCGGCTTGAGTTTCGTGATTCTCGCGCAGGTGCTGCTGGGCCTGGTGCTGAGCCTGCTGCCATCAGGGCCGATGCAGAGCTATCTGGCGCTGGGTTGCATTTTGATGTTCCTGCTGTTCATGCAGACGTTCATCGCCCCGGTGTACTGGCTGTTGATGTCGGAGCTGTTCCCGTCCCACCTGCGCGGCTCGATGACCGGCATGGCGGTGTGCGTGCAGTGGATCTGCAACGCCACCGTAGCGTTCCTGTTCCCGCTGTCGCTGAGCCTGTTCGGCAGCGCCACCTTTCTGGTGTTCGCCGGGATCAACGTGCTGTCGCTGCTGTTCGTGATGATCTGGGTGCCTGAGACCAAGGGCAAATCCCTGGAGCAGATCGAGCGGCATCTGGAAAAGCATCTGGGCGAAGACGAAGTCCCCGCCTGACGCTGACCCTGACCCTGACCCTGACCCTGACTCTGACTCTGACTGTAGCGAGGGGGCTTGCCCCCGAAAAGTCTGTCAGTCGCATTGAAGTGGCTGACAGACTTTTCGGCGGCGAGCCCCCCCGCTACAGGGTTAAAAGCGCTGCAACAACTCCCCTAACGTCTGCATCGCCGCCTCGCTGTGCTCATCCCACGGATAGCCGTGGTTGAGGCGCGCGCAATTGCCAAAGCGCCCGGTGGCGGAAAAGATCGGACCCGGCGCAAGGCTGACGTTGCGTTCCAGTGCCTGATGAAACAGCTGCAGCGAATCCACCTCGCGAGGAAACTCGAACCACAGAAAATACCCGCCGGCCGGCCGGGTTACCCGCGTCTGCGCCGGAAAATGCCGCGCCGCCGATGCCAGCATGGCGCTTTGCTGCATTTCCAGATGGTCGCGCAACTTGCGTAGGTGCCGATCGTAGCCGCCGTGCTGCAGGTAATCGGCGATCGCGGCCTGGGCTGGCACAGAAGGCGAAATCGTGGTCATCAACTGTTGCCGCCTGATGCGCTCGGCATAGCGCCCGCCGGCCACCCAGCCGACTCGATAGCCCGGCGCCAGGCACTTGGAAAACGAACCACAGTGCATCACCAGGCCTTCACGGTCGAAGCCCTTCACCGGCTTGCGCGGCTGCACGCCGTAATACAGTTCGGCATACACGTCATCTTCTACCAGCGGCACCTGATGCTCGCACAGCAAGTCATACAGCCCTTGCCGGGTCTCGTCGCTCATGCTCGCCCCCAGCGGGTTCTGCAGGCTGCTCATGAACCAGCAGGCCTTGATCGGCCATTGTTGCAAGCTCTGGGCGAGCACCTGCAAATCGATGCCTTCACGCGGGTGCACAGGAATTTCCACAGCCTTGAGTTTCAGGCGCTCCAGGACCTGCAAGGTCGCATAGAACGCCGGGGCCTCGATCGCCACCAGATCGCCGGGCTGGGTCACCGCCTGCAGGCAGAGGTTCAAGGCTTCCATGGCGCCATTGGTGATGACCAGTTCGTCGACCGGCGAATGCACGCCGCTGACGCCGTAGCGCAAGGCGATCTGCCGCCGCAGGTCGGCATTGCCGGCGGTCATGTCGGCGACGATGGCATGGGGCGACAGCATCTTCAGGCTCTGGGCCATGGAGCGCGCCAGCCGTGCCAGGGGAAACAGCTCCGGGCTGGGGAAGGCCGAGCCGAAGGGCACGGTCGCGGGGTTTTTCAGCGAACCCAGCACCGAGAACACCAACTCGCTGACATCCACCTCGGTGGTTTGCGCGTGCCCGCCACCGGGGTTGGCCTCGGGCAGCGGTTGCATGGCGTGTTCACGGACAAAATAGCCGGAACGCGCGCGCGCCTGGATCAGCCCCCGATCCTCCAGCAGGTAATAGGCCTGAAACACTGTCGACGGGCTGACTCCATAAGTACGACTGGCATGGCGCACCGAAGGCACTCGGCTGTTGGCGGCCAGCACCCCGGAGCGGATCATTTCGGCAATCTGGTCGGCGAATTTTTCGTAGCGTTTCATGGGCGACCCGCGGGCAGGCAAACAGCGGCAAGCATGGCGGGCGGGGAAGAAAAAGAACAGAGGCAGGGTCTTGGGAATTTTGCGGATCAGATGCCAGGCCCGTTGGCATGGGCGGTGCGGACACATCCACTTGCAATTCTGTTAGGATTGCCCTTCCCTTCTTATAACAACTGCCTTGCGAGCCCGCGTGCCCGTGAGGTCGGTGTGCTGATCCAGGTAACCCATGTCCCTGACCGCTTTGCGCAGTAACCTCCTCGCCGGCCTGACCTCATCCTTCGCCCTCGTCCCCGAGTGCATCGCCTTTGCCCTGGTGGCCCAGGTCAACCCGCTGATGGGTCTGTATGGCGCCTTCATCATCTGCACCTTGACCGCGCTGTTCGGCGGCCGCCCGGCGATGATCTCCGGGGCAGCCGGCTCCATGGCGGTGGTGATTGTCGCGTTGGTAGTGCAGCACGGCGTCGAGTACCTGCTGGCGACGGTGGTGCTCGGCGGCCTGATCATGGTGCTGTTCGGCCTGCTCAGGCTCGGCAAGCTGGTGCGTATGGTGCCGCATCCGGTCATGCTCGGCTTCGTCAACGGTCTGGCGATCATCATTGCCATGGCCCAGCTGGATCATTTCAAGCTGCCGGACGGGCACTGGCTCAGCGGTCAGCCATTGCTGGTGATGCTGGCGCTGGTGGCGGTGACCATGGCGGTCGTCTATGTGCTGCCGCGCTTTACCAAAGCCGTGCCGGGTGCGCTGGTGGCGATCGTCGGCGTCAGCCTGCTGGTCGCCCTGGCGGGTCTGCCGACTCGCACCCTGGCGGACATGGCCACCATCGCCGGCGGCCTGCCGACCTTCCACTGGCCCAGCGTGCCGCTGAACCTGGCGACCCTGAAAATCATCGCGCCTTATGCAACGCTGATGGCGATGGTCGGCCTGCTGGAAACCCTGCTGACCTTCAACCTCACCGACGAGCTGACTGAAACCCGTGGCCAACCCAACCGCGAGTGCGTAGCCCTGGGCGCTGCCAATGTGGTGTCCGGCCTGTTCGGCGGCATGGGCGGCTGCGCGATGATCGGCCAGACTGTCATCAACCTCAGCTCGGGCGGACGCGGCCGTCTGTCCGGCGTGGTCAGCGGCGTCATGATCCTGTTATTCATCCTGTTTCTCTCGCCGTGGATCGAGCGCATCCCCCTCGCCGCGTTGGCGGGAGTGATGTTCGTGGTCGCCCAGCAGACCTTCGCCTGGGGTTCGCTCAGGGTGCTGGGCAAGGTACCGCTCAACGACGCCGTGGTGGTGGTCGCGGTAACAGTCATCACCGTGCTGACCGATCTGGCCACCGCAGTGCTGTGCGGTATCTTGATCGCCGCGCTGGCATTCGCCTGGCAGCATTCACGGGACATGCGTGCCGAGGCGGACGACAGCGTTCCCGGGCGCAAGGTCTACACACCCCACGGCACGCTGTTCTTCGCCTCGACCACGCACTTTCAGGCGCTGTTCGATCCGCAGCGTGATCCCGATTCGGTGATCGTCGATTGTCGTTACCTGCACGTCGTCGACCACTCGGCCATCGCCGCTCTCGAAGGGCTTGCCGCGCGCTACGAGAAGTTCGGCAAGGGCTTTGAACTCAGTCATCTGTCGCCGCGCTGCGAGCGCTTGCTGACCCGTGCCGGGCTGACGTCGAAAATCGGGGTCAATTAATCGTCCTGGGGGCAGATACACTCACCAGGACGGCTTTTTTGCCTTCCGCTGGAAATTGCCTATCGTTGGTTAATCTGTCGTGAAAGGTAGCCCCCATGGAACTCGAAAGCCTCTTCAAGTCGCTGCATGCCCTGCCCAGCATTCCCAAGGTCGCACAGGACCTGATCCTGCAGTTCGACAGCCCCAGGACCAGCCTCGACAGTGTGGCCAAGAACATCGAGAAAGATCCGGTCATCGCCGCCAAGATCCTGCGCCTGGCCAACTCGGCACGTTTCAGGGGGTCGCGAGAGTCCTCGAGCATCGAAGACGCCGCCATGCGCCTGGGCTTCGACACCTTGCGGACTCTGGTGCTGTCCTCGGCGGTGACCGGAGCGTTCAAGGCCGGCCCAAACTTCGATCTCAAAGGGTTCTGGCACAAAAGCTTCCAGGTGGCCGGCATCTGCAAGCTGCTGGCCAAGCATTCCGGGGCCGACGCTGAAATCGCCTTTACCTGCGGAGTGATGCACAACATCGGCGAATTGCTGATCCAGACTGGCGCGCCGGAGATCGCTGCACGCATTAACAGCGGCCACAGCGGCGCCGGGCGGGTCGCCAATGAGACCCTGCAACTGGGTTTCGGCTATCCGGAAGTCGGTGCCGAACTGGCCAAACGCTGGCAACTGCCGAAGGTGATTCAAGACGCCATTGCCTATCAGGCCCAGCCACTGAAAGCGCCAGCCGACGCGATACAGCCGCGAATCGTCGCCCAGGCGATTTTGATCGCGGACGCCCTGGATGAGCACGGTGGTGCAACGGCCGAGGCGCAGGAGGCCGTCAACGGGCCGCTGTTCGAAGGCGTGAAGCTGGCGGCGGTGTTCGAGGCACTGCCGGCGGTACTGGAAGCCGACAAGGCGTTCTCCGAACTGCTCGCCTGACCCCTCTCGGCGAGGGGGCCGCCCCTCGCTGCATCCACGTCGAGCCAAGGTTGAATGCAGCAATCATTTTCAATGATGCGCTGTATTGATCAGCAGTATTTCTGGGTTTTTACCCACACGCATAAACTTCAGTTACCGGAGCGAAACAAGTGATTCGCTCCAGACCTAAACCAACTGGAGTTACCCTCATGAAATATGCACTCTTTGCCGCCCTGTCGATGTTCAGCTTGTTTGCCGCTGCAGCCGAGCCTGTGAACTTGGCGCCTGTTACTGTCAACGGAGCGAAAGTACCGACCGTTGAATACAACTACTCGCAACATCTGGACATCGCCAAGGTAATAAGCACCAAGGCCGACAATCCTGATGCCTGCGGCCTGACCAACGCCAACATGGTGTATGTCGACAGCAAGGGCGTGACCCATAATCTCGAATACACTCGCTTGGGCAATGGTTGCCAGAATGGTTGATTCTGCAGTCATTGGGATGTCCAAGCTGGCGGGTTATTTGCCAGCGCAATATCAGACCGAGTTGTCATTTTATCGTTCCAGGCAAAAACCGCCGTCAGTTGCTATTCAGTAACTGGCGGCGGTTTTTTTATCGGTTTCACACCCGTTGTTACCTCTCGCGCCATCTACGCGCCAGGCATTCATGCCCTGTTGCAGCTGAGTTCGCCCCTGCCGGGGCCCCGAGGCAGCGTCCACGGAACTCGCCTGTGGCCTGACAATCATTTTCGATGATGTAGTGTATTGATAACCGGTATTTCAGGCTTATCACAATCGGGCCTAGACTTCGATTACTGGAACGAAACAAGCGCTTCGCTCCGCACCCGTATCACACTGCCAAATTCTATGGAGTACGCTCATGAAATATGCACTGTTTGCCGCCATGTCTTTATTCAGCGTGTTTGCCGCTGCTGCCGAACCTGCCTCACTGGACCGGGTCACCGTCAACCCGTCGCAACCTGCTCCCGTGCAATACAATTATTCGCAACACTTGGATATCGCCAAAGTCGTCAGCATCAAAGCCGATGATCCGGACACCTGCGGTACCACCAATGCCAATATGGTCTACGTTGACAGCAAGGGTGTAACCCACAACCTTGAATACACCCGCCTGGGCAATGGTTGCCAGAATGGTTGAGTGTTCGGTGCGGGTTTCATATGACCGGACTCGATACGCGACAACCTCTGCTCAGACCCGACCGTTATTAGTAGGCTACAAATAAAAACCGCTGGCGATTACCCTTGGTAATTAACAGCGGTTTTTTATTGCCTGATTATTAGCTGTTCACCCAACTTTTCATAATCCGAAGGCAACTCAGGGCGCCAGGAGCGGTCAGCTTTACGAGCTGAATCATTTTTTCTCCCCGTTCCAAGGCTAAAGGATCATTGTCATGCCCTCTTCTGCCCCATCGAACACCGAGCACAGCAACGCTCAAGAACTCCTGTCCATCAACACCATCCGTACCCTGTCCATGGACGCCGTGCAAAAGGCGAATTCCGGACACCCGGGCACGCCTATGGCGCTGGCGCCGGTTGGCTATACCTTGTGGAGTCGCTTCTTGCGCTACCACCCGCAGCATCCCGACTGGCCCAACCGCGACCGCTTTGTGCTCTCGGTCGGCCATGCCTCGATGCTGCTGTATTCGCTGCTGCACCTGGCCGGCGTCGATGAGATCGATGCCAATGGCACCTTGACCGGCAAGCCGGCCGTCAGCCTGGACGATATCAAGCAATTCCGTCAGCTCGACTCCAAGACCCCCGGCCATCCGGAATACCGCATGACCACTGGGGTCGAGACCACCACCGGGCCATTGGGTCAGGGCTGCGCCAACAGCGTCGGCATGGCCATGGCCGAGCGCTGGTTGGGCGAGCGCTTCAACCGCCCGGGCGCCACCCTGTTCGACTATAAGGTCTACACCCTGTGCGGCGACGGCGACATGATGGAAGGGATCAGCTCCGAAGCCGCCTCGGTGGCCGGCCATCTGAAGCTGGCCAACCTGTGCTGGATCTACGACAACAACACCATCAGCATCGAGGGCCACACCGAGCTGGCCTTCAGCGACGACGTCGCTGCACGTTTCCGCGCCTACGGCTGGCGTACCCTGCACGTGACGGATGCCAACGACACCGAGGCGCTGGCGCAGGCGCTGGAGACTTTCCGCAACACCACCGATGCGCCGACCCTGATCGTGGTCGACAGCCTGATCGGTTATGGCGCCCCGCACAAACAGAACACCGCCGCTGCCCACGGTGAGCCATTGGGCGAGGATGAGATCCGCCTGGCCAAAACTGCCTATGGGGTCAACCCGGATGCCAGTTTCGATGTGCCGGAGCAGATCCGCACCGTGCTGCGGGATGCCTTGCTGACGCGTGCCGACAGCCAATTCAGTGCCTGGAACAAGGCACTGGAAAGCCTCAAGACCACAGAGCCCGCGCTGGCCGATGAACTCCAGCGCATGCGAGCCGGCGAAATGCCTGAAGGCTGGGCGGCGAAGCTGCCGGTGTTCGACGCCGACGAAAAAGGCGTCGCGACCCGCGCTTCGGGCGGCAAGGTGCTCAATGCCTTCGCCGAACAGATCCCGTGGGTGATCGGCGGTTCTGCCGACCTTTCGCCTTCGACCAAGACCAACCTGACGTTCGACGGCGCCGGCAGCTTCAGCGCTAGCAACTACAGCGGTCGCAACCTGCACTTCGGTGTGCGTGAACATGCCATGGGCGCCATTGCCAACGGCCTGGCGCTGTCCTACCTGCGCTCGTACACCTCGACCTTTCTGGTGTTCAGCGACTACATGAAGCCGCCCATCCGTCTGGCGGCGATCATGGAGATCCCGGTGGTGTTCGTGTTCACCCATGACTCCATCGGCGTCGGCGAGGACGGCCCGACCCACCAGCCGATCGAGCACCTCACCCAGCTGCGCGCAACGCCGGGCTTGCTGACCTTGCGTCCTGGCGATGCCAATGAGGCGGCGCAAGCCTGGAAGGTCGCCCTGAGCCAGACGCACAAGCCGTCGTGCCTGATCCTGTCGCGGCAGAATCTGCCGACCCTGGACCGTACCCGTTATGCTCCGGCGTCCGGCGTGGCCAAGGGCGGCTATGTGCTGGCCGATGCCGACAACGGCAAGCCGCAGGTGATACTGCTGGCCACCGGCAGCGAGTTGAGCCTAGCGGTGGAGGCTTATGAGCAACTGCAGAGCCAGGGTATCGGCGCACGAGTGGTGTCGCTGCCATGCTGGGAGTTGTTCGAAGAACAGGACGCCGCCTACCGCGAGCAGGTGCTGCCCGCCGCCATCAAGGCCAGGGTGGCCATCGAGCAAGCCGGCCCGCTGGGCTGGGATCGTTACGTCGGGCAAAGCGGCGCCAAGGTGGTGATGAACAGCTTCGGCGGCTCGGCGCCGCTGGCCAAGCTGCAGGCCAAGTTCGGCTTCAATGTCGACAATGTGGTCAAGCTGGCCAAGCAACAGCTCGACCTGTAACCCGCGCACCCTGTAGCGAGGCGCGCCGCGCCTTGCTACAGCTCGTCGGCATGGCACAATGGCGCCTCCCCCAGCGCCTTCCACGTCGAGACCTCAGTGACCGATCTGCCTGCTCGCCCCTCCATCCTCAACTCAAGTCTGCTCGGCATCGCCCAGATCATCGCCTGGGGCGGCTCCTTCTACCTGACCGCCGTGCTGGCCGCTGCAGTCGTGCGCGATACCGGCTGGGCGCAGTCCTGGGTCTATGGGTCGTTATCCGTCGGCATCCTGGTCTCTGGCCTGCTGGCGCCAGCGGTGGGCAAGCTGATCACCCGGTTCGGCGGCCGGCCAATGCTGCTGGCCAGCAGCCCGATCATTGCCATCGGCCTGCTACTGCTCGCCATCGCGCCCACCCTGCCGTTTTTTGTCGGCGCCTGGTTGATCATCGGCACCGGCATGGCAGCGGGTCTTTACGATCCGTTGTTCGCGACGCTGGGCCAGCGCTATGGCAAGAATGCCCGGGGAGCCATCACTCAGGTCACGCTGGTTTCCGGCTTCTGCACCAGCATTACCTGGCCGCTGGTGGCGCTCCTGGTGGAGCATCTGGGCTGGCGAGGTGCCTGCCTGGCCTACAGCGCGATGCTAGTATTGCTGGTGCTGCCGATCTATCTGTTCACGTTGCCGCCCCAGGCCGTCAAGGCGCCCGGCGCAGAGGCCGCTGGCGTGCCAACCGAAGACCAGCACCTGCCGGCGCCCCAAGGCCGAATCTATTGGCTGATGACCGCGAGCTTCATTCTCGCCGCAGTGATCATGACGGCGATCTCGGTGCAATTGATCGCCTTGTTGCAGGCGCGCGGCGCAACGCTGGTAGCGGCATTGGCTATCGCCGCATTGATCGGGCCCAGTCAGGTCGGGGCGCGGGTGGTGGAAGTGCTGTTCGCGCGCAAGGCGCATCCGATCTGGAGCATGCTCGGTTCGACCGCCCTGGTTGCCATCGGTTTGATCATGATCATGGCCGAGCCTGGCCTGGCGGTGCTCGGCATGATTCTGTACGGCCCCTGCTGCTGCAAGGTGGCCAATGCCTGGTGCGCCGCATTGGGGCGTGCCTGACCGACGCCATGCCAGCCGAACATGGCCCGCGCCCAATAGCGCTTGCGCGCGCTGGCCGAACCGATGAACTCCTGATGCATCATCGGCGCGTTGCCACGGCGCACGCCTTCGGTGTCGCGGTAGTCGGGGATGCCGGAGGCGGTACTGATACCTGCGCCGGTCAGCACCAGCACCGAGCGCTGCGCCATGCGCTCGCATAACCCGCCGAGCGCGGTCTGGACGTCATTATCGAGCATGGGGAGTCTCCGTCACTGCGTCGGATACTGCGTGAAACAAGTGACAGAGAGGTTAAACCATCCAGGGCGATGCTGCCGCATCCGTGGACCATTACCGCGCAGAGGCGACGGCCGTTGACTGCGCGAGCAAGCGTCGGGCCCGGGCCAGTACCGGCGCGTCGATCATCTGACCGTCCAGCTGAAAGGCTCCGGCGTTCTGCGCCGCCTGGGCCACCACACGCTGCGCCCAGGCCAGTTGCCGGGCATCGGCCGCCAATGCGGCATGAATCGGCGCCACCTGCCGCGGATGAATGCACAAGGTCCCGGCAAAGCCCATATCCCGGGCATGGCCGACGGCTGCACGCAGCCCCTCTTCATCGGCGATGGCCGGGAATACACCGTCCAAAGGTGCCATCAGGCCTGCGGCGCGGGCGTGAAGCACCACGGCCAGCCGCGCCTGATCGAGGGCAAAGTCCGCCGCCGGTGTGCCATCGTTGAGGTTAAGGTCCAGCGCGTAATCGATACCACCAAAGGCCAGGGTAGCGATCCCCGGGCTGCGGGCGATCTCGCCGAGATGCAGCACCCCGGCAGCGCTTTCGATGATGGCAATGACCGCCTTGCCGGTGGCCGCCGCGCGGCTGATCTGGTGGTGGCTTTCGGCTTTGGGCAAAACCACATGGGACACCTGCAGGCGATCGCTGCAGAACGCCAGATCGGCGCAGTGCTCGGCATGCCCGGCAGCGTTCACCCGCACCCACACACGGGCTTCGGGGTGTTGATCGCAAAACACCCCAAGCTGGGCGCGCGCCTGGGCTTTGAGCCCCTCCTCCACGGCGTCCTCGAAATCGACGATCACAGCGTCCGCGCCGCTGGCCAGCGCCTTGGCGAAACGCTCGGGGCGGCTGCCGGGAACGAACAGGGCACTGCGGTAAAGCTGGTTCATGGTGCTGCTCCAACGGATCTGCGGGCGATAGGGCGCAAGCCCTGGTATCGGCGGGGCCGGTCTAGATAGTGCCCTGACCGCGCAGACGCTCAAGATCCTGCGCACCGTAACCCAGCTTGCCGAGGATGCTCGCCGTGTGCTCTCCCAGCCCCGGCACCGCGTCCATGCGCGGCTCGAACGCGCCGTTGCGCCCCGGCGGCAACAGCGCCGGCAACTTGCCCACCGGGCTGTCGATCTCGCGCCAGCTATCCCGGGCCTTGAGCTGCGGGTGATCCCACACGCCTTGCATGTCGTTGACCCGCGCGTTGGCGATCTGCGCCTGCTGCAGGCGCTCCACCACTTCATCGAGGGTCAATGCGGCGAAACGCTCGACGATGATCTGCCGCAACTCGGCACGGTTGGCCGAGCGCTTGGCGTTGGCGTCGAAGCGCTCGTCACTGGCCAGTTCCGCGTTCAACAGCACCTTGGCGCAAAACGACGCCCACTCGCGTTCGTTCTGCAGCCCCAGCATCACCGTGCCGCCATCGCCTACCGGGAACGGCCCGTACGGGTAGATGGTGGAATGGGCGGCGCCAGCGCGCGGCGGCGGCTCGGCGCCCTCGAAGGCGTAGTACATGGGGTACCCCATCCACTCCACCAGGCCTTCAAGCATGCTCACGTCGATGCGGCTGCCCTTGCCGGTCTTGCCGCGCAGCAACAGCGCCGACAGCACCCCGCTGTAGGCGTACATGCCCGCGGAAATATCGGCAATCGAGCACCCGGCCTTGGCCATTTGCTCCTCACCCGGGCCACCGGTCACCGAGAGAAAACCTCCTTCGCTCTGGATCAACAGGTCGTAGGCCTTCTTCTGCTCATAGGGGCCGCCCTCGCCGTAACCGGAGATATCGCAGACGATCAAACGCTCGAAACGCTCGTGCAGGGCTTCGAATGACAAGCCCATGCGCGCCGCGGCGCCGGGCGCGAGGTTCTGCACCAGCACATCGGCTTCGGCCAAGAGTTGTTCGAGGATGTCCCCGGCCTCGTCCTGCTTGAGGTCCAGAGTCAACGACTCCTTGGAACGGTTGGTCCAGACGAAATGCGAGGCCAGGCCCCGGGTGCGGCTGTCATAGCCGCGAGCGAAGTCACCGACCCCGGGGCGTTCGATCTTGATCACCCGTGCGCCCATATCCGCCAATTGGCGGGTGCAGAACGGCGCCGCGATGGCGTGTTCGAGGCTGATCACGGTAATGCCGTCCAGCGGCCGTTGCAGGGGGGTAGCGGTCATCTTGGTCACCTCGGCAACCCGCGCTGGCGCGGGCAGACTGTTTCAGTATTGGCGGCAGGGCCTGGCAAAGGGCAAAGAGCGAGGGTCACACCAGCTCGCTCAGGTCCAGGCTGTCACGCAAGCTCCACACGCGTTCGATCAGCACTTGGGCCTGCGCTGGCTGACGCGCGCCGGAGAACGCCACCAGGCGCCGGAACTTGTCTTCCAGCTCAGGGCGGCTGAGGCTGTTGCCCGGGTCGCCCTTGGGCTCGTCGATGGCGCCATGCAACTGGCGGCCATCGACGGTGGTCACCAGCACCCTTCCCAGCCAGCGCTGCGGATAGGCCGCATCGACATGGGCATCGAGGCTCATGCTGACCTTGTCGCGAAAGGCAGACACCTGGGCATCGCTCAGGGCCAGCTCGTGGAATTCGCTCAGCCCGGCCTTGCCATGCACCGCGATCAGGCCCAGCACCGTCCCCATCGAGAACTTGGCCTGGTGCACGGTCTGGGGCACCGTGACCCGGCCCAGCACATCGATGGCGCCCTGATGCACGCGGGTTTCCACCTGCTCGATGTCGCCAGCGCGCAACCCTTCGCGCTGCATGACCTCCAGCAGCGCATCGGCAGCGGGATGGGTGTGACGGCACGAGGCATGGAATTTGAACGAGGTCTCGGGCAGTGCCCAGCGAGTGCCCAGGCCCTCGGACAGCTTGCTTGGGTCGGCATCGCTGGACATCCCCGCGGCCAGCCCTTGATCGCCCTCGAGGATGTTATGCGCGCCGGTCAGCCCTTCGGCGGTCAGGTAGGCCGCCAGCAAGCCGTCTGCGGCGGCCTTGGCCGTGTGCAGCTGCTTGGAGTCGGCGGCATCGCGCAGGAACTCCCACAGTCCGGCGGCCTGGGTGCCGGCGCTGCCGAGCAGGTTGGTGAACTGCGCCGGATCGAAGTTCATCAGCTTGCCCACCGCCACTGCCGCGGCCAGGGTGCCCACCGTGGCGGTGGTATGAAAGATGCGGTAGTGCGAGCGGCCGAGAAACTCGCCAATGCGAATGCCCGCCTCGTACCCGGCCACCGCCGCCAGCAGCAATTCCTGGCCGCCTTTGCGCAGATCCTGAGCCGCTGCCAGGACGGCGGGGAACACCACAGTCGCCGGGTGCAGCACCGAGCTGTTGTGCAGGTCGTCCTGTTCCACCAGATGAGACGACGCGCCGTTGACCAGTGCGGCGAAATACGCCGAGCTGCGCCGCCCGCTCACCAGGATCTGCGCCGGGCCGTCGGTGGGCCCCATCTTTCGCGCATAGGCCTCGAACAACGGGATGGGGCGCGCACCCTGACTGGCCAATGCCGAGCCCAGCCAGTCGAGGAACAGGTCCTCGGCGCGGCTCAGCACCGGTTCGGGAATGTCTTCATAGCGCAATCCCGCCAGAAACTGCACCAGGGCTTGGGTATGGCTCATGGCGCCTCCTTAAAAGCTGCGCGGCAGCTCGAGCAGGTGCTCGGCCACGTACGACAGGATCAGGTTGGTGGAAATCGGCGCGACCTGATACAGGCGCGTCTCGCGGAATTTACGCTCGACATCGTATTCACAGGCGAAGCCGAAGCCGCCGTGGGTCTGCAGACAGGCGTTGGCGGCCTCCCACGACGCCTTAGCCGCCAGGTACTTGGCCATGTTGGCGCTGGCGCCGGCGTTCTTGCCGCTGTCGTATTCGTCACAGGCGCGCCAGCGCATCAGGTCGGCGGCCTCGATCTCGATATGGGCCTCGGCGATCGGGAACTGCACCCCCTGGTTCTGGCCGATGGGCCGACCGAACACCACCCGATCACGGGCGTAGGCACTGGCCTTCTCGATAAACCAGCGGCCGTCGCCGATGCATTCGGCGGCGATCAGCGTGCGTTCGGCATTCAGGCCGTCGAGAATGTACCTGAAGCCCTTGCCCTCTTCACCGATCAGGCTGTCGGCGGGCAGTTCGAGGTTGTCGAAGAACAACTCGTTGGTTTCGTGATTGACCATGTTGGCGATGGGCTGCACGGTCAGTCCGTTGCCGATGGCTTCGCGCAGATCGACCAGAAAGATCGACATGCCTTCGGACTTTTTCTTCACTTCAGCCAACGGCGTGGTGCGCGCCAGCAGGATCATCAGGTCCGAATGCTGCACCCGCGAGATCCACACCTTCTGGCCGTTGATGACATATTTGTCGCCCTGGCGCACGGCGGTGGTCTTGATCTTGGTGGTGTCGGTACCGGTGCTGGGTTCGGTCACGCCCATGGACTGCAGGCGCAATTCGCCGCTGGCCAGCCTGGGCAGGTAGTACTGCTTCTGCGCCTCGCTGCCGTGACGCAGCAAGGTGAACATGTTGTACATCTGCCCGTGCACGGTGCCGGAGTTGCCGCCGCAGCGGTTGACCTCTTCGAGGATGACCGAGGCCTCTGCCAGGCCCAGCCCCGATCCGCCGTACTGCTCGGGGATCATCGCCGCCAGCCAGCCGGCATCGGTCAGGGCCTTGACGAAGGCTTCGGGAAAGCCCTTGCGCTCATCGATGCCGCGCCAGTAGGCGGCGTCGAATTCCGCGCACAGGCCACGCACGCCTTCGCGGATGGCCTGCATCTCTTCGCTGTCGGCACGGCCGGCGGGAACCTTGTCGTTGTCGTTCATCGTTCATCTCCATGGAGTTCGGTGGGGCGCCAAGGGCACAGACCCGCAGGCACTTCAATGCCTGGCTTTATTCGAAGTGCACCTGGGCGCTCTGCGCCAGACCCTCGGCATTGCCGGCCCACAGCTCGGCGACGCCAGGGGCCTCGATACGGCCGCCGACGCGGAACGCCTGCGGCGCGATCAGTGGCCGCACACCGCGGTAGCTGAAGCGCAGCACGGTGGCCCGAGGGTTGGCGCGGATAAACGCGCGCAGATTCAAGGTGGCGATCATCGGACCATGCACCACCAGGCCGCTGTAGCCTTCGGCCTCGGTCACATAGGGATAGTCGTAATGGATGCGGTGGCCGTTGAAGGTCACCGCGCTGTAGCGAAACAGCAATACGGGTGTCGGTTCGATGCGTTCGTTCCACTCGCCGCCAGGCACTGGCTCGCCAGCGCCGCGCTTGGGCGGGGTCGGCTCGCGGTAGACGATGTCCTGCTCTTCGCGGATCGCCAGCACGTCCTGTTGAAAATAGTCGTGGCGCACCGTTACGAACAGCAAGGCGCCGGTGCGACCGTGTTTTTCTTCGATATGGGTGATGGTCGAGACGCGGGTAGCGTCGGCCCCGGCCTTGAGCGCGGTGAAAAACTCCAGCCGGCCGCCGGCCCACATGCGATTGTGATTGTCGGCCGGGGGCAGGAAACCGCCGCGGGCCGGATGACCGTCGGCGCCCAGGCCGGTTTCAGGTACCGGTTCCTGGAAGAAACACCACTGCCACAACGGCGGCAACGGCTCCCCGATATTGGGTACCGGTTCACCGAAGGTCGCGGCGATACGCTTGAGCAGGTTGACGCTGAAATGGTCGTGGCTGGTTTCCTGACGGCCTATCCAGCTGGAGAGATCGGGGTCGCTCATGGGCGGGCTGCTCCTTTGCACTGAATGCTTTTATCGTTGTGCAAGGATGATGGCGGCCGGGCGCCGTTCTGAGAATTTGCATTTGAATAAGGCGGCGTTCGGCTATGCTGAACACCGCCCGCGCATGCCCAGCCACTCAGGACACCGTCCATGCACTTCGATCTTGCCGATCTGCGCCTGTTCATCCATATCGCCGAATCCCCCAGCCTCACCCAGGGCGCCCGTCGTGCGTTTCTCTCGCCGGCCGCCGCCAGCGCACGGATCAAGGCCCTGGAAGCGCAACTCGACACCCGCCTGCTGTACCGCGACAGCCGTGGCGTAGAGATGACCCCGGCCGGCGAACGCCTGCTGCAGCACGCGCGCTTGATCATGCGTCAGGTCGATTACCTCAAGAGCGAATTCGCCCAGCATGGCGGCGATTCCACTGGGCATATCCGCATCTTCGCCAACACCACGGCGGTGACCGAATTCCTCCCGGAGATCCTCGCCGGCTTCCTCGCTCAGCGCCCCGGCGTCACCGTGGACCTGCAGGAGCGGCTGTCCCGCGATATCGTGCGCGGCGTGCTCGATGGCACCTCGGACATGGGCATCATCGCCGGGCCGGTGGAAGCCAGCGGCCTGCAAGTCATGCATTTCAGCACCGACCGCCTGGTGCTGATGGTGCCGGTCGGGCATCCACTGGCCGATATCGGCCCGGTAACCCTCGGGCAGACCCTCGATTATCAGCACATCGGCCTGCACGAAGGCAGTACCTTGCTGACGTTCCTGCGCGACCACGTCGAGCGGCTCGGCAAGCATCTGCACCTGCGTATCCAGATGTCGAGCTTCGAGGCGATCTGCCGGATGATCGAAGCCGGCGTAGGCATCGGCATCATTCCCGAATCGGCGGCCCTGCGTCACAGCCGCACCATGCGCCTGTGTGCCGTGCAGCTCGACGAGCCCTGGGCGATCCGCGAACGCAGCATTCTGGTGCGTGAACTGGACGCGCTGCCCGGCACTATCCGTGCCTTGATCGCCACGATGCTGCCCAATGGCCCTTTGCCGGCGTGAGCCTGCGTGTCACCTGAAGGCGCTTGGCTACAGGGGTAATTGACTCGGGAGGCGGACTGGCCGAAGCTTGCCGACTCGCGCTTCGCGCCTCTCCATGGATAGTGCATGCTCAAGCTGCAACGCTTAGTGATCGTCTGCCTCGCCTTGCTGGTGCTGGCCGCCGCTGTGGTGGTCTGGCGTCATAGCGGCCCGTTGCAGGAGCCCGCCGTGCAGCAAGAGGCCTTCGGCAAGGCACTGCGCCAGGCCCGCAATGGCGAAGCCGGCGCCGCACGGGTGCTGTATCAGCAACTGGGCCGCGACGATCTGCTGCCGAGCCAACGCGCGATGCTGTATGGCCTGCTGGCCGACTACCCTTCGCCACGGGCACTGAAACTGGCCCGTGCCGATCTGCACAACGACGATCCCGAGGTGCGCCAGGCGGCCATCAACGCCGTCGTCGGGCTGGTACCCGCGGTCCAGCGCAGTCTGATTCTCGGGCCGCTGCTCGACGATCCGCAAGCCAGCCTGCGCTATGCCGCTGCCACCGCCATGCTGGACTTGTCGCCGGATGACGTCGGCCTGTATTTCGGCCCGCTGGACAAGGTTCTCGATCAATACCGCCAGGTGCTGGCGGCGGACAGCGCGGTAGCGGGCGCCGCGGACAGCGCTCATCCGTCGTCCAGCGACAGCGCCGAACAACTCGCCGATGTTTCCCGGCAACTGTTGCTGGTGCGAATCCTTATTCACCAGGGTGATCGCGCCAATGCCGGCAAACGCCTGCAGCAGGTGCTGGCGCAACAGCCGGACAACGCCCAGGCCATCGCCCTGCAGGTGCGCTCGCTCGATCAGCAAGGCAACGCCGATGGCGCCCGCCAGTGGCTCGCCGAGCAACTGCGCCAGTACCCCCGGTCTGCGGCGTTGCAGCATGAGCTCGGGCTGTGGCTGGTGGATCACAAGCAGGATGAATACGCCCTGCTGGCCCTGACCCGAGCGGTCGAGCTGGCGCCGGACAACAGCAGCTTGCGCTACAGCCTGGCCCTGACCCTGCACGCCATGGAACAGGTGGACGCCGCGCAGCGGCAACTGCAGGAAATCGTTCAGCGTCACCCCCAGGATCGCCGCGCCCGCGTGCTGCTGATCAACTATTGGAAGGAAACCGGCCAGCTGCAGAACGTCCAGGTGCTACTGGCCCAGCTCGAACAACAGAACCCCGACGATCCACTGGTGCAACAAGGCCTCTAGGTCGCAAGCAGCGCCGTCCGTCCACCCCGCAGTTGCGCCTCAACAGCAACTGAACCCCCTTCTGCGCGGCAGGTCCGTATTCAATAAGAATGCAGTTTTCCGGAGACTTGTCCTTTGTCCAGTTCAGAGCAGCAACTGCATAGCGCTCGGCGTCAGATCGAGCAGCTACAGGGCCACATCGCCGCGCTTGAACTGCAGATCGAGCAGCGTTCGGCACAGGCGCGGGACAGCGAAGAGGCGTTGCGTCAGGCGCAGAAGATGGAAGCGGTCGGGCAGCTGACTGGCGGCATCGCCCACGACTTCAACAATATCCTCACCGGTATCATCGGCAGCCTGGAAATGATGCGCCGGCGCATCGCCAAAGGCCGCATCCACGACCTCGACGAGTTGATCGAACAAGGCGTCAGCTCGGCCCATCGCGCCGCCAATCTCACCCATCGCCTGCTGGCGTTTTCGCGGCGCCAATCGCTGGATGCGCAGCCCGTGGCGCTCAACGCGCTGGTCGGGCAGATGAGCGATCTGCTGGCGCGCAGCCTGACCCCGGCGATCGAGCTGTCGATCGACGGCGAGCAACACTTGTGGACCGCTCTGGCCGATGCCCATCAGGTCGAAAGCGCCCTGCTCAATCTGGTCCTCAATGCCCGCGACGCCATGCCCTGCGGTGGCAAGCTGCGCATCCAGACGCGCAATCAGCGCATCGAGCCGACGCCCTGCGCGACGCCCGGCAACCTGCGCGCGGGCGACTATGTGGTGCTCAGCGTCACCGACAATGGCGGCGGCATGCCGCAAAGCGTGGTCGACCGCGCTTTCGATCCGTTCTTCACCACCAAGCCGATCGGCCAGGGCTCCGGGCTGGGGCTGTCGATGATCTACGGTTTCTGCAAGCAGTCCATGGGGCACGTCAGCATCGACAGCGCCTTGGGTAAAGGCACCACGGTCAGCCTGTTCCTGCCCCGTGGTCAGCAGGGTCCAGTGGCCAGCACCCCAGTGCCACGCGAGCGAGCGCCGAAAGCGCGCAGTGGCGAATCGGTGTTGATCGTCGAGGATGATCCGGCGGTGCGCCAACTGGTGTGTTCAGTGCTTGAGGAGCAAGGCTATCACTGCCTGGTGGCCATTGATGCCGACAGTGCCCAGCCGATCTTCAGCTCCGATGCGCGCATCGATCTGTTGATCAGCGATGTCGGCCTGCCGGGCATGAACGGCCGTCAACTGGCCGAGGTCGGCCGCCATCACCGTCCGGGCCTGAAGGTTCTGTTCATTACCGGCTATGCCGAGCATGCGGCGGTGCGCGATGGATTTCTCGGCACCGACATGCAGATGATCACCAAGCCCTTCCCGTTCGACCTGCTGACCGCCAAGGTTCACGAGATGATCGGCTGAGGGGGGCTGCGCGCAGGGCGGTGGTCAGGCGAGCTGCTTGTCCACCAGTCGCTTGAGCGTATCGAGATCGAACGGCTTGGCCAGAATCGGCGCCTTCTTGGCGATAGGGCTGCCCGACTCGGCAATCTCTTGCGGGTAACCACTGATGAAGATCACTTTCAACTCCGGGCGCAGCTTCACCGCCGGCTCAGCGATCATTACCCCGGAAACCCCGCCGGGCAGCCGATAATCGGTGATCATCAGATCCAGGTGGGGCTTGGTGGCCAGAATCTCGAAGGCCTGTTCGGCGTTTTCGGCCTGCAGCACCCGGTAACCCTCGCCCGCCAGGTAGGTGGCGAGGATCATCAGAATATTCGGTTCGTCCTCGACGATCAGGACAACGTCTTGCGCATCTTCACTCATGGAAAGCCTATTCAGGTCGGTCTAGCTGCCAATACGACCATGGGTCGTGGCAGAGGTTGCGTCCGGGTTGCAAGATTCGCCGAGCGGCAGCGTGACGCGGAACATCGCGCCCTCGCCCACCGCACTGTGGACGCTGATGGTACCGCTGTGAGCAGTGACGATCTGCTCGGAAATGAACAGCCCCAGGCCCAATCCCGCGACCGCATGCTTGGCCGACACGCGCTCGAACTGCTGGAAGATCCGCGCCTGGTTTTCCGCGCTGATGCCGATGCCGTGGTCCTGCACTTCGATACGGGCGTTGTTGCCCGAAGCGAGGACGCGCACCTCGATCGGGGTCTTGCCGCCATACCGCAGGGCGTTGGACAACAGGTTGACCACCACTTGTTCAATGCGAAATTCATCCCAGATCCCCACCACCGCCTTGTCGCCTGCGAAGCTGATGTGGGTGCCGATGGCGGCCGCCTGGGGCTCGAAGCGCTCCACCACATTGGCGACCATCTGCGTCAGATTGAAACGCGTCGGCCGGATCGACAGCTTGCCAGTGCGGATGCGCGAGACATCGAGCATGTCCTCGATCAGTCGGATCAGGCTGAGGATCTGCCGCTCGTCACGGTCGACCATGGCCCGCAGCTTGTCCGGCGCAAAGGCCTCGAAGTTGTCCTTGGCCAAATGCAGCTTGCGCAATTGCGTCTCGAGAATGAGGCCGTTCAACGGCGTACGCACTTCGTGAGACACGATCGACATGAAGTCATCGCGCATGCGCACCGCGTGCTCCAGCTCGCTCTGGGTGACCTGCAGACGCCGCAGCAGCACTTCCTGCTCCTGCCGTGCGCGTTCCAGGGCGTCGAGTTGCTCCTTGAGCGCCTTGCGCTGGCGATACAGATCGACGAAGACGCTGACCTTGCTCTTGACCGCCTGCATGTCCAGCGGCTTGTGGAGGAAATCCACCGCGCCGCTTTCGTAGCCCTTGAAGGCGTAGTTCATTTCGCGCCCGGCGGCGCTGACGAACACGATCGGAATGTGCTTGGTCTTTTCGGTACTGCGCATCAGCTCGGCGAGCTCGAAACCGTTCATGCCGGGCATCTGCACATCGAGGATGGCCAAGGCGAATTCGTGTTGCAACAGCAAGGACAGCGCGGCATCGGCCGACAGCGCCTTGTACACCGCGCGATCTTCGCGCTGGATCAGGGCCTCGAGGGCCAGCAGGTTTTCCGGCAGATCATCGACGATCAGCAATTTTGCCTGGAGGTGACTTAGCATGTACTTCGTTCCAGCTTGGCGAGCAAAGAGCCTATGCCGTTCAATGAAAGAATATGGTCGGGCTGCTGCAACTTCAGCGCCGCCAGCGGCATGATCGCCATCCGCGCCTCGGCTGGGTCCTGAACGATGGTCAGGCCGCCATGGCGCTTGATCGCTGCCAACCCTTGTGCGCCATCCTCGTTGGCACCGGTCATCAATACCCCCACCAGGCCGGGCCCATAGGCATCGGCGGCGGAGTCGAACAGGATATCGATGGCCGGACGGGAAAAATGCACCCGTTCCTCCTGGCTCAGTGACAGGGTGAAATCTCGCTCCACTGACAGGTGATAGCTTGGCCCGGCGAAATAGATCACCCCGGGCTCGATCGCTGACTTGTCAATGGCTTCACGTACATCACGGCCCAGCCGCATGGCAAATACCTCGGACAACTGGCTGCGGCGCTCGTCGGGCAGATGCAGCACCGCCAGGATGGGAATATCGAACGCCTTGGGCAATAGGGAAAACACTTGCAACAGCGCCTCTACGCCACCGGCGGAAGCCCCCACGACGATCGCTGCGTAGCGGTTCATTTCTTGCGGTAGATCCGTTCTTGTTTGACCAAGGCTTCGAATTTGCCGCTGTACGCGGAAAAATCCACCGTTTCCTTGCTGCCCAGCACCATGAAGCCGCGATGGCACAACGACTCATGGAACAGTCCGAAAGCCCGCTCTTGCAGGCCCTTGTTGAAGTAGATCAATACGTTGCGGCACGACACCAGTTGCGTCTCCGAGAACACGCTGTCGGTGGCCAGGCTGTGATCGGCGAAGGTCACATTCTCGCGCAGGCTGCCATCCATGATCGCGTGGCCATAGGCGGCGGTGTAATAGTCGCTGAAATCGCGCTTGCCGCCGGCGCGCTGGTAGCTTTCACCATAGATGCGCATCGCTTCCATCGAATAAACGCCCTTCTTGGCCTTCTCCAGCGACGTCGGATTGATGTCGGTGGCGTAGATGATCGTACGTTCCAGCAACCCTTCTTCACGCAGCAGGATGGCCATGGAGTACACCTCCTCGCCCGTGCTGCAGCCGGCGATCCACACCTTGATCGACGGATAGGTACGCAGCAGCGGCACCACTTCACGGCGGATCGCCAGGAAGTGGTCGGGGTCACGGAACATCTCGCTGACCGGAATCGTCAGGTACTGCAGCAATTGCATGAACGCGGTCGGATCGTGAATGACGCGCTCCTGCAACGCCGAAACCGTCTTGCACTCCAGTTGCGTCAAGGCATGCTGGACTCGACGTTTGATCGATGCCCCAGCGTAATCGCGAAAATCGTAGCTGTATTTGAGGTAGATCGCCTCGATCAACAGCCGAATCTCGATGTCGGTGTTCTGTTGCACTCTCAAATACGCTCCAGTTGCGGCAGCCACACACGAATCAACGAGAACAACCGGTCCAGCTCGATTGGCTTGGCCAGGTAGTCGTTCGCACCCGCCTGCAGGCAGCGCTCCTGATCATCCTTCATGGCCTTGGCGGTCACGGCGATGATCGGCAGCTTGCGCCAGCGCGGATCCTTGCGAATTTCCCGGGTAGCTTCGAAGCCGTCCATTTCCGGCATCATCACGTCCATCAGTACCAGGTCGATATCACCCACTGCGTTGAGCCGTTCGATGGCCTCCAGGCCATTGCGACCGATCTCCACCAGCGCGCCCTTGTGTTCCAGGGCGCTGGTCAGGGCAAAGATGTTGCGCACATCGTCGTCGACCACGAGGATCTTGCGTCCCTCGAATACCTTGTCGCGGCTGCGAGCGGTCTTCAACATCTTCTGCCGTTCAGTGGACAGCTGGGATTCGACTTTGTGCAGAAAGAGTGTGACTTCATCGAGCAGACGCTCGGGGGAGCGCGCCCCCTTGATGATGATCGAGCGCGAATACTTGAGCAGCTCGGCCTCTTCTTCACGGGTCAGATTGCGCCCGGTGTAGACGATCACCGGCGGGAAGGCCTTGATTTCTTCGGTAGACATGCGTTTGAGCAGGTCGTTGCCGAGCATGTCGGGCAGCTTGAGGTCGATGATCATGCAGTCGTAGACATTGGCGTGCAGCAGGTCCAGCGCCTCCTGGGCGTAACCGACCGCCGTGATCTCGATGTCGTCGTCACCGATCAAGCGGGCAATGCTGTCGCGCTGCAGGTCGTCGTCCTCGACCAGCAGAATGCGCTTGAGCTTTTGCGTGAGCTTGGCCTCCAGCTTGCCGAAGACCTCCTTGAGCGCCTCGCGGCTGGTAGGCTTGACCGCGTAACCGACGGCGCCCATGTGCATGGCGGCTTCGACGCGATCTTCCACCGAGATGACGTGCACGGGGATATGCCGCGTGGCCGGCAGTTCCTTGAGGCGCTGCAGCACGGTGAGCCCGGAATGATCGGGCAGGCGCATGTCCAGGAGCACGGCGTCGGGAATGAACTGCGCCGCGAGGTCGAAGCCTTCATCGGCGGCATGAGCCACCAGGCAGTGGTAGTCCAGCTCGTGGGCCAGATCGAAGAGGATGCGCGCGAAGTTCGGCTCGTCCTCCACCACCAGGATGCAACGCTTGCTGAACGGACCCAATTCGCGGTCGTCGGCGAACGGCGGCGCGCGCACCACTGGCGGTTCGAGCGGCGCCACCGGTGGCGTTTCGATCAGCGCGCTGGTGGAGAAGGTGGTCGCCTGCAGGGTGGTGGCTGCGCTTTCCGGGCGCGGCGAGGCATCGAACTGCTCCGGCAGCACCAAGGTAAAGGTACTGCCCTGCCCCAAGGCGCTGGTGACACTGATGTATCCGCCCAGCAACGCTGCCAGGTCGCGGGAAATCGACAACCCCAGGCCAGTACCGCCATAACGACGGTTGGTGGTGCCGTCGGCCTGACGGAAAGCCTCGAAGATGCCTTGCTGCTGGTCGGCGGCAATGCCGATACCGGAATCGCGCACATGGAAGGCGATGCCTTCGCCAGGCTGTCGGTTGACGTTCACGCTGACGCTGCCCAGCTCGGTGAACTTGAAGGCGTTGGACAGCAGATTCTTGAGGATCTGCTCGACCCGTTGGCGGTCGGTGTACAGGGTAGTCGGGGCATCGTCGCTGATGCTGATGCTGAACCCCAGGCCCTTGTCGGCGGCCAGCGGCGTGAACAGGGTGCGCAGGCTGTCGGCCAGCCCGCTGACCCGGGTGTTTTCCGGACGGACTTCAAGCTTGCCGGCTTCGACCTTGGAGATGTCCAGAATGTCGTTGATCAGGTGCAGCAGATCGTTGCCGGCCGAATAGATGGATTCGGCGAACTTGACCTGCTCGGCGGTGAGGGTCTGTTCGGCGTTCTCGGCCAGCAGTTTGGCGAGGATCAGCGTGCTGTTGAGCGGCGTACGTAGCTCGTGGGACATATTGGCAAGGAATTCGGACTTGTACTTGCTGGAGCGCTGCAACTCTTCGGCGCGTTCTTCGAGCTGGATCTGCGCCTGATTGAGCTCGGCATTCTTGAGGTCCAGGGCATCGCGCTGATCCGCCAGGGCGTCGGTACGCTCGGCCAGTTGCTCGTTGGTCTGCTCGAGTTCAGCCTGCTGGGTCTCCAGATGGGCCTGGGACTCCTTGAGTACGCGGGACTGCTCTTCGAGTTCTTCGTTGGCGGTTTTCAGCTCTTCCTGCTGGACCTGCAACTCTTCGTTGAGTTGTTGGGTTTCGGCCAGGACTTCCTGCAGGCGCTGGCGATAACGGGCCGCTTCAATAGATGTACCGACGTTGTTGCCCACCAGCTCGAGGAACTCGACATCGCGGTCGCTGAGTTCACGCAGGAAACCCAGCTCGACCACGCCGTTGACGCCATCGTCGTTGCGCGCCGGCATCACCAGCACGCTGCGCGGCGCGCCATCGCCCAGCCCGGAGGCGACCTTGAAGTAATCACCGGGCAAGTTATCCAGGCGTTGCACGCGAGCCTGCTGGGCCACTTGCCCGGTCACGCCCTCGCCCGGCAGCAAGGTCTGCTCGGCGTTTTCCTGCTCGGCGCTGAACCCGTAGCTGGCCACGCGGTGCAATGCACCTTGTTCGTCGCGCATATAGACGGCGCCGACCACTGCGCCGAGGTATCCGGCGAAAAACTGCAGGATGTTGCGCCCCAACAGGTGCACGCTGAGCTGACCGATGACCTGTTCGGCCAGTTGCGTCTGCCCGGTACGCAGCCAGGCCTGACCTTGCAGGCGTTCGGCGCTGGTGCTGACGGCTTCGAGGTTGTCGCCGTATTGGGTCGACAGGCCAAGCAGATCACGGCGCCCGAACCAGGCCAGCAGCGCGCTGAGGACCACGACGAAGATCAGGTAGCCGGAGATCGACAAGGTCACCGTGTCGCTCACCGCTTCGGATCGCGCGACGCGCAGTTGCTGTTCGGCGGCAATGAAGGCGTCGTATTCGCGCCGCACTTCATCGGCCAGGCGCTTGCCCTGCCCCTTGGTGACGGCGTTGCGGAAGTCGCCATCGGCCTTGCGCACTTCGATGAGGGTCCTGGAAAGCTCGTTCCATTCCTCCTGCAGCGCCAGCACGCGGGTGAGCCGATCGACCTGGGACGGGTTGTCGGACACCAGCTCCTGCAAGGCTTTGAGCTGCGCAGTGATCCGCGGCCGCGCCACTTCATAGGGTTCCAGATACTGGGTATCCCCGGTCAGCAGGTAGCCGCGCATGCCGGTCTCCATGTCGACCGACAGGCGTGCCACTTCGTTGGCGTTGTTGATGACCCGATCGGTGTGATCGACCCAACGCATGACCGAGATCAGATACATCAGGATGACAATGAACACCACCACGCTCAGCACGCCGACACCCAGCGGCAGGCTGATGTTGCGTTGCAGAACCTTGCGGAAGCCTTGTTCGTCGATAGAGGAGTTTTTGGTCATGTCCTTGGCCTGGGCGGGGAAAGATTCAAGGCTGGGATTCTGCCGTAAAACCATCCAAAAGTTCTAAGTTTCCTACGCCAACATAAGAAAATTCTTACGAAAATCACGTTTTCGGATAGGCTTTCCCCTTCCCAACGCAGTGGAATGGCCAAGCGCCAGCCCAGAAGCGGCGCTACGGCATGGAGTTTTTACGTGGGTAAGGGAACTTGTCGGGCTCCGCCACGTACTCATAGTGAGCGAGGGTGGCAACCTGCCCTCATCGCCGATCATCCGTTTTCAGGAAAGCCTTTCAATGTCCGAAGCTAAACCCGTCACTATCCTCGTCGTCGAAGATGACGCCATCGTGCGCATGTTGATCGTCGATGTACTCGAAGACCTCGAGTACCAAGTGCTGGAAGCTGAAGACAAGGCCGGTGCCCTGAAAGCGCTGAACGATACCGCTCAGCCGCTGCAACTGATGATGACCGATGTCGGCTTGCCCGACGGTGATGGTATCCAGCTAGCGCGCGAGGCGCTGGAATTGCGTGCCGGCCTGCCCGTGCTGATCGCCAGCGGCTACGCCGAATCGGTGCAGAATCCGCCCGGGACCGAGGTGCTGGGCAAGCCCTTTTCCATTGACCAGTTGCGCGACAAGGTGCGCGCCATGCTGGGCCACTGAGCCAGCACCCTGCCTGGTCACTGCGCAGCTAGCTGCTGATAGTCCTGTAGGCGAAGACGCAGACGGCTCAAGCGCACCTGGCTATCGTCCGGTATGCGCAGGGTTTCACGCAGAATCTTCTCGAAACTCTCCAGTTCGGCCGCCAGCGCTGTTGCCCCGACCGTCAGCGCCGCGCCGTGCAAGCGGTGCACGCGATGGAGCATCTCGCCGGGCGCGCCATCCAACAACGCGCGCTCCAACAGGCGCAAATCTTCATGGCTGGTTTCGAGGAACATGCGCGTCAGGGTGAGCTTGTCTTCGGCCGACAGCTCGAACGCTACCGAGCGATCCTCGGCAAGACGCTCACGGGCAGGCATCCGCGGGATGTTCATCGGCGCTCCAGTTGCGAGCGAATCTTGAACAGCTCGTTATCGCTGCTCAATCCCAGCTTGCGGTAGGCCGATTGCTTTTGTGTGCTGATGGTCTTGATGCTACGCGAAAACTTTTCGGCTACCTGGGTCACCGACATACCTGCCAGGCAGCAACGCAGCACCTCGCGTTCGCGCAGCGTCAGGTTGTTGGTCTTGACCAGCGCATCGATCGCGGACCTGTTGCCCCTGGTCACCGATTCGGCCGCTGCCTGGGTGGCGATACCACGATCCTCCAGCAGCGTGGACATCTGCGGCTCCAGGTAGGTCGCCCCGCTCGCCAGAGTGCGCACGCCTTCCAGCAGGTGAACCGGGTCGCTGTCCTTGCCGATAAAGCCCATCGCGCCACAGCGAAGGGCCAGGCTGACGGTGGCCGGAGTATGAGTGGCCGAGATCACCAATAAACGCACCGCGGGAAACTTTATCCGCAGGGCGCGAATAAGGTTCAAACCGTCGGTTTCTTCAGGGCCGAGGGCGAAGTCCATGACCACGACATCGACGGGGGACTGTTTGAGTGCCAGCAGCAGATCGCGGCTACGGGTGAAGCACCCGGCGATTTCGAATTCAGCGGAGCCGCCGAGCACATGCTGCATGCCGCACAGGACGAACTCGTGGTCATCGAGCAGCATCAAGCGGATGGGGTTACTGGTGTCGCACATGATGTAGTGGCGCCCTGCGTAAGAAATGGGTAACACCCGCCGGCGCGATGAAGCGAGGTTCTGGCTGAGATGATGGTCGTGGCAACGGCTCTGCGCCGAGGAGTGCAGGCGTTTCCACGGAGCGGATCTTAACGGCGAGGGTCGTACAGCCCTATAGGAAAAGTCTGAAACACGTAACCGCATGTATTTAATTGATAAACGCTATCGATACAGGTGATGAGTTCATTCGCACCGGTGGTGTTACTTTTTACCCCGAAGCACGAATTCACTCACGCAGCCTGGTTTTCCCCCGACCTCCAGTGCCTGCCGAGCGGTTCCACTTCAGTCCTTTGGTGAAACTCCTCTGGCCGCCTTCCCCGCAGATGGCGGCCTTTTTTTTGCCCGGATCTTGCCCTCGTCGCTTGGCGACGCACCAGCCGGGGCTTCGACGCTGCCGGCGTCGATGCGGTCTCGCTCGCGCACATAGCGATGAATGGTGGTGCTGGAGCCGGTGTTGGCCAATTCGATACGTATGACATCGATGCTCGGGCGCTCGCCGCGCACGCTGATGCTTTCACGCGCTGGTGTTTCGCGTGCGCGAGCCAGCCAGCGGATGAATCAGCGTCAAGCCAGCCAACGAGGTGCCATTTGCAACAGGTGCTGGGTCAACGCCGCCAGCAGCTCACCGCCATTGCGCCAGTGGTGCCAGTACAGCGGCACTTCCAAGGGCCTGTCCGGCAGCAATTCGACCAACCGGCCCGCCCGCAGTTGCTCAGCAATCTGCAATTGCGGAATCAAGCCCCACCCCATCCCCGCCTCGGTCATACGGATAAAGCCCTCAGAAGACGGGCACAGATGGTATTGAAAACCGCCCGCCGCCTGCAGCGCTGCCATGTAGCGATGCTGCAGGCTGTCGTCCGGGCCGAATACCACGGCGGGCGAGCGCTCCAGCAACTCGACCGTGACGCCAAGGGGAAAATGATTGGCCATGAATGCCGGGCTGGCGACCGCGCGATAACGCATCACGCCCAGCAGAACGCTGCGCGCGCCTGCCACCGGCCGCTCGCTGGCACACAGGCAGGCCGCCACCTCGCCTGCACGCATGCGCTTGAGCGCGACCTCTTGGTCCTCCACCACCAGATCCAGCAGCAGCCGCTGCTCGCGACAGAAATCTCCCACCGCTGCCGCCCACCAAGTGGCGAGGCTGTCGGCATTGAGGGCGATACGCAGGCGATCGGGCAAGCCATCTTCGTTCAGGGTCGGCACCTGACTGAGCAGATCGCGTTCCAGCAAGCGCACTTGCTGCACGTGGTTGAGCAGGCTTGCGCCTACCGGCGTTGCGGTGGGGGGACTGCTGCGCACCAGCACGGGTTGACCGACGCGCGCTTCGAGCAGTTTGATGCGCTGAGAGACCGCCGATTGCGAAAGGTTGAGCGCCTGCGCAGCACGCTCGAAACCACCCTGCTCGACAACCGCACTGAGGGCGGCCAGCAGTTTGTAGTCGATCATCGATTTTCCTGATGTGCGATACTTTGAATTCACTGCCCTTATACAGGTATTGGTGACCGACATGAACGCGCGCATCGAGCGATACCTGCAGGCCGGTACCCGCGACAACGCTCGGCGCAGCTAACAAGCTTTACTTGCATCGACCCGCACTGCCCGGAGACCGCCATGACCCCACCTGCCCCGCTCTACCTGGAATCCTTCCACGTCGGTGACACCTTCACCAGCGCCAGCAAAGTGATCACCCTCGAACAGATCAAGGCCTTCGCCCAGGAATTCGATCCGCAACCCTTCCATCTCGATGAAGAGGCAGCCCTCGACACGCTCTTCGGCGGCGTCGCCGCCAGCGGCTGGCACACCGCCGCCCTGAGCATGCGCTTGCTGGTCGACAGCCTGCCGCTGGGCAATGGCCTGATCGGCGCCGGCAGCGATCTGCGCTGGCCGACCCCGACCCGCCCTGGCGATGAACTGCATGTGCGCAGCGAAGTGCTGGAGGTCAATCCATCGCTATCCAAACCCGATCGCGGCATCGTCGTGGTGCAGTGCGATACCCTCAACCAGCGCGGCGAATCCGTGCAACGGGCAATCAGCAAGTTGCTGGTGTTTCGCCGCCCGTAGTTTCAGCCTTCGTACAAGCACCGACCTAGAGCGGCGCGCGCCGATCTGTGCGTTTATCGCCCGGATTGCACCGCCATAGCGCTCAAGTTTCGGAGGGCCGCGAGGATAACGTGATGACAATTATTTCATCCGTAATCCGGAGTGCCCCCCATGTTCGCCCACCTCAAAGTCCGCACCGGCATGATCGGCGTCTTGCTGTTGTTCGTCGTGGCCCTGCTTTTTTCCACCCTCAACAGTTGGTGGTCAGCGGTGCGCAGTCACGATCAGATCGATGAACTGAGCCGCACTTCGCATCAGATCGACGGCATCAACAACGCTTTGCTGCTGGCGATTCGTACCAGCGCCAACGTGTCGTCGGCGTTCATCGAAACCGTGGGTGGCCGCTTTGATGACGCCGAGGCGCGGCTGGTGCGCAGCGAGGGCATCTGGAACGACGCGATCGCCAAGGTCAACGCATCGACCACCGACCTGCGTGATCCGCAGCTCAAGGCGCTGGCCGAAGACCTCAAGGGTGCCTTCGCCGAATACGGTACCGCCATCGTCGGTCAGCGCGCCGCTACCCGCGCGCGCTCGGCCGATCAGTATTTCGTGGTCAACATCGCGGCCGGCAACGGCATGACCAAGCTTCAGGAAATCCGCGTCAAGCTGGTAGGCGCGCTGGATGCCCGCGCAGCCGAGATCAATCAAGAGTCCACTGCGCGCCTGGCCACCGCCAAGCTGCTGTCCATCGCCCTGGGCCTGATCACCCTGGCGCTGGCGGTACTGTGCTGGAGCTTCATCTCTGGCCGGGTACTGCGGCCATTGCGTGACGCCGGCGAGCATTTCAAGCGCATCGCCAATGGCGACTTGACCCGCGAGGTCATCTCCCCGAGCCGCAACGAGATCGGCGAGTTGTTCGTCGAGCTTCAGCGCATGCAGGCCAGCCAGCGCGAAACCCTGATCCAGATCGCCGGCTCGGCCACCCAACTCGCCTCGGCCGCCGAAGAACTCAACGCCGTGACCGAAGAGAGCAATCGCGGCCTGCAGCAGCAGGACATGCAGCTCGAGCAAGCCGCTACTGCGGTCAATCAGATGACCAGCGCCGTCGAAGAGGTGGCCCGCAACGCGGTGTCTACCTCGCAGGCCGCCACCGCCTCCAACACCCTCTCGGAGAAAAGCCGCCAGCAGGTGCGCGAGAACATCGCCGGCACCCAGTCGATGACCTCCGAGATCCAGGGCAGCGCCGAGCGCATCCAGCACCTGGCCGACGAAGTGCGCAGTATCGGCAAGGTCCTCGACGTGATCCGCGCGGTCTCGGAACAGACCAACCTGCTGGCGCTCAACGCCGCCATCGAGGCGGCGCGTGCCGGTGAGGCCGGTCGCGGGTTTGCCGTGGTGGCCGACGAGGTCCGCACCCTCGCCTACCGTACTCAGGAATCGACCCGCGAGATCGAGCAGATGATCGCCAGCGTGCAGAGCACCGCCGAACAGGCCGTGGACTCGATGCGCAGCAGCACCAGCCGCGCCCAGGGCACATTGGAAATTACCCAGGCATCCGGCGCGGTGCTGGAGGACATCTTCGCCGCCATCGGCCAGATCAACGAGCGCAATCTGGTCATCGCCAGCGCAGCGGAGGAACAGGCCCAGGTGGCGCGTGAAGTGGACAGCAACCTGGTGGCGATCCGCGATCTGTCGGCGCAGTCCGCAGCCGGGGCATTGCAGACCAGCGCCGCCAGCCACGAATTGTCGCGCCTTGCCGCCGAGCTCAGCGGCCTGGTGGCGCGCTTCCGGACCTGAGGCACGACCTCGCCAGGGTCCCTGGTTTAGGTCAAGATAGCCGGCACACTCGGCCATCGACCAAGGACCCCCATGCAATCCGCTTTCGAAAGCGTACTGGCCAACAAGAACATGGCGCACCAGGCCAAACGCGGCCTGGCGCAAGCCGGCGGCAGCCGCCAGCGTGTCGCCCTGGTGCTGTTCGAACACTTCTCCATGATGGCTTTCACTGGCGCCGTCGACGCGCTGGTGACTGCCAACCTGCTCAATCCCGAACCGCTTTACGAGGTCTGCTCTTTCGGGCTGACCGCCACCCAGGTCACCAGTGATCTGGGCATCGTCATTTCCGCCGATCAAGCCTTGAGCGCCCTTGAAGAAAAATCCTGGGACTTGATCATCCTGTGCGGCGGCTTTCGCGTGGCGCTGCGCGAACACACCGTGCTGCGCAGCAAACTGCGCGCTGCGGCGGCCAAGGGGGCGATGCTTGGCGGCTTGTGGAACGGCGCCTGGTTTCTGGCTCAGGCGCAGTTGCTGGACGGCTACGAATGCGCCTTCCACCCCGAAGGCCGGGCGATGATGGCGGAGGATTATCCCAACGTCCGGTTGAGCTCGCGCAGCTTCGTGATCGATCGCCAGCGGATCAGTTGCGCGGGCGCCAACAGCTCGTTGCGCATGATGCTGGAGGTCATGCGGCGCCAAGGCGCCGAGCACCTGATCAGCGCGGTGGAGGAGATTCTGGCCTGTGATCAAAGCAGTGATGTGCGCGACATTTCGGTCATGGCCATCGACTCCGACCCGACCCTGCCGCAGCCGCTCAAATCCGCCCTGGAGTTGATGCACAGCAATATCGACGAGCCCTTGAGCGTCGACGAGATTGCGCGCTGCGTGAAGCTCTCCAAACGCCACCTGGAGCGGCAGTTCTGCAACTTCATGAAGGCCACGCCGACCCGCTATTACCTGGAGCTGCGCCTGACCCGGGCGCGCCAGTTGATCCAGCAGTCCAATCGGCCGATCGCCGATATCGCCGTGGCCACCGGCTTCGTCAGCCTGTCGCATTTTCAACGGCGCTTTCGCGAGTTCTTCGCTATCGCCCCCGGGCGCCTGCGCACGGCCGGGCGTCAGGCATCTTGAGTATGGCTAGCGCGGCAGCGCGTCTTGGCTTTTTTCCAGCCACTCCAGAGTTTGCGCGAACGGCATCGGGCGCGAGAACAGATAGCCCTGCACTGTCCGACAGCCGAGGCTGAGCAAGGCGTTCATCTCTTCGGTGGTCTCCACCCCTTCAATGATGCAATCCAGACCCATGTCCTGACTCAAGGCCACCAGCGACTTGACGATCTTGTAGCTGGCAGGGTTTTCGTGGATGCCGGTGACGAAGCTGCGGTCGACTTTGAGCTTGGTCAGCGCCAGGGCGTGCAGCTGGCTGAGGCTCGAATAGCCCGTGCCGAAGTCGTCCAGCGATACGCCGCAGCCCATCTGGCGGAACAGCCCGATGGCCCGCTGCACCTGAACGATATCCTGCATCACCGCGGTTTCGGTGATTTCCAGATCCAACTGCGCCGGATCGAAGCGACTGGCGAGGATGGTGTCGACGATCTGCTGGACGTTTTCCTGGGAGCCGCAATCATGGGCCGACAGATTGAACGACAGCCTCACCCGCGTCGGCCACTGCTGCGCCGCACGCAGGGCCTTGCGCAGCAGCGGCAGGGTCAGGCGATTGATGAAGCCGATGCGCTCGGCGATGGGAATGAACTGGCTGGGCGGCACGTTGCCCAGGTCCGGGCTGGCCCAACGCGCAAGGGCCTCGAACGCCACCGTCTGGCCGCTGTGCAAGTCGACGATGGGCTGGAACAGCACGCTGAACTCCCAATCCAGCCTGGCCCGGCGCAGCGCCTGCTCGGTCAGTGTGTCGCGCTGCAGTTGCTGGTGGTGCGCAGCGGAAAACAGGCTCATGACGCCTGGGTGATTGCGCTTGCTCTGATACAGCGCGTAATCGGCGTATTCGTAGACGCTGGCGGCGCTGGAGGCTAGGTCGGGATAGGTGGCGATGCCCAGCGATGCGCTGATCTGTACCGGCACATCGATCAAGGTGAAGGGTTTTTTCAGCTCGGCGCAGATGCGGTCGCCGAATGCCTGCAGCTGCTGATCATCACGTACATCGGTAAAGATCAGAGCGAATTCGTCACCGCCCAGACGCGCCACGCGCATGCTCGCATCCAGCGAGGCTTCCAGGCGCTGACCGACCTGCACCAGCAAACGATCGCCCACACTGTGCCCGTACAGGTCGTTGACCGGCTTGAAGCCGTCCAGATCCAGGATGCCTACCGCCAGCCGCTGGCCGGTCCCATACGCCTGCGCCAGGGCATCATCCAGCGTGGTAAAGAACTGCCGGCGATTGGGCAGGCCGGTGAGGCTGTCCTGGTTGGCCAGGCGCAGGTTCTCGTCGCTGAGTTTCTCGGTTTCGGCCTGGGCGTTGACCAGCCGGGTAAAGTCGCCGTAGTGGTTCTGCAGAATCACCAACATGGCCGCGGTCACCAGCATCACATTGACCGCGGTGGCAACGAAGGTGGTGATGTGGGTCGAGGCGAAGAAACCGACGAATACCACATTGACCACCGCCGCCGTGATCAACGCCGCCGAGCGCAACTGCATCAGGCAAAAGATACAGCCGATGACGGTGATACCCATATAGAAGGCGACGTGGGCCTGCTCGTATGCCCCACCGTGGGGAAACAACGCCAGCGCCCAGAGGGCGAATCCCGCGGCGATGAATCCGGTCAGCCGGCTGGTACGGGTCAAGGCCTGGTAGATGACTTCTGGCTCGGGCATCGCTCGGCTCTGGCGAAGGTGCCAGACCCAGCTGCGCACCGTGCACACCAGCGTCAGCACCACCGGCACGGTCAAGGTCAGCCAGCCGGGAGCATAGCTGTAATGCGTCCAGGCCAAGGCCCAACTGTTGACCAGCAGAATGAAGTACATCAACGGAATTTGCCGCGACAGCACACGGTACTGCGCCTGCAGCAATTTCGGATTGTCGCGGGGCACGGACATCAGCGTCCGCCACTTGGCGGCCAGTTCCGTCTTCATAGGTGATGGCATCTCGTTTTCCAACAGCGTCTGGGCAGTGAACATCCTGACGGCGAACGCTATCGTCAGGCTTGCTTGGGTATCGGCCAAAGCCCCGGTTTCTGTAGCTTTGGCGATCAATGACAGGTTTGCCGAGCAATTTGGCAGCGAAGGATCCGCACCGCGCCAGGAACCACCCACCGGGGCGCTTGTCGCACAACCAGTGCCAGCACTTTCTGGCCGTCTCCTCCTCCGTGACAGGAATCCTCTATGCCCAGCCTTTTCGAACCGCTCAATATCGGCGCCCTGACCGCGCCTCATCGTGTGTTCATGGCGCCATTGACTCGGGGGCGCTCGAGCCGCAGCCATGTGCCCAGCGACCTGATGATCGAGTACTACACCCAACGTGCCAGCGCCGGGCTGATCATCACCGAGGCCACCGGTATCTCGCGACAAGGCATGGGCTGGCCCTATGCGCCGGGGATCTGGAGCGATGAGCAAGTCGAAGCCTGGAAGCCGGTGACCGACTCGGTGCATCAGGCGGGTGGTCGCATCGATCTGCAGCTGTGGCACATGGGCCGGATCGTGCACCCAAGCTTCATCGGCGGCGCGACGCCGGTCTCGGCCTCGGCCACCACCGCACCCGGCAGCGCCCACACCTATGACGGCAAGCAGCCGTACGTGCAGGCGCGGCCCTTGACCCTCGACGAGATCAAGCGCCTGCTCGACGACTATGAAAAAGCTGCGAAAAACGCACTGGCCGCCGGCTTTGACGGGGTGCAGATCCATGCCGCCAACGGCTATCTGATCGACCAGTTCCTGCGTGACAACAGCAACTTTCGCCAGGATGAATATGGCGGCTCGGTGGACAATCGCATTCGCTTGCTGCTGGAGGTGGCTGAACGGGTGGTACACAGCGTTGGCGCCGAGCGCACCGGAGTACGGCTGTCACCCAACGGCGATTCCCAGGGCGTCAACGACAGCGACCCGAATACCCTGTTCAGCGCCGCGGCAGCAGGGCTCGACAAGGTCGGCATCGCCTATCTGGAGCTGCGCGAGCCGGGGTTCGACGGTACCTTCGGCAAGGCTGACCGCCCGCCCGTGCATCCGGTGATCCGCAAGGCCTTCAGCCGCCCGCTGATCCTCAACTCCGATTACACCCTGGAGCGCGCACAAGCGGCGCTGGCGGCGGGCGAAGCGGATGCGATCACCTTCGGCCGACCGTTCCTCGCCAATCCGGACCTGCCCTATCGGCTGTCCAAGGGCCTGGCGCTGAACGAGGATGTCATGGCCACCTGGTACAGCCAGGGGCCAGAAGGCTATGTCGATTATCCGTTCGCCGACTGACGCAGTCGTGCCCCTGTAGCGAGGCGGCTTGCCGCCGACATCTGTCAGACGCTATCGCGATGACGGCTGGCATTTTCCGGGGCAAGCCCCCTCGCTACAGGTCAAATCAGAACCAGCGATCCTTGCGTTTGCGGCCACGGCTCAGGGCCGGCAGAATCAGCCCGGCCAGCAGGCCGGCGCCGGCGATGCTGCCGCCATAGACCATGTAGGTCATCATCACCTGTTTGTTTTCGTCACCGAGCTTGGCCTGGGCGGTGCGCAGGTCCGACTGCGCTTCGGCGAGCTGGTCGCTGAGCGTCTTGCTGCGGCCCTGCAGCTCGTCGATCAAGGATTTGCGCGTATCCAGCGTCTCCTGCATCCCCTGCACGCGTTGCTTCCAGCTGTCATCGATGGTCTTGAGTTGGGTACTCAGCTCGGTTACTTGCTGGGTCAGTTGCGGCACGCGCTCGACCGGGCCCGGTACATCCTGCAGGTTGCTGCTGGGCAGCCAGACGGTGTCCCCGGATTCGCCTTTGACCTGGCTGTAGTCGCCCTGGGTGTTGATCAGTTCGAGCTTTTGTCCGGACTTGACCGTCCCGACGATTCGATAACCGTCGGTAGGCCCACTGCGCACATAGGTGCTGAGGTTATCGCTGACCCAGCGATCATTGCCGGCGCCATGGGCCTCGGTGGCGGCAAAGGTGATCAACAGGCCGCCCAGCAGGCAAGTGATAGGCGAGCGGCGAAAAACGGAACGAGGGATCAGCGACATGATGGTATTCACTTGAAAAATAGATGAAAAAGCCCCGATGAACGGGCCGGTGACAATAAGGATTGAATATCGACGAGGCGCCGTCGGCACGGACGGCCTATCGCTACGACTGCCACGCTCGGTGGCTAACTGCGAGGGAAAACGCCTGAAACCTGGCTGACGGCCAGCGCCGGGCAGCAACATGGCTGCCAGCACAAAGACCGTTTTATTGGCGCAAGGTTCCGTCAGGATGGTTGCGGCGCCGATGAGCGTCAGAGCGCTGACGCAGGAGGGGCGTATCAGAAGGCCAGTTTGTAGCCGACCAACAGTAGCATGACCGCGAGGCAGGGCCGCAGCACTTTGTCCGGCACGCGCCCGGTCAATTGACTGCCGATATAGATGCCGGGCAGCGAGCCCAGCAGCAGGAAGCCGAGAATGCCCCAGTCCATGTTGCCCATGCTTGCATGCCCCAGGCCTGCGACCAGTGTCAGCGGCACGGCGTGGGCTATCTCGGTGCCCACCAGGCGCCGGGTCGGCAGGAACGGATAGAGAATGAACAGCGCCACGGTCCCCAGGGCGCCAGCGCCGATGGAGGTCAGCGCTACCATGGTCCCCAGTACCAGGCCGGTCACCACGGTCATCGCGTTGAGCCGCGCGCCGTTTGGCTGGTAGCGCCCGCCGGCACGGCGGTGGGCGAAGTCGAGCAGCTGCTGTTTGAACAGTACGGCCAAGGCCGTCAACAGCAGCACCACACCGAGACCTTGCTTGATGATGGCATTCATCGCCTCCGGGGCGGTGTGCAGCGAGCTCAGGTACCACAACGTCAGAGCAACAGCCGGGACACTGCCCAGGGTCAGCCAGCCGGTGACGGTCCAGTCGATATTGTCGTTCTTGCGGTGCACCAGCACGCCGCCGGATTTGGTGATGGCGGCATACAGCAGATCAGTGCCCACTGCCGTGGCGGGATTGATCCCGAACCACAGCAGGATCGGGGTCATGAACGATCCGCCCCCTACTCCGGTCATGCCGACGATAAACCCGACCACCAAGCCTGCCACCACGAAACCGACGTTACCGAAATCCATCAACTGCCCTGTGTGCCGCGCACGGCCTTATGAAAAAACTCGCGCAGCATAGCGATTTTTCTTATAACGGCTATATATCGATATGATCTATTGTTATTCCATATATCAATTTAGTGGCCGCTTGGGCTGGTAATCCTTTCATCACTCGGCATCCTGATTAGCACGCAGCCACGCCAACAAGTCGTCGAGCTTCTGTGCATCACTGATGCCCCAGAAATGCATGTTGGTGCCAGGCACTACATCGCTGAGGTCTTTGATGAACGCCATCAGCGTGTCGCGCTGCCAGGTAATCCCGGAAGCTTTCATGGCGCTGGAATACACGTAGTCGCTGGTGCTGCCTGCAGGCCGTCCGAAGATGCCATTGAGTTCGGGGCCAAACGCCGCCCGCGCGTAGCGGCCGATCTTGTGACAACCGCCGCAGGTCTTGTTGAACAGGGCTTCGCCCGCCTGGGGATCGCCACCGGCGCGGACTTGAGCCGAAACCGCCAAAAGCGTCAACGCAAGCAAAGTGACACGGCGTGGGAAGTAGCGCTTCACAAAGTAAACCTCGCACAAAAGCCGCCAGCGTAGCGCAAACGCGGCGGCTTTTCCTTGCTCCATGCAGGGTTATGGTCGAGCAGCGCCTCGATCAAAGACTGCCCACATCCCCCGGCCGGAACACCTCCCGGCTGACCTGCACGGTATTGCGCAGCGGCGCGCCGAACTCGCTGATGCTGATCTCGAATTCATCGCCTGCCTGGGTACGGATATTGTCGGCTACCGACAGCGTCGCGGTGCCGAAGAAATGCACATGCACGTCCCCCGGACGCAGAAACTGCTGGTACTTGAAGTGGTGGTATTCAAGGTTTTCGAGGCTGTGGCACATGTTGTCTTCGCCGCTCAGGAATTCCTTCTCCCAGATCACTTCGCCGCCGCGACGAATACGGCTGATACCGGCCAGGTGCCGAGGCAAGGCACCGACGCGCAACTCCGGGCCGTAGGAGCAGTTACGCAGCTTGGAATGCGCGAGATACAGGTAGCTGCGACGCTCCAGCACGTGATCGGAAAACTCGTTGCCGAGGGCGAATCCGACGCGGTACGGACGGCCGTCATCGGCGATCACGTAAAGCCCGGTGAGCTCAGGCTCCTCGCCGCCGTCCTCGGCGAAAGGCGGCTGCTGCAAGGCAGAGCCAGGGCGCACCACGCAGGAGCCGTCGCCCTTGTAGAACCATTCCGGCTGCGCGCCCGGGGTACCTGGCTGCGGCTTGCCACCCTCGATGCCCCATTGGAACATCTTTGCGGTGTCGGTCAGGGTGCTGGGGTCGGCAGCGGCTTTTTGCTGGTGCATCTTGTCCCGAGTGGAGGCGCTGCCCAGGTGGGTCAGGCCGGTACCGGTCACCAGGCAATGGGCCGGGTCCGGGTGATCCAGCGGCGGCAGCACCCGCCCTTGCTGCAAAGCCAGCGCATAGTTTTCATCGCTGGGCCGGGTGCCGCGGGCGATGACTTCGTCTTGCAGCAAGCGTTTGTTGCGGATGGCGGCGAGCGCCAGATCGCGGGTCGAGGTGGTTTCGACGACGAGGTGGATCTGTTCGCCTTCGACCACGCCCACTTGGCGCTGACCCTGGGTATTTTCAAACTGTACGAGACGCATGAGGTTATCCCTTCTTGTGATTATCGAGTCGCAGCGGGGCTGGCCCCCGCGACGCTTGCCGCCACTGTATTTTCCCCAGTCGAGGCTGGCTAATGACAACCGCTGATGGCGCGATAACTTCCGGTTATCCCCCATGCAGCTATCGCCCCATGCCCACGGCACGAGATGGCAGCGACGCTGAGCGCCCGCCTGCATTCCGGCGCATTGCCTGATCGATGGACTGGCGGGCTCAGGGCAACTGCGCCCCCGCCACCGCCACATGAATCATGTACAGCGAAGTATTGGCCGCAATGAACAACCTGTTACGCCGTGGGCCGCCGAACGTGAGGTTGGCCACCTTCTCGGGCAGGCGAATCTTGCCGAGCAAGGTGCCGTCTGGCGCGAAGCACTGAATTCCGTCCCCGGCGCTGGTCCACAGATTGCCCAGCGCGTCGATACGCAACCCGTCCGGAATCCCCGGCTCGATCTCGGCAAACACCCGCGATGCGCCCAGGCGCTCGCCGTCGATCACTTGCAGAGCGCGAATATGATGAGGGGCATCCGGGTCGTGACTACGAGCCGAATCGGCTACGTAGAGGGTCTTGCCATCCGGGCTGAAAGCCAGGCCGTTGGGCTGTACGAAATCCCTGGCCACGCAGGCGATGGCCCCACTGCGCGGGTCGATCCGGTAGACGTAACTGCCCTCCTGTTCCGGCTCCGCCTTGAAGCCCTCATAGTCACTGAGGATGCCGTAGGTGGGATCGGTGAACCACACGGCGCCGTCGCGGTGCACCACCACATCGTTGGGCGAATTGAGGCGCTTGCCCTGAAACTGATCGGCCAGCACGGTGATGCTGCCGTCCGCCTCGGTGCGGGTCACCCGCCGGGTGCCGTGCTCACAGGTCACCAAGCGCCCTTGCAGATCACGGGTATTGCCGTTGGCGAAATTGGAGTTGGCCCTGAACACCGATACGCCATGATCCGGGATCCAGCGCAGGATGCGTTCGTTGGGGATGTCGCTCCACAACAGGTAACCGCCATCGTTGAACCACACCGGGCCCTCGGCCCAACGGCATTTGTCGTACAGCCGCTCGAGCTGGGTGTTGGGAATGGTCAGGGCGCGAAAGCGCGGGTCGAGGTGTTCATACAGTTCGTCGGACACAACGGCGATCCTTTTCAAATAGGCATGCTCGGAATGGAAAGACTCAGCCACGGGCCGTTTGCCGGCCGCTCATGGCGGTGATCACGGCGATGATGATCACCCCGGTGAGGATCAGCCGCACCCCGGCGCTGGCCCCGAAACTGTTGAGCATGCTCACCAGCAGATAGAGAAACAGCGCGGCGCCCCAGATGCCCGGCACATTGGCGAAGCCGCCGGCCACCGAAGTACCGCCGATCACCACCACGGCGATTGACGCCAGCAAGTACTCGTCGCCCATGCTCAACGAGGCGCCTCCGGAGAAACCGGCCAGCAGCAAGCCGCAGAGGCTGGCGAACAAGGCGCTCAGTACGTAGGTGGCAAAACGCACCCTGGCCACCCGTATCCCCGCCAGCTCCGCCGCCCGCGGGTTCTGGCCGATGGCCAAGACCCAACGACCATACAGGGTGCGGGTCAGCACCACGCCCATCAGTGCCGCCAGCAGCATTACCGCCAGGGCGACATAAGGCACCCCCAGCAGCTTGCCGGTGGCGAAGGCGTAGAAATCGTCCGGCGGCTGAATGCGCACGCTGCGCCCGTAGGCGATGGCCAGCGATTGCAGGAGGAAACTGGCCGACAAGGTGGCGATGATCGGCGGAATGCGCAGCAGACGAATCAGCGCATAGTTGGCGCAGCCTACCAGTACGCCGGTGGCCAGCACGCCAAGCACGCCCAGCCAGATCAGCTCGTTGTGGCTGTCCATGAGCTTCATCGCCACCGCGCCGCTGAGCGCCACGTTGGCCGGGATCGACAGGTCGATGTTGCCGGGCCCGGTACTGATCACGAACATTTGGCCAATGCCGACGATCACGAAGAACGCCGAGAACCCCAGCGCCCCGGACAGCAACGCACCGCTGCCGACGCCGCGGTTGAACACCAGGGTGGCCAGCCAGATCAGCAGCGCCGCCAGAAACGACCACAGCCAAGGTTTGTCGAGCACCCGTTTGAGCAAAGCAGTCTGGGGGTTCATGGCTGACGCGCCTCCATACGGTTGACGGCGGCCCGCAGGGCCAGCACCAGAATCAGGATCGCGCCCTGGGCGCCGATCTGCCAGTCCGGGGAGATGCGGATAAACGACAGCAGCGAACCCGCCAGCACCAGGGTCAAGGCTCCCAGCACCGCGCCGATCGGCGACACCCGGCCACCGACGAACTCGCCCCCACCCAGAATCACCCCGGCGATCGACAACAGCGTGTAGCGCAGCGCCACACTGGCATCGGCCGAGGTCGTCAGCCCCACCAGGAACAGCCCGGACAACACGCCAAAGCCACCGGCCAGGGCATACAGCGTCACCTTGATGCGCAACAGCGACCAGCCGGCCTTGGCGATCGCCAGTGGGTTGCCGCCCGCGCCGCGCAACACCACGCCCAGGGTCGAACGCATCAAAAACAGATGCACCAGCAGCGCCAGGGCGATGCAGACGATGATGGCGAACGGCAGCAGCGGCGGCTTGATCCGTACCAGTGCCTGCAGCCATTGCGGGGCCGTGCCCCCTGGCGCCGGCAGCAACAGCACCGCGCCGCCGGTCCAGATGAACGACATACCCAGGGTCACCACGATCGATGGCAGCCGTCGCGCGTGAATCAAGGCGCCGAGCAGCGCATACACCAGCACGCAGCCCAGCAGCGCCAGCACCCCGAGCAGCGGGTGGTCGTTGAGCAAGGTGGCCGCGACGCAGGCGACGAAGCTGATATAGCTGCCCAAAGACAGGTCAAGGTCGTTGACGGTGATGATCAGCATCTGAGCGATGGTCGCCAAGGCGATCGGCACCGCCAGATTGAGCATCAGGTTCATGCCCATGTAGCTCATGGCCCGCGGCTGCAGGATGAAGATGGTGCCCAGCAGCACCACCAGCGACAACGCCGGCAAGGCACTGCGCAGCCAGCGCGCTCGATTGACCGCGCGCGCCGCCGTATCCACCGCCCCTGTAGCGAGGGGGCTTGCCCCCGATAAGCTGTCACTGACCCGCAAACGCGTCGGCATGTTCATGCCACCTCCTCGGCGAACGAGCCGCGCAGAATGCGCTCCTCGCTCAGTTCGTCACGGGGCAGGTCGAGCACCGCCTGGCCATCGCGAAAGACATAGATATGGTCGCAGTAGTCGAGCTCTTCCAGCTCGGTGGTGTACCAGATGAAGGTCCGGCCGCGGGCCGCTTCCTCGAGGATGATCGAGTACACCTCGCGCTTGGTGCCGACATCGACGCCGCGCATGGGGTCGTCCATCAGAATCACCTGCGCAGTGGTCGCCAGCGCCCTGGCGAACAGGGCTTTTTGCTGATTGCCGCCGGACAGCGACAGAATCGGCGCATTCATGTCCGGCGTGCGTATCGCCATGCGCTGTTGCCATTGCGCGGCGAGCGATGCACAAGCCCGGGGATCGATCAGGCCGCCGCGCTTGAGTTGCTTGAGGGCGCTGAGGTCGAGGTTCTGCGCGATCGACCACAGCGGGAAGACGCCATCGCTCTGCCGATCGCCGGCGACCAGGGCAGCGCCCTCACCACTGGCGATGCGCTGGCGCAGAATCTGCGTCAGCAACTGGCTCTGGCCATGTCCGGCCAACCCCGCCAGGCCGATGATTTCGCCACGCCAGGCACTTACGCAACGCGCATCGGCCTGCGCCGCCGGGCGTTGCTCGACCATGGCCGCGCCTTGCAGGCGTTTGCTGCCATAGACCTGAGCCGCCTTGGCGTGGCTGGCGGCACTGCCCATGGCCTCGACCAAGGTGGCATGAGTGAAGGCACTGGCGGCGCGGGTGTCTACCACCTTGCCGTCGCGCATCACCGCAATGCGGTCGCAGGTGCCGAGCATCTCGCCGAGGATGTGGCTGATCAACACGATACTGCCGCCCTGCCCCACAAAACGGCGCACGAACGCCAGCAGTTGCGCCGACACCCGCGAATCCAGCGACGACGTCGGCTCATCGAGAATCACCACCTCCAGGCGCTCATCGACGCAGACGAAAGCACGGGCGATCTCGACCATCTGGCGCTTGCCGATCGGCAGGTCGGCGACGATGTCGTCGGCACCGATGCCATGCTCGGGGAAGATCTCGCTCAGGCTCGCCTCGATCAGCGCCCGGGCCTGCCGCCGCCAGCCGAAGCCACGGATGGCCGGGCACATCAAGCGGGTGTTCTCGGCCACGCTCAGATTGGGGCACAGCGACAGCTCCTGGAACACGCAGCGGATCGCGCACTGCCGGGCGATCTGCACGCTGTAGTCGCTGCGCCGATCCCGGCCCTCGATCAGCAGGCTGCCGCAATCGGCGGCCAGGGTGCCGGCGAGCACCTGCATCAGGGTCGACTTGCCGGCGCCATTGTGGCCGATCAGGCCCAGGCACTCGCCGGCCTGGACGCTGAGGTCGACGCCGTCCAATGCGCGCACGGCGCCAAACGACTTGCCGATACCCGTGAAGGTCACTCGTTGCGCACTAGACATGACAGCCTCCAGGCTCAGTGAGTGGCAGGTGCTTGCAGCTTGGCGACGTCGTCCACGCTGTACACCTGGCTGACCAGGTCGCCCTTGGCCAGGCCCTTGAGTTGTTGCTCGAGGGTGTCCTGGGTCACGCTCACTGCGGGCGACACCAGGTCATGGGGCAACTGCTTGCCATCGAGCAGTTGTTGCGCCACCCAGAAGGCCAGGCTGGAGATACTCGGGGCGCTGGAAATGGAGAAGCTCTGATAGCCGTTGAGGTCCTTTTGCTTCTTCCACCACGACAGCTCCTCTTCGCGGTTGCCGAAGACGATGGTCGGCGTCGGCCGACCGGCTGCGGTAAAGGCCTGAGCCGTGCCGTAGCCGTCATCGCCCTGGGTCACCACCGCATCGATCTTCGGCAGGCTCGGCAGTACGCCAGCCACGGCTTTTTGCGCGGCGGTCTGCGACCAGTTGCCGTTGACCGCGCCGACGATCTTCAGGTTCGGATGCTTGGCGGCGCCGGCGGCGATGCCGGAATGAATCAACTCGTCCACCGAGACTCCGGCCAGGCCGCGTACTTCCAGGACATTGGCACCGTTGGGGTAGCGGCTGGCCAGGTAGTCCATCTGGTCGATGCCGCTTTGCTTGAAGTCCATCGAGATGCGATAAGCGCACGGCTCGGTGACCACGCCATCGAACGACACGACGACAATACCGGCGTCGCAGGCTTGCTTGACTGCGCCGTTGAGCGCCGTGGGCGATGCCGCATCGATGACGATAGCGTTGTAACCCTGCAGGATCAGGTTCTGGATTTGCGCGGCTTGTTCCGTGGCCTGGTTTTCACCGGTGGTGAAGGAGTCGGCCGAGGCGATGATGCCGGTCTTGACGGCCTGGTCAGTGGTCTGTTGCCAGCTGTTGAGCATGTTCTGGCGCCAGGCGTTGCCGGCATAGTTGTTGGAAAGGGCGATGGTCTTGTCGGCCGTGGCGGCCTGGGCCAGCGTGAGTGGGGCCATTACCAGGGCGCTGGACAGCAGCGCGCAACGAAGCGTGTCGAATTTCATGTCGTGACCCTTGTTATTGTTGTGGGGCATCGTGAATGGCCGCAGGCAGCAGGCTGGGCCTTGGTGCAGATTCAGGGCCAGTCTGCACCGCCGACATCGCCGCGTCAGTGGGCATTGGCGCAGATCGCTTGCGGGAACCCGCAGCTCAAAGGCGCAAATGTGCAGTTTTTCAATAACAATCAGCGCAATACTCTGTAGCGAGGGGGCTTGCCCCCGATAAGTCGGCACTGACACTCCGCGCATCGCAGGCTTGGCCTCTCGGGGGCAAGCCCCCTCACTACAGAGGCAGGCAGGCGCTATGATGGCGGCAACCTTATTCCCACTACAAAAACAACCCTGGGAAGCACTGTGCAAAGACCTTTGATTTCGGCGCAACACGTCCTCCAGCATTTTCTCGGCATTTCCCGCGCCCTGGCCGGGCAACTTGACCTGCAGTCGATGGTCAACGCGGTGTCCGAGGAGATTCGCTTCATTCTGCCCCACGACCATATCGACGTGAGCCTGCTCATCGACGGGGAAAACCATCTGCACGCCTATGAAACCGGGGTAAAGACCGCCTGGAGCGATTTCGTCGATCATCCCTTGCCGATCGCCGACAGCCCGCTGCGCACCCTGCTGCGCGGCCAGGTGCCGTTCATCCTAAGCGACGACGCCATGCTCGATCCGCGCTTTCATTTTCTCGGCGCCTTCGACCGCCCGATCTTCGACGCGCAGTTGCGCAGCCGCCTTCATGTACCGTTGCGCGCCCGTGGCGAAGTCATCGGCGCCTTGAGCTGCTCCAAGCACAGCTCCAACTTCTATACCCAGGCGGATGTCGATCATACCCAGCATGTCGCCGACCTGCTGGCCTCCTACCTGTACGCCCTGCGCCAGGCCGACCAGGCCAAGCACCTGGAGATCGCCCAGGCGCAGACCCGTGCCCGCGAAGAAGGTCTGCGCCTGGGCGCCCTGCGGTTGACCGAGGAGCTGGAAAGCGAACGCCAGCGGATCGGCATGGACCTGCACGATCAGACGCTCGCCGACATGACCCGCCTGCACCGACGCATCGCCCGCCTGCAATTGCAGGCGCCCATCCCGGCCGAGGCGCTGCAGCCGGTCAGCACCGCGCTGCAAGAGAGCATGCAAGAGCTGCGGCGCATCATCGACGCGGTAAAGCCCACGGTGCTGCACCTGTTCGGCTTTGCCGAAGGGCTCGAAGACTTGCTGCTGCGCAGTGTGCGCAACAGCGGCCTGAGCATCGACACCCATCTGTTCGATCACAGCGACGGGGTGGCCGCACAGCTCAGTGAAGCGCAGCAGATCGCCCTGTTCCGGATCGTCCAGGAAGCCGTCAACAACGCCATCAAGCACGCCTCGCCGGCGTCCATCACCGTGCAGATCAGCCGCATCGCCAACCGCCTGCTGCTGACCATCGTCGATGACGGCCAAGGCCTGGCGGGCAACAACCGCATGGACACCGGCGGCATCAAGAACATGCAGACCCGCGCGCAATTGCTGGGCGCGCAGGTACAGATCGACAAGGGCCCGGCGAACAAGGGCACCCAGGTGTGCGTGAGCCTGCCGCTGCCTGTGATCCAATCGGTGGAGAACGCGTGATGGATATCTTGCTGGTGGAGGATGACCCCGTGCACCGGGCGTTCCTCAAGGAAATCATCGAAGGCGCCATGCCGGAATGCTCGCGCCTGTGGGAGGCCGAGGACGGCCGCGCCGGCGAGCGCCTGGCCCACGAGCACCAGGTCGGCGCCGTGGTCATGGATTTGCAGATGCCGCGACATACCGGGGTCGAGGCGGCCAAGACCATCTGGCGCGAGCGCCCGGACACCTCGATTCTGTTCTGGTCCAACTATGCCGACGAGGCTTACGTACGAGGCATCTCGCGCATCGTGCCGCAGGGCGCTGCGTACGGCTACATCCTCAAGACCGCCTCCGAGGAGCGCCTGCGTCTGGCGCTGCGCAGCCTGTTCATCGAGCAGCAATGCGTGATCGACCGGGAGATCCGTGGCGTACAGCAAAAGGCCCAGGATCACCTCCAGGGCCTTAACGATTCGGAATACGAAGTGCTGCAGGACATCGCCCTGGGCTTGACCGATCGAGCCATCGCCGGCCGCCGCAACCTGTCGTTGCGCAGTGTGCAGAATCGCCTGCAGCAGCTGTACGAAAAGCTCGGGGTGTATCAGCCGGACGTCACTGGCGAGCGCAGCGCTGCGTTCAATCTGCGCTCGCGGGCGGTAAATGTGGCGATGCTGCGCAAGGTGCTCAACCGCACCGCCATGGAACAGGCCGAGGCCGAGCTGCAGGACTGGCTGCGCGATCCGCGCAACCTCTGAAGCCTCGGCCTGGGGGCCGGCTCAGTTACGAACCCGGCCCACCCACTCCAACGCCGTGCGCCAGAAACACACCAGCAAAAAGTACGCCGACATCAACGACCAGACCACCAGGATCGCCGTGCCATTGTTGGGCTGATTGACCACCATCGACAGGCTGCACAGCAGCCATATGGCGGTGACCGCAATGTTGATCGGCATGAACTTGCGCACGCGGAATGGGTGCAGGAACTTCATCCGGGTCAGGGTCAGCAGGCCCAGACCGATGATGGTCACCAGATTGACCCAGGCCGACGAGTCGAGGATGTACATGCACAGCGCCACGACGTTCCAGGCCGCCGGGAAGCCGACGAAGTAGTTGTCCTTGCTCTTCATGTTGACGTTGCAGAAGCAGAACAGTGACGACACCAGGATGATCGACACGCACAGCAGCAGGGTGAAATGCGGCAACGGGATATAGAAGTAGATGAACAGCGCGGGGATGAACACGTACGTCAGATAGTCGATGACCAGGTCCAGTATCGACCCGTCGAAATGCGCCAGTACCGTCTGCACGTTGACCTTGCGGGCCAGCGCGCCGTCCAGGCCGTCGACCACCAGCGCCACGCCGAGCCAGAGCAGGCAGGTCTTGGGGTGACCCTCGAACAACGCGATGGTGGCCATGAAGGCCAGGACCACGCCGGTGGCGGTAAAACCGTGGGCACCCCAGGCCTTGAGCCTGGCTGTGGATCTGAGTGTTATCACGAAGGGCTCTCCAAAAATAAACGGGCCTTGCATGGCGCCGAATCAGCGGCGCCGCAGCTATCGACCGGACCGAACGGCAGAAGGTTCAGGCACGCGCCCCGGTCAATTGCCGCAAGTGTATGTGCAACAGTAGCTTGGCGCCGGGCGTTTGCACATCAAAGCACGCCGGCGACGGCTTTTTTTCAGTTCAGGAATGCCAGGCTGTCGCCCACCTGCGCGACCTCGTACCAGGCCATCACCTGCTCAGTGCCGGCTTCGCCTTCAGCCGGCGACCCAGGCCAGAAATCCTCGGGCGCCACCGGCTGATAGGCGCCCTGCTTGACCTCGAAAATAACGCCGCTGACATCCAGCGACAGCACCGCATGCCAGGTATTGGCCGGGGTTTCCAGCACGGCGCTGTCTTCGCCCAGGACAGTGCGCGCGGTCACCTGCCCCTGATCATCGAAGTTCAGCACGATAAAGCGCCCGTTCAAGGGCGTGAGCAGTTCGAACGTGTGCGGGTGACGGTGCACGCGCACATAGGTGCCGGGCTCCATGGCAATCGCCAGGCGCTGGACCGGGTCCTGCAGCTCGGGATGCAGATTGCGGTTGGCGCGCAGGCGCGGGGCCTCGCTGGCCTGGGCTGCGAGCTCGACCAGCTCGAGGCGGGTAATCTGCTTCATCGGGGAAAACGCCATAGGGGAAAGATCACGGGGGAAATACCCGCATTATGCCCAATGACTGGGCAGCCGTCATCGCCGGCGCCCGGTCACCCGTCATCGACTGCGCTACAGGGCGGGCCGCGGACGCTGCACCCAGGTCACCACCGCGCATCCGCCCATCAGCACGAAGGTTGCGAGGAACACCCAGCGCATCCCCAGATGCCCGCCGACGAAGCCGCCGGCCACCGGACCGAGGACCTGGCCGATGTACTGGCTGGAGGTGGAGTAGCCCAGCATGCGCCCGGCGATACCCTCCGGCACGTTATGACGAATGATGCTGGCGATGCACGGCAGCAGGCCACCCAGCGCCAGCCCCATCAAAAACCGCAGCACCACCAGTTGCCAGGGATTGCTCACCAGTGCCTGGGGAATCAGCAGTACCGCCGCGGCCGCCAGGCAGAGGGTCACGATCCGCCAATGACCGACGCGATCGGCCACCTTGCCCAGACGCGACGCCGAGAGGATGCTGCCCAGCGCCGTGGCCGACATCACCAGCCCGGCCATGAGCGTCAGATGATCGGCATGCAGCTGCATCAGGTACACGGTGATGATCGGCTCGATCGACATGGTCGAGAACATCAACACCCCGGCGATCACGAACATGGTGACCACCGGCCGGGGGTCGCCCAGCTGCCCCCACACCGAGGCCTTGTCCGCCTGCTGCTGGCCTTGAGTACGGGGTGGCCGGGGCACTTCCTTGAGCAAGAACAAGGTGGCCAGAAAAGTGATGAAAATCACCCCGCCGGCGAGGAAGAAGGTGTTGCGAATGCCCATCAAGGGTGGCAACAGCCCGCCGATCAGCGGCCCGGCCAGGCTGCCCGCCATGATGCCCGAGGACAACACCCCCAGCGCCCAGCCGGAGCGCGCCTTGGGCGTCTGCGTGGCAACCAGGATGGTGGCGCCCGAGGCATAGCCGCCGAGCAGCCCCGCGAGCAGGCGCAACAGCACTAGTTGCCAGATATTCTCTGCCAGGCCGATCAGCGACATGGCCACAGCCATGCCGAGGCTGGCACGAATGAGCATCAGCTTGCGCCCGTAGCGATCACCCAGGCGGCCCCAGAGCGGCGCGGTCAGTGCCGCCGAGAGGAAGGTAGCGCCAAAGGCGATACCCGACCACTGCACTACGGCCGCCGGATCGCTGACGCCCAGATGTTCGACGTACAGCGGCAAGAACGGCAACAGCAGCGTCATGGCGACAATGGTAGTGAAGGCGCCGAACACGCAGACGCTGAGGTTGCGTTGCCAGTGACGCTCGGCAGGGTTGGCGGCTGCGGTGCTCATGGACTGCTCCTTGACGGGAATGGCGCTACGCTACCGGTTAGGTACGCATAAATAAAATTCATGTTTTTTATGCTGTGGATTCCTTGGAGGAATATAGACCGACGTAGTCATTTGACTCACCGCCCGGCTTTGCCCAAGCTAGCGGCCTCGAATTCATCAGCTAAGGTTGCTTCGCGTGCTTGATCTCCGCTTTTCGTGGCGCGCTTTGCGTCTGTGCACCCTGCCCTTGCTCGTGTTGCTGGCCAGTTGCAACAAAAGTGCTCCGCCCCCCGCACCCGTGCCCAAGTCACCAACCTATGTCAGCGTCGACTGGTCCGCGCTGCCCGCGGTCAGCGACGCCGATCTGCTGGCCGGCTTTGCGGCCTGGTCGTCGGCCTGCACGCGGCTGGCCAAGGATCCGAACTGGGGCGCCACCTGCAGCGCCGCCAGTCAGGTACAGAACAACGCCCCGGCGGTACGCGCCTTTCTGCAACAGAATTTGCAGGTCTACAGTCTGCGTTCGGGCGGCGATGACAAGGGCTTGATCACCGGTTACTACGAGCCGGTCTATCCCGGCAGCCTGCAGCGCACCGATCGCGATACGGTGCCGGTATATGGCGTGCCCGACGACCTGATCATCGTCAATCTGGACAGCATCTACCCCGAGCTCAAGGGCAAGCGCCTGCGCGGCCGCCTTGAAGGCCGTGTGCTCAAGCCCTATGACGACGCCGCCACCATTCAAGGCAAGGGCGCCAACGCACCCGTGCTGGCCTGGCTGAACAACTCGATCGACCTGCAATTTCTGCAGATCCAGGGTTCGGGCCGGATCCGCCTGGACAACGGCCGGCAGCTGCGCATCGCCTATGCCGATCAGAACGGCTACCCGTACAAGCCGGTGGGCCGCTGGCTGGTGGAGCAAGGGCAGTTGAAAAAAGAAGAAGTGAGCATGGGCAAGATCCGTGACTGGGCGCTGGCCAACCCGCAGCGCCTGCCGGAAATGCTCGCCAGCAACCCCAGCTATGTGTTCTTCACCACCCGCCCGGACAGCAACGAGGGGCCACGCGGCTCGCTGAACGTGCCGCTGACCACGGGTTACAGCGTGGCCATCGACCGCAAGGTGATTCCCCTGGGCAGCCTGTTGTGGCTCAACACTACCCGCCCGGACGGTAGCCCGGTGGTGCGCCCGGTAGCGGCACAGGATACCGGTGGTGCGATTGCCGGCGAGGTGCGTGCCGACCTGTTCTGGGGGACCGGCGACCAGGCTGGCGAACTGGCGGGCAACATGAAGCAACAGGGGCAGATCTGGCTGCTGTGGCCCAAGGGGATGGCGTTGCCTGCCCCGCCTCAGCCCTGAAGATTGCACAGGCCACGTGGCCGCGCCGGGCTAGCGTACGGCGGGGATCCGCACCTCACCGCTGCGGCATTGATTGCGAACCCCGGCGTCACAAGCCCTGAACGTCAGGTCCTTGGTCATGCATACCCACACCTCGGACAGCTCCGGGCCGTTGCAACGCACCGCAATGGCATTGCTCGGCAACCCGGGGTTGGCGCGCTGGAACAGATCGACGATGGCCTTGGGGGCCAGGCTCTGGGAGGTGGTAGAGGGCTCCAGCTGCGCGGGGATCTTCACCACCGCCAGTGCCTTGTCCGCCTGGGTGAAATAGCCAGCGCCGCCCAAACCCGTGCAAGTACCGTGCTTTTTCCATTCATGGTCCATCAATTGGCCGCTCACGAACAAGCTGCGCCCCTGGTTCCGCTCTGCTGCCGTCAACGCTGCCCCGCCCTTGCAGAACTGCGGCCAGCCGCCGCGATCGTACTGCGGCCACAACCCGTGCAAGACGAAGCCATAGCCCTTGCCGGTGCATTGCTCGTTATCGGCATGGGTCAGGCAAAAAGTCGGCGACCAGCTCAGGGCCAGCAAGTAGTAGTCGAATACCCCCGCCACTGAATCATTGTTGCGCCGGTCATTGCGGGCTTCGGCCAAGGGCGCGGTGGCGATCAGCAACGCCAGCAACAGCCCGGAAACGAATTTTTTGTTCAAGCGGCATCATCCATAGGGTCAAGTGGCGTGCACTTTAAAACAAGCCCATCTGCCCGCCAATCAAGGTGGCGAAATCGTCGCCCACAAACGGCAGGATGGCATCGGCCACCGGCTGCAGCTGCTTGCTCAGGTAATGATCGTAATCGATTGCCGAAGCCCGGGTTTCCAGGGGTTCCGGCCCGGCGACGGTGATCACGTAGCTGATCCAGCCGCCGCGCTGGTACTGCAGTGGCCGGCCGTGCCGGGCGTTGTATTGGTCGGCGATGCGCGCGGCCCGTACCGGCGGCGGCACGTTGACCTGGTACTGGTCGAGCGGGCGGCGCACGCGCTTGCGGTAGATCAGCAGTTCATCGAACTCGCCGGCCTGGGTGCGCGCCACGTAATCGCGCACGAACTGGCGATACTCCTGGCGTAGAAAGATCCGCCGGTACAGCGCCTGCTGGAATTCCCGCGCCAAAGGCGACCAGTCGCTGCGCACCGTTTCAAGGCCTTTGTAGACCATCCGCGTGCTGCCGTCGGCCTCGGCGATCAGGCCGGCGTAGCGCTTCTTGCTGCCCTCCTCGGCACCACGGATGGTCGGCATCAGGAAGCGCTGGTAATGCGTCTCGTACTGCAGCTCCAGCGCACTGTCCAAGCCGTACTGCGCCTGCAGATGCTCGCGCCACCACTGATTGACTCCAGCGACCAGCCCCTGGCCGATCGCCGTCGCTTGGGCTTCGTCGTGGCTGCCCTTGAGCCACACGAAGGTGGAATCGGTATCGCCGTAGATCACGCTGTAGCCCTGCGCCTCGATCAACTGCCGGGTGCGTTGCATGATCTCGTGGCCGCGCAAGGTGATCGACGACGCCAGGCGCGTATCGAAAAACCGGCAGCCACTGGAGCCCAGCACGCCATAGAACGAGTTCATGATGATCTTCAACGCCTGCGACAACGGCGCGTTACCGTCGCGCTTGGCGGCTTCGCGGCCTTGCCAGACGCTTTCGATGATCGCCGGCAGGCAGTGCCGCTCGCGGGAGAATCTGGCCCCGCGAAAGCCCGGTACCGGGTCATCCTCGGGGGATTGCCGCAAGCCTTCGATCAGCCCGACCGGGTCGATCAGAAAGGTGCGGATGATCGAGGGGTAAAGGCTTTTGTAATCCAGCACCAGCACCGATTCGTACAAGCCCGGCGAGGATTCCATGACGAAGCCGCCAGGGCTTGCCTGAGCGGGGATGTCCCCCAGGTTGGGCGCCACGAAACCCTGGCGATGCATCAGCGGAATGTACAGGTGCCCGAAGGCCGCCACCGAGCCGCCGCTGCGGTCCGCCGGCAGGCCGGTGACCGTGGCTCGCTCCAGCAGGAAGGTCAGCAGCTCGGTCTTGGCGAATATCCGCGTGACCAGTTCGCAGTCCTTGAGGTTGTAGCGTGCCAGCGCGGGCTTGTCCTCGGCGAACATGCGGTTGATCGAGGCCATGCGCTGGTAGGGATTGTCGATGTCCTTGCCCTCACCGAGCAGGGTCTGGGCGACGTTCTCGAGGCTGAACGAGCTGAAACTCCAGAAGGCCGAGCGCAGGCCTTCTATGCCATCGACGATCAAGCGCCCCGCCGCCGAGGCGAAGTAATGCTGCTGGCTGCCGTGCTCGCGCCACTGCATCTCCTCGCCACCACGCCCCAAGCGCAGCGGCACCGCCAGCTGCCGGGCATGCTGATGCAGGACGCGCAGGTCGAACTGCACCAGGTTCCAGCCGATGATCGCATCCGGATCATGGCGTGCCATCCAGGCGTTCAAGGCTTCGAGCAGCTGCACGCGGGTGGCGCAGTATTGCAGATCGAAATCGATCCGCGAGGCGTCGCCATTGGCTGGCCCGAGCATGTACACCTGGCGCTGCCCGCAGCCTTCGAGGCCGATGCAGTACAGCTCGCCCCGCTCGGTGGTCTCGATATCCAGCGATACCAGGCGCAGCTGGGGTCGGTAGGCGGCGCTGGGTTTGAGCTGGGCGTTGGTCAACACACCTTGGGCGTCCGGCTGGCCACTGAAGCTCACCGGTGCCGTAATGAAGCGCTCCATCAGGAAGCGCTCGGGCGGACGAATATCGGCTTCATAGACGTCGATCGAGTGGCGCCGCAGCAGGGTTTCCAACGCCATCAACTGGCGATGCTGCTGGCAATACAGACCCGACACCGGGCGATGCTGAAAGTCACGCAGCTGCAGGGGGCGGATATCGACCCCCGCCTCGTCCGTGAGCAACGCCTGTACCTGCTCGCGCTGGGCCGTAGGAAAAAACGCCACCGAGGGCTGCGGCGCCAGGCGCAGATGGCGTGGGCCCTGATCGGTGGCCAGCCAGAACTCGACCCAGGTGCCTTGGGGGCTGTCGTGCCAATGCCGGGTCAGGATGAATCCTTGCCCTGTTGCCATTACCTCAGTCACGCCTCAACCCCTGGCCGACACCAAACGATCGTCGTAGGCGATTGCCAGCAGGGTCTGGCGCAAGGCGCAGGCCTTGTCTTCGCCGAACACGTCGAGAAAGTGGTCCTGGGCGTGTTTCCACAGGCCCCTGGCGTACTCGAAGGTCGTACGCCCTTCGGTGCTCAGGGTGATGAGCCGGCGACGGCGGTCCTCGATGCTTTGCTGTTGCCCGATCAAGCCATCGCGCTCCAGCGGTTTGAGGTTGTGGCCTAGCGCCGAACGGTCCAGCACCAGCGCATCGGCGAGCTCCTGCAGGGTCGGCGGGCACTGCGCCCGCGCGGCCAGTTCGGCGAGGATGGCGTACTGCGTCGAGCGCAGGCCCGAGGGCGCCAACGCGTCGTCGTAGAACTGGGTGATGCGTCGGGAGGCCTTGCGCATGGCTGTTGCACAGCACAGGCCGGCTTGATCGTTGGGCATGATGCAGGATGTGTCCGAGGGAGCGAAACGCTGAACATAGGGCATATGCCCCGTTCAGGCAACTGCCGCTGGTAGCTTGCGCTCGCCATCGGGATCGGTCCTGGACTAGTTATTGTGCGTCTTGCTGCCCCCCGATGGCTGGCCATTACGGCTGAACCATTCCTGGTTGGCCCGAAGTTCGGCCCGCAGCTCAGCGATCAGGTCGTTGATGGCGCGCACCGAGACCAGCTTTTGCGTGGGCACCCCGACGACCAGCAGGTCGACCTGGCCCGTGTGCGGATCGGTCACTTCGATGGTCAGCGTGCCGCCGGGATTGACTGCGCAGGTGCAGGTCATTGGCCCGAAGCTCGATTCTATGATCTGTCGCAATTCACGGATGGGTATCACCGACTGTCCTCCCTGGTCTGCCCGGATATCACTTTGAAGAAGGCTTCAAAGGATGCTTTAGAGGATGGAGCAATACCGGCCCAGACGCTTCTATAGCATGTGGACGGAAACCACTGCGCAGGGTTCAGAATAGTCGTTCAACGGTGGTAACAGCTAGTAGCAACTTGCATCAGAGCGCCGATACAGACCCGCCTCGGCGCCAAGGTGTGCATCAGAGTTCGGCGCTGGCATCCGAATGAGTGCTCAGACCGGCCAGGCGCGTTGCGCCAACACCGCACTGAATCAGCATGTTGCGTTCGTGGAAAGCCTGACTGGCGACCTGTTGCTCGGCCTCGGTTTCCGACAAGCCATCGACATGGTTGCGAGCGATTACCTGATAACCGGTATCACCACAGGCCACCGCCGCTTGCGTGCGGCAAGCATCCCAACTGCCGAACACGCCAGCACACTGGATGCTCTGCGCCGGGCTGGAGTCGGCCAGGTAGGCTTGCTGGGAAGTGGCGCAACCGCTGAGGACGACGATGGCAACGGCGGCGAAAACAAAGGTAAAACGGCGAAGAAAGGATTGAGTGGCTGGCATGGTAGTTGCTCCCTGGTCTGTGTGGCCATTCTAGGGAGCCGCCCGCGCGGGCAGAAATCACTGCTGACGATAGTGAACATCGCTGCCGAGGATGGGGTTCGCATGCCGAGTGATATGGTGGGCTGCGCTGCCCCATTGCTACAGCAGGGTATCGATGATCAATCGCGCAGCAGGCAGGCACGCAGCGTTGTCGGTATTGCGCCGCCACGCCAGGATCAGGTCCACGCTTACCTCCTCGGCCCCCACGATTGGCTTGAGCACTACGTCGGCCGGCATGAAGCGCTCCACCGACTGCGGCACGATACCGACGCCCAGCCCGGCGGCCACCAGCGCCAGGATGGAGTGGGTCTGGGTGACATGCTGGACATCGGCAAAGGTCACCCCGCGCACGTGCAACCAGCCATTGATCAGGTCATGCAGATACAGCGCCTCGACGGGCGGATAGGTGATCAGCGTTTCGCCGGCCAGGGCCTCCAGCGCGATCGACTCGACCTCGGCCAAGCGATGGCCTGCGGGAAGCACCGCGCACAGCCGCTCGCGGTAGACCCGCTGGGAATCGATGCCGGCCTGGACCATCGGCGGGCGCGACAGGCCGATGTCAATCTGCTCGTCACGCAACGCCGCCAACTGCTGGGGCGAGGTCATTTCCCGCAGGGTCAGGGACACGTCGGGCATCTGCGCTCTCAACAACGCCACCATCCGTGGCAGAAAGACATAACTGGACGCCGCCGTGAAAGCGATGGTCAGGGCGCCGCTGTCGCCGCCGGCGATACGCCGAGCATCACGCACCGCCTCCAGGGACTGGGCCATGATACGCCGCGCGGAGCGCACGAAATGCTCGCCAGCGGCGGTCAGGCGGATGTTGCGCGAACTGCGCTCGAACAATGGCGCGCCGACCTGATGCTCCAGCGCCTGGATCTGCCGCGTCAGCGGTGGTTGAGTCATGTTCAGGCGCGCCGCAGCGCGACGAAAATTCATTTCATCGACGACGGCGAGAAAGCAACGCAGCTGAGCCAGAGTGATCATCGATGCACAATAGGTATCATCTGATACAAACACAAGCGTAGACGGTATCTAACTGCTCATTTAGCGTGAGCAGCTAAACGACGCCTGGATGTTGCGCGTCAGCCTTACCCATAAAAAGAAGAGGTGTGCATGTCCGCAGTTGCGCTCTACCGTCCCCCTCAAGCCCTTGCGAGTCTGGCCGCTGCGCTGTTCAGCGCCGCCGGCATGGACACCGAAAAAGCCCAATGCGTCGCCGAACTGCTGTTGCTGACTGACATGCTCGGCCGCGAAACCCATGGCCTGGCACAATGCGGCGCTTATCTGAAGGAGTTGCAAAGCGGGGGCATGACCGCCACCGGCGTGCCGGAGGCCGTGCGCGACACCGGTGCCACAGTGGTCTGGGATGGTGATTACCTGCCCGGCCTGTGGTTGATGCAGCGCGCCCTCACCCTGGGTTTCGAGCGCGTGGCGGAACATGGCGTGTTCACCTTCGCCATGCGTCGCAGCCACCATATCGGCTGCCTCGCGGCCCTGGCCAAACAGGCCACTGACCGCGGTTTCTACGCCATGATCGCCTCCTCCGGCCCGCACACCAAGGCGGTGGCGCCGTTCGGCAGCAAGCAGGCGCTGTTCAGCCCGAACCCGTTCGCCTTCGCCTTCCCGACCTCGACGGCGCCGGTGCTGGTGGATACCTGCGCGTCGCTGACGACTATCTCCATGACCCGCGAAAAAGTCGCGGCGGGCACGCAGTTCGAGCAGGCCTGGCTACTCGATAGCAACGGCCAGCCCACCCGCGACCCGCGTGTAGTAGAAGCCTCGGATCCGCGCGGCAGCCTGATGCTGCTGGGCGGCAGTGAATCGGGCCACAAGGGTTTTGGCCTGGCCTTGATGGTCGAGGCTCTGACTCAGGGCCTGGCCGGCTTCGGCCGCCGCGACGCGCCCAAGCGCTGGGGCGCCAACGTCTACCTGCAACTGATCGACCCGCAGGCCTTCGCCGGCGCCGACGAATCGCTCGAACAGATGGATTACCTGGTGGATGCCTGCCACGCCTGCGCGCCGATCGATCCGCAACGGCCGGTGCGCCTGCCGGGCGAACAGGCCACCGCCAACATCGCCCGCGCGCGCCGCGAGGGGGTCAAGGTCAACCCCGTGGTACAGGCAAGCCTGCGCGAATGGGCGGCCAGACTGGGGGTGGATGTCAGCCTGCTGGATTGACCAGCAGCCCGCACACTCGCTGCAGCCGCGATACGTACAACGCTCTCGATAACAATAACTACGGAGTCCGTCATGTTGGAAACTACCCAACGCGCCAAGTCGTATACCGCCACCGATACGCCCTATCGCACCCGCACGCGCTGGTTGATGCTGAGCATGGTGTTTATCGGCACCATCATCAACTACCTCGATCGCTCGAACATGTCCATCGTCGCGCCGCTGATCTCCAAGGAGTTCAGCGTCAGCCCGGTGGCCATGGGCTTCATGTTTTCGGCGTTTTCCTGGGCCTATGCTGCGGCGACCCTGCCCGGCGGCTACTTCCTCGACCGCTTCGGTACCCGCAAGACCTATGGCGCCTGCCTGGGTGGCTGGTCGCTGCTGACCGTGCTGCAGGGTTTTTCCGGCAGCTTCCTGTCACTGTTCGGCATGCGCCTGGGCGTCGGCGCGGCCGAGGCCCCGGCGTTTCCGGCCAACAACAAGCTGGTGACCAACTGGTTTCCGCAAAAGGAGCGCGGCGTGGCCGGCAGCGTCTGCTCCATGGGCGTCTACGTCGGCACCGCACTGCTGACGCCACCAGTGTTCTGGGTGGCGCAGACTTACGGCTGGCGCGAAGTGTTTTTCGTCTCCGGGGGGCTGGGGCTGGTGTGGACGCTGGTGTGGTTCAAGGTCTATCGCGACCCTGATGAAGCGACCAAGGCCAACGCGGCGGAACTGACCTATATCCGCGACGGCGGCGCCATCACCACCGATACCGGCAAGGGCCAGCAGTTTCGCTGGGACCATCTGCGCAAGCTGCTGACCTACCGGCAGATCTGGGGCGTGTGCATTGGCAAGCTGGCGGCAACCTGCACGCTGTACTTCTTCCTGACCTGGTTTCCGACCTATCTGATCCAGGAGCGCGGCATGACCATGCTCCACGCCGGCTTCGCCTCCATCGGTCCGTACCTGGCGGCGGCCATGGGCGTGATGTTCGGTGGCGCCTGGGGCGACTGGATGATCAAGCGCGGCATGAGCGTGAACTTTGCCCGCAAGGCACCCATGGTCATCGGCCTGCTGCTGACCGGCACCATAGTGCTGGCCAACTTCACCAGCTCCAACACCCTGGTGGTGGGCATCCTGTCGTTCGCCTTCTTCGCCCAGGGCATGTCGTCGACCAACTGGGTGGTGGTCTCGGAAATCGCCCCGCGCAACTTGGTGGGCATGACCGGCAGCGTCATCAGTTTCGCCAGCAACCTGGCCGGGATCATTACCCCGATCACCATCGGTTATATCGTCCAGAGCACCGGCTCGTTCCAGTGGGCATTAGGCTTTTGCGCGATCGTCGCGATGATCGGGGTGTTCTCCTACACCGTGATCCTGGGCAAGATCGAGCGCTTGCACATCGACTAGTCGGCCTGCCGCCACACCCGCACGTAATCGATATCGAAGGTGGACGGCAGATACGCATCGTCCACCGGACCGAACCAGGCCCACATCGCTTCGCTGTCGAACACCAGTTGCATGGGGAAGAACCAATGGGTGTTGGCGGCTTCGCGCACCTTGACGCCGTCCACGTACCAGATCAGCTTTTCCGCGCTCCAGTCGAAGCCGTAGACGTGGTAGTCCTCGGCCAGTCGCCAGGGCGCCATCCAGGCCGTGCCGATGTCCTGATGCTGATCACTGGTGGGTGTGCGCCAGACGTGGGCGTGCATGTGGTAGGCACGGTCGAAGTCGGGGTGGGTGGTGCGGCCGCCGATCTCGAAGATATCGATCTCGGTGGCGTTGTCCGGCAACCCTGTCCAATGCAGGAAGAAGCCGCTAGAGGCGCCGGAATCCATGGCCTTGGCCCGCGTCTCGTAATAGCCATAGCGCGTACGCTGCTGACTGCGCACCAGGGCGGTGGTGTAGGCGAAATCCGGATTGCCCTGCATGAAGGGCACTTGCTGCTTGCGAAACACGATCTTCAACAGGCCATCGCTGACGCTGGCGTTTTCGTGCACGAACACCGAAGGCGCCGGACCTATCCCCTCTTCCGGTTTGCCCGGCGCGACCAGATGCCAGCGGCTGGCGTCCAGCGTGCTGCCGACGAATTCGTCGGAAAACTGCGGGTCGAGCTTCCAGTTGCCGCGATCTTGCTGATCCGACAACGGCAGGTCGGCGCGAACATGGGCCGGGGTGTCGCCCAGAGGGCCGACGCGGGTCCATTCTTCAGCGGCCGAAGCGGTGCCGATCAGACCTAGCAAGCAAAGGGCGTAGAGCAGAGGATGTTTTGCCATGCAGGCCTCGCAGACCAAAAAAAACCCGCCGAAGCGGGTTTCCCAAGACCATTCCAACTCCTGTCGGCGGCCCTCCGGGCCATGGTCGATCGTCCTTGATCCAGTGGCGCTGCCTGCGCCGCTGTGGATGGGTGTAGATTACTGCGCCGGCGCCTATCGGCATAGAGCCAAACGCCACTACGGTGTGTAAGCCTTTCGCCATACCCCTGTACGCCAAAGAAAACATTTACCAACTTTTTACCTGATTGATACTCGTTCGTACGGCACCAACGCGCCGCTGCGGTCATAATGCGCCACCGCCGCCCTGTGCGGCATCACTCTCCCAGGCCCGGTCCAGCTCCCCATGCCCGCTCCCACTGCCCGCTTCGCTATGCCCGTCCTTCTTGGCCTCACCCTGGCACTCGGTGCCTGCTCCAGCCAGCCCGACAAGGATGAGCCGCCGTTCATTTCCACCCAGACTTACCTCAAATCGGCCTACACGGCGCCGCAGCACTTCAAGTTCACCAGTTACCAGACCCGCTGGGCCTGGGGTAACGAGGCAACGGGCAAGCACGAAGTCGATATCTCCCTGCTGGTGCCGGAAGGCGCCAGCAACGTGCCGGTAATCCTCTATCTGCCCGGCCTGGGCGAAAGCGCCAATGGCGGCGAACTGTGGCGCCAGACCTGGGCCGATGCCGGCTACGCCGTGCTGTCGATCCAGGCCACCCGGGACAACGCCTCGATCTACAACACCAGCAATGCCCGGGACGGCGCCTTCCGCACTATCGCCGCCAACGCCTTCGCCGATGGGCCGGCCGCCAACCGGGTCATGGAAGTCGATCGCATCCTCGGCGAAGCGCGGCGCCGCGGCCAGGCAGGGGAAGCCGGATTTGCCGCGCTGGACACCAGCAAAGTCGCCGTCGCCGGCTTTGACCTAGGCGCGCAGACCGCCGCCGCGCTGTCCGGTGAGCGTCAGCCCGGCCAGCCACGGCCAGTGGACTGGAAACCTCTCGCCACCCTGTTGCTCAGCCCCTACGTGCCTGGGGGCGTCGACGTTCGTCGTTATAGCCAGATCGACACTCCGTTGCTGGCGATCACCGGTCCCATGGATGAGGACCCGTTCAGCTGGATCGCCAGCGCCCAACAGCGCGCCGGCCTGTTCCGCGGCCTGAGCCGTGACGGATACCAGCTTATGCTCAACGATGCGACCCATACGGTTCTGTCGGGGACCATTGCCAAGGCCGACAAGAGCGCGAAAAAGCCGCGCGCCGGTGAAGACGAGGCCTCCGGCTCCGGCCGCCGTCCGGGGCGTGCGGCCAATCCCGGCTTCGATGCCCGCCAGGCTGGCAGTGTGGCGGCGGTGAGCATTGCGTTCCTCGATGCGCGGGTCAAACAGTCCGCCACCGCGCAGCAGTGGCTGGATGACAAGGCGCAAAACTGGCTGGCGCCCGTCGGCGGCCTGCAGCGCAAGTAAAGCAGCGGCTGACGAGCCCACTTGATCCCCTTTGGGCAATTGAACTCCTCGTAAATGCGGCCACTCACAGTCTTGACGACTGGCCGCATAACAACAGGAGTTGCCATGAGCACCCAATCACTGTCGCCAGCCGCTGATACTACGGATAGCGCTGCAGACCGTATCTACGAAACAGACCTGCCCGCGCGCCTGGATCGTCTGCCCTGGACGCGCTTTCATACCCTTCTGGTGTTCGCCCTGGGCATCACCTGGCTGCTCGACGGCCTCGAGGTGACCCTTGCCGGCTCGGTATCCGGCGCACTGAAAAGCAGCCCCGCACTGCACATGAGCAACGCCGATATTGGCCTGGCCGGCGCCATCTACATCGCCGGCGCGGTGCTTGGCGCATTGTTCTTCGGCTGGCTCACCGACCGTCTGGGGCGGCGCAAGCTGTTCTTCATCACCCTGTTCCTGTACATCGGCGCCACTGCGCTGACGGCGTTTTCGTGGAGCCTGTGGAGCTTTTTGCTGTTCCGCTTTCTGACCGGCGCCGGCATTGGCGGTGAATACACGGCGATCAATTCGACCATCCAGGAATTCACGCCGGCACGCTACCGGGGCTGGGTCGACCTGACCATCAACGGCACCTTCTGGGTCGGCGCTGCGCTGGGCGCCTTTGGCTCGATCATCCTGCTCGATCCAGCCAACGTCGGCGGCGATCTGGGCTGGCGTCTGTGTTTCGGTATCGGCGCGGCGCTGGGCCTGGTGATCATGCTGATGCGCCTGTGGGTGCCGGAAAGCCCGCGGTGGCTGATCATCCACAACCAGCCTGAAGAAGCCACGCGTATCGTCGAGAACATCGAGCAACACTATCGTGATCGCGGGATCGACATCCCGCCCATGACCGAACAGCCCCTGCGCCTGCATGCCCGCGACCACACGCCGCTCAAGGAGGTGTTCACCAGCCTGTTCGTGGTCCATCGCCAACGCGCCCTGGTAGGCCTGGCGCTGTTGACCGCCCAGGCGTTCTTCTACAACGCGATCTTCTTTACCTACGCCTTGGTGCTCACCGACTTCTATAACGTCCCCTCCGAGCATATCGGCTGGTATGTATTGCCCTTCGCGCTGGGCAATTTCTGTGGGCCGTTGCTGCTGGGCCGGCTGTTCGATGTGATCGGCCGACGGGTGATGATCAGCGGCACCTATGCGCTGTCCGGGGTGCTGCTGGCGATCAGCGGCTACCTGTTTCAGCAGGACATCCTCAACGTCACCCAGCAGACCATCGCCTGGATGGTGATTTTCTTCTTCGCCTCGGCGGCCGCCAGCTCCGCGTACCTGACCGTGGCCGAAACCTTCCCGCTGGAGATCCGCGCCCTGGCCATTGCCGTGTTCTATGCCTTCGGCACCGGGCTGGGCGGCATCGTCGGTCCGTCCTTGTTCGGCGCACTGATCGAGAGTCACGAGCGCATGAACGTGTTCATCGGCTACCTCATCGGCGCCGCCTTGATGATCTTCGCCGGGGTCGTGCAGGGCATCTGGGGCGTGGCGGCCGAGGGCAAGTCGCTGGAGCAGGTGGCCAGGCCGTTGTCGCAGGTGCGGTCGCGCTGAACTCGCTTGCGTGGCGCGTATCCACTGCGCCAACCGCTCAAGTCCCGGCCATGCATGCCGATGCAGTGATAATCCTAAAAATCACAGGCTGGGCATGGGCGATGTTCAACAAGCATTTGAAACAGGAACTGGCGGCGCTGCGCGAGGAGTTGTCCTCCGTCGAGCAGGTTCGCGACAGCCTCGACAGCGAGATGCTGGCGTTGTATCTGGATCCGCAAGGCCGGATCGAGTCCGCCAACGCCAATTTCGAGAAGGAAATGCTCTACCCCGCTGGCAGCCTGGTGGGCAAGCATGTCGAAGAACTCGTCCCCGCCTACCTGAAGAACGATGACACCTACAAGAAGGTGAAAAACGCCCTGAGCCGTGGCGAACATCACTGCGGCGCGGTGCGTCTGTTGCGCGGCAACGGCAAGGAAGCCTGGCTACGGGCCGTGGTGCAGCCGATCAAGACCAGCAACGGCGTGGTCCGTCACTACTCGATGTATTGCAACGATCTGACCCGCACCATCGAACGCTCACGCGAGGACGAAAGCCTGATCAAGGCGCTGCTGCGCTCCACCGCCGTGATCGAGTTCAACCTCGACGGCGAAGTGCTCACCGCCAACGATCGCTTCCTGCAGGGCATGGGTTATTCCCTCGATCAGATCAAGGGCAAGCACCACCGCCTGTTCTGCGAGCCCGAGGAATACAACTCCCCAGGCTACAAGGCGTTCTGGGACAAACTGCGCCGTGGTGAATTCGTCGCCAATCGCTTCAAGCGCATCGATCGCAATGGGCAAGTGGTCTGGCTTGAAGCCTCGTACAACCCGGTGTTCGATGCCCATGACAAGCTCTACAAGGTGGTCAAGTTCGCCACGGTGATCACCGACCAGGTCAATCGCGACATCGCCGTCGCCGAAGCGGCCAATATCGCCTTCAGTACCTCCAAGCACACCGATGCCACCGCGCAGGATGGCGCTGCCGTGGTCAAGCAGACGGTTGCGGTCATGAGTCAGCTGGCGGCGTGCATGGATCAGGCGGTGGAAGGTATCGCCGCGCTGGATAACCAGTCCCAGCTGATCGGCACCATCATCAAGACCATCAGCAGCATTGCCGAGCAGACCAACCTGCTGGCCCTCAACGCCGCCATCGAGGCCGCTCGTGCCGGTGAGCAAGGCCGGGGCTTTGCGGTGGTGGCCGATGAGGTGCGCCAGTTGGCATCGCGCACCAGCAAGGCGACCGAAGAGATCACTGCAGTGGTCCAGCAGAACCAGGCGCTGGCAGCGACCGCTGTGGGCCTGATCGACACCGGCAAGCGCCAGGCAGGCGAAGGCAAGGAACTCGCCGACCAGGCCGGTGGCGTCATCGTCGAGATTCAAGATGGCGCACGCAAAGTGGTGGATGCGATCGGCCAGTTCGCCAATCAGCTGACCACCCACGGCTGAACCTGCTCTCCCGCAGGCTCGATGCAACCCTGTAGCGAGGGGGCTTGCCCCCGATACGATAGATCAGACACCTATCAGTGACTGACACACCCTATCGGGAGCAAGCCCCCTCGCCACATGTTCGGCAGTCGTTCAGCCCACCGATTTCTGCTCATACGGATGACCCGCTTGTCCCGCAGCGCACACTCGATGCGGTAGCCCAGATAACCCTGTGGCGAGGGGGCTTGCCCCCGATACGACAGATCAGACACCTATCAGCGACTGACACACCCTATCGGGGGCAAGCCCCCTCGCCACATGTTTGGCAGTCGTTCAGCCCACCGATTTCTGCTGATATGGGTAAAACCGCTCGTCCCGCAGTGCATGCTCGATCTCTTCCAGGCTCCTGCCCATGGTTTCAGGCACGTAGCGATAGATGAAAATCAGCGACAGCAGCGAGATGCCGGTGTACAGCCACAGGGTGTACGCGACGCCGAGCCAGGTCACCAGGCTGAGCGTGGTCAAGGTCACGACCAGGTCGAAGAACCAGTGACTGAACGCCCCTACGCTCGCGCCCTTGCCGCGCACGAACAGCGGGTAGACCTCGGCGTTGATCAGCCAGATACACACGCCAAAGCCACCGCAATTGAGCATCAGATAAGCGGCCAGACACGCCACCACCACCCAGCGTTGGGTATCGGTGGTCGGGCCGGCGCCCATGAACAGATAGCCCATCAGCGCCAGGGCAACGATCGAGCCGGGGATCATCCACAGCAGGTAGCGACGCCGGCCATATTTGTCCACCAGCCAGCTGCCCACCACCGTCATCAGCACGATCAGCAAAGTGCTGCTGCCGGTGGCCAACACCGCCACCTGATCGGAAAAACCGGCCTGGGTAAGAATGGTCGGCGCGTAGTAGATCAGCGCGTTGTTGCCGGTGATCTGCGAGAACATCGAGATGCACGCCCCCACCAGCAAGGCCGGGCGAATCCACGGCTTGGCCAGATCGCGCCATTCGCCTTCGGGCTGTTTGAGGCTGATGGTCTTGATTTCTTCCAGCTCGTCGCTGGCCTGCTGGTCGCTGCTGCGCACGCTGCGCAATACCGCCAGCGCTTCGGATTCACGAGCCTTGACCAGCAACCAGCGCGGACTCTCCGGCAGCACGGTCATGCCCAGCAGCAGAATGATCGCCGGCACCACGCCCAGACCGAACATCCAGCGCCAGTGATCGCCCAGGCCAAAACCGGTGAAGTAGGCCACGGTGATGCCGAACACCACCATGAACTGGAACAGCACCACCAGCTTGCCGCGGTGCTCCGGGGGCGCGACCTCGGCGATGTACACGGGGATGATCTGCGTCGCACTGCCGGCGCTGAGGCCCAGCAGAAAGCGCGACAGGATGAGGATCGGCACACTCGGCGAGACCGCCGACAGCAACGAACCGACGGCGAAGACGATGCCCACCAGAATGATCGAGCGACGCCGTCCGAAGTGGTCGGAAATCGGCCCGCTGCCCAGGCAGCCGAACAAGGCGCCGAAAATGATCCCGCCCGTGACCAGCTGCTTGAGCGTGTCATCGAGCGCGAACTCTCGACCCAGGCCCAGCAGGGCGACACCGATGATGCCGGTGTCATAGCCGAACAGCAGACCGCCCAGGGCGGCGATGACGGCAATGCCGATCACCAGCCCTGGGCGGCGTTTTACTTCAGTTGCGACGTTGTTATAGGTCGTCATGGGTCATCCCGTTGGCCCGATGTTATTGGACAGCCTGCGCTAGAGCCTCCGCAGACCGCTCTGAAATTTCCTGTAACAGTTGTTAGTACGCATGAGGGCCGAATAAATTCCCTGGGCCGTGCAAGCAGCAAATCCCGTTTGCCGTTGTCATACCGGCACGACAACAGCAATCGGAGCCTTCACATGACGCAAACTGCCGCGCCCCTCCCGCAACTGCCCAAGGGTCTGGTCGACCGTGCCCGAATGATGATTCGCAGCGGCGGGCGCCGCCTGCTCGGGATTGCAGGTACACCCGGAGCGGGGAAGTCGACGGTGGCGCAACTGCTCGCCGAGGCGCTCGGGGACCAGGCGGTGGTGGTGCCCATGGACGGTTTTCACCTGGCCAACCGTGAGCTGGCGCGGCTAGGCCGGGCCGAGCGCAAAGGCGCGCCGGACACCTTCGACGTGCACGGTTATCTGGCGCTGTTGCGTCGCCTCAAGGCCCAGCAACCGGGTGAAACCGTGTATGCGCCGTTGTTCGACCGGCAGATCGAAGAAAGCCTGGCGGGCGCGATCGCGGTGGCGGCCGAGGTGCCGTTGGTGATCAGCGAAGGCAATTACCTGCTGCTGTCCGAGGGTGACTGGGCCCCGGTGGCGCAGTGCTTTGACGATCTGTGGTTCGTTGCGGTCAGCCCGGCACAGCGCCGCGCGCGGTTGGTGGAACGGCATATGCGCTTCGGCCGCAGCCGCGAAGAAGCCCAGGCCTGGGTCGACAGCACCGATGAGCCCAACGCGCAGTTGGTCGATGCCGACCGAGCTCGGGCCCATGTGATGGTGCCTTGGGCGGGTTAGATGCACTGCAGGTTTCCAGCGGCGGGCTGTGAACTGCGGAATGCGGAATGTAGCGAGGGGGCTTGCGCCCGAAATCCCCAGAACGCCCCCAAGATTCAAGGTCTGGCGCAACTCGGAGATTTTCGGGGGCAAGCCCCCTCGCTACAGTGAGTTGGCGTTTTGCTGTTGGTTGTCAGCGACAATGCGGATCAGACCACCCGCCCGCCATCCACCGGCAGCTCGACACCATTGAGGAACGCCGCCGCATCGCTGGCCAGGAACAACGCCACCGCCGCCACGTCTGCGGGCGTCGACAGCCTGCCCAGTGGAATGGTCGCGATGAATCGTGCGCGGTTCTCCGGGGTGTCCGGCATGCCCATGAAGTCCTCCAGCAACGCCGTTTCGCCCATCACCGGGCAGATATTGTTGACCCGAATACCGTCCGGCCCCAGTTCCACCGCCAGCGACTTGGACAGCAGATTCACCGCGCCCTTGGAGCCGTTGTACCAGGTCAACCCCGGCCGCGGCCGAATCCCCGCCACCGAGCCGACGTTGATGATCGAACCGCTACCCCGTTGGCGCATCAGCGGCACCACCGCCTTGACCATATGGAAGATCGATTTGACGTTGACGTTGAAGACCCGGTCGAAGGTGTTCTCGTCGACATCCATCAGCGGCTGATTGCGATGGGTGGTGCCGGCGTTGTTGACCACGATATCCGGCGCGCCGAACACGCCGACGCAGAACTCCACCGCCGCTTGCACCTGATCGCCCTTGGTCACGTCGCAGCGTACCGCACGGGCATTGGCGCCAAGCTCGGAGGCCAGGCGCTCGGCCGCCTCGGCATTGATATCGGCGAGGACCACCTTGGCACCCTCGGCGATGTACAGGCGCGCGATACCGGCACCAAAACCACTGGCCGCGCCGGTGACGATGGCGATCTTGTCTTGTAGTTGAGCCATGTCGTTCTCCAGGAAAATAATCTCTAGAACACAATCAGGTCGCGCAGGCTGTTGCCGCTGGCCAGCCCGTCGAAACCTTCGTTGATCTCTTCGAGCGCCAGCTTGCGCCCGATCAGACGATCCACCGGCAACGCGCCACTGCGGTACAGCCCCAGGTAGCGCGGCACGTCACGAGCCGGAATGCACGAGCCGATGTAGCTGCCCTTCACGGTGCGCTCCTCAGCGGTGAGGCTGAGCTGCTGCAGCGGCCAGCGGTCGTCGGGCCGCGGCAAACCTGCGGTGACCGTGGTGCCGCCGCGGCGCGTGGCGCCATAGGCCAGTTCCATGGCCGGTACGGAGCCGGCGAATTCAAAGGCAAAATCCACCCCGCCGCGGCTCAGCTCGCGGATCTGCGCCACGGCATCCGGGTCACGGGCGTTGACTGCGGCGGTGGCGCCCAGAGACAGCGCCAGCTCCAGCTTGGAGGCTTGCACGTCCACTGCGATCAGCGGATTGGCGCCCGCGGCCCTGGCGCCCAGCAACGCACTCAAACCTACACCGCCGAGACCGACAATCAACGCCGAGGAGCCAGGGGTGAGCTTGCCGGTATTGACCACCGCACCGACTCCGGTAAGCACCGCGCAACCAAACACCGCGGCCTCCACCGGATCGATGCTGTCGCCGACGGGGATGCACGAACGCGCGCTCACCACCGCATGATCGGCGAACGCCGACACCCCACAGTGATGGCTGACATGACTGCCGCCAGCGCTGAGCCGATAACCGCCCTCGAGCATCTCGCCCTTGCCGTTGGCCTCGGCCCCGGGTTCGCACAATGCCGGGCGGCCCTCCATGCACGGCACGCAATGCCCGCAGCTGGGCACGAACACCAGCACTACCGTCTGCCCGACCCGCACGTTGCGCACGCCGGCGCCGACTTCCACCACCCGCGCACTGGCCTCGTGCCCCAGGGCCATGGGCAACGGCCTCGGGCGCACCCCGGTGATCACCGACAGGTCGGAATGGCACAAACCGGCGGCGATCATCTTTACCTTCACCTCGCCCGGCCCCGGGGGCGCGAGTTCCAGCTCGGTGATGTGCAATGGTCGACTGTCGGCGAAAGGCGCTGCCAGGCCCGATTCGCGAAGTACTGCCGCTGTTATTTTCATCTGAGGCTCCTGCTCTGCTGCATTCGAATGACGGCGATCAACCGTGATGGCTGACGACGGTCTTGGTCAGGCTGAACTCTTCGAGCGCCATGAAGCCCTTCTCGCGGCCATGACCACTCTTGCGGATGCCGCCGAACGGCAGCTCCACACCGCCGCCCGCGCCGTAGCAGTTGATGAACACCTGCCCACCTTCCAGGCGCCGCGACAAGCGCTGCTGGCGCGCGCCGTTCTCGGTCCAGATCGCTGCCACCAGCCCGTATTCGGTACCGTTGGCCAGGGCCACGGCGTCATCTTCATCGTCGAAGGGCAACACCGCCAGCACCGGGCCAAAGACCTCTTCGCGAGCCAGACGATGGTCGCGGGGCACCGGGCCGAACATCATCGGTTGCACGTAGTAGCCCGCGCTGGGCAGATCGCCGTCGAGGATGCCCTCGGCCAGCACCGGCAGCCCGGAATCCTTGCAGTAGGCGATAAACTCCTTGACCCGGCCGAACTGCGCCTTGGTGATGATCGGGCCGCAGTCCGGCGAATGGTCCGGGGCGCCCACGCGCATCTGGCCAAAACGCTCGGCCACCCGCGCGACCACTTCGTCGAATACCTCGCGCTGGATCAGTAAGCGACTGCCCGCCGAACAGGTCTGCCCGGCGTTCTGGATGATCGCGCCGACGATGATCGGCACCGCCTTGTCGAGATCGGCATCGGCGAACACCACTTGCGGCGACTTGCCGCCCAGCTCCAGCACGCATTTGACGTAGTTCTTCGCCGCTGCGGTCTGGATCGCCGTGCCCACCTGGGGCGAGCCGGTGAAGGTGATCAAGTTGATACCGGGATGTTCCGCCAGGGCCGCCCCAGCTTCGCGGCCGTAGCCGGTGACGATGTTGAGCACCCCGGCGGGCAGCCCGGCCTCGACCGCCAATTCAGCGACCCGTAGCGACGTCAGGCAGGCATCCTCGGCGGGCTTGACCACTGAGGTGTTACCCATCGCCAGCGCCGGCCCAAGCGTGCGGCCGAGCATCTGCGCCGGGTAGTTCCAGGGAATGATGTGCCCGACCACGCCGAACGGTTCGCGTTGCACGGTCACCGAGTAGCCGGGCAGGTATGGCAGCACCTGGCCATGGACCTTGTCGGCGGCGCCACCGTAGAACTCGAAGTACCGCGCCAGGGCTTCGATGTCCTTGCGCGCCAGGGCCAGTGGCTTGCCGGTGTCCTTGGCTTCGATCGCGGCCAGCTCATCGGTGTGTTCGAGGATCTTCACGCCGATGCGGGTCAGGGTGCGGCCACGCTCGGTGGCGCTCAGCCTGCCCCACTCGCCCGCCAGCGCGGCGCGGGCGGCCTTGACGGCGAGGTCGATGTCTTCGGCCTGACCGCGGCCGATGGTTGCGTATTGTTCGCCCGTGGCCGGTGCGAACACCGGGATGCTGTCGTGACTGGATGCCGCGTGCCACTGACCGCCGATAAACAGCTTGCTCATGAGTAAGCCTCCAGGTTCAAGGGGAAAAACGGTTGATCGGGTTGCGACGGCGCCTTGGGCTGCTCGGGCAGCAGCGCGCCGCGTTCGATATGCAGGGTGCGATCGGGCACGTCCTTGAGCAGGCTGCCGTTCGATTCGGTGACCAGAATGCACAGCTGCGGCTGGGTCTGCTGCAGGTGCTTGAGGGCATCGCTGTACTGGTTGGCCAAGGCCGGGGCCAGGCCCTGGAACGGCTCGTCGAGCAGCACCAGGTGGGTACCGATCATCAGCGCCCGCCCCAGCGCGGCCATCTTGCCCTGCCCGCCGGACAAGGCCGCGCCGGAGCGCCCGAGCAGGTCCTTGAGCTGCGGGACCACTTCCAGCGTCATGGCCAGACGCTCGTCTACCGCGGCCTTGGTGAAGCCGCTGACCTGGCACGGCAGACGCAGGTTTTCCTCGACCGTCAGGCTGGGGAACATCACCCGCTCCTGCGGCGCATAGCCGATCCCCAGGCGCGTGCGGTTGTGCGCCGGCACGCCGGCCAGGTCGGTGCCTTCGAACAGAATTCGCCCGGTGCGCAGCTTGACGAAGCCCATGATCGCCCGCAGCAAGGTGGTCTTGCCGGCGCCGTTGCGGCCCACCACGGCGATGATGCTGCCTGGCGCCAATTCGGCCTGGATGTTGCGCAGCACCGGGACCTTGACGATGTCGGCGCTGATATTGTCGAAATGCAGCATGCTCAACTCCTCAGATGCCCAGCACCTGGCGTTGCACGTCAGGGTCGGCGAGTACCACTTCAGGCTTGCCATCGGCGGCGATGCCGCCGCTGATCCAGGCCGCCACGCGGGTCGCGTAGCGGCGCACGATGTCGACATCGTGCTCGACGAAGATCGCCGTGACCCGCTGCTCGTCCAGCGCGCGCATGAGGATCTCCATGACCCCGTGCTTTTCTTCGCTGGACACGCCGCTGGTGGGCTCGTCCATGATCAGCAGCCGGGGTTGCAGCATCAGTGACATGGCCACGTCGAGCAGCTTGCGCTGGCCCTCGGGCAAGTTGCTGACCGGCTCGTGCTCACGCTCGCGCAGGCTCACCAGTTCGAGCACGCGATCCACCGCGGCAGCGTCGGCGCTGCGTGCCAATGGCCGCCAGAACGGCAGACGCGACTGGCGCGCCATGCCGGCCAGCTGCAGGCACTGGCGCACGCTGTGTTCGAGAAACAGCTGGGGCAACTGGAACGAGCGCGCCATGCCCTGACGCACGATGCGCCGCGGCGACTGGTGGGTGATATCGTTACCGGCGAAGCTCACCTGGCCGGCGGTGGGGCGAATCAAGCCAGTGCAGATGTTGATGAAGGTGGTCTTGCCAGCGCCGTTCTGGCCGATCACCGCCAGGCGCTCGCCTTCTTCGAGGCTGAAGTCGATGCCGTTGGCGACCACCAGGCCGCCGAACGCCAACGTCAGGCCGCGGGTCTGCAGGAGCGTGCTCATGACTCGCCCTCCAGGGTTTCGCGCAGTGCCGCGCGGCGTTTGCGCAACAGGCCACTGAGCCCGGTGGGCAAAAAGTAGATGATCACGATCAAGGTCGCGCCCAGCAACAATTGCCAGGCACCGCTGACCAGCACCGCCGCGTACATTTTCAGGAATTCGTAGAGCAAGGCGCCGACGAAGGCCCCCAAGGCATGGCCAGAGCCGCCGAGGATGGCAATGAACACGAATTCGCCGGAGCGCAGCCAGTAGCCCATTTCCGGGGTTACCAGTCCCTGCGAAAGGCCGAACAGCGAGCCTGACAGACCGCACAGGCCGGCCGACAACACATAGCCCTGCCAGAGCAGCTTCTTGGCACTGATGCCCAGGTATTCCAGGCGCATCTCGTTGCTTTTCATCGCCATCAACGCCTCACCGGCACTGGAGCGGAAATAGCGTTGCACAGCCCAGATCACCAGCAACGCGCAGACCAACACCAGCACCAGCAAGGCGGTTTCGAAGCCGTTGCGGGCCAGGTCGAAGCCCAGCAGGGTCGGCCTGGCCACCCGCAACCCATCGGTGCCGCCGGTGTAGGCGTAGAACTTGCCGAGCAAGGTGAACAGCACCATCGACAACGCCAGGTTGAGCATGCCGAAGAAGATCTCCCGGTAGCGCACCACGAAGGCACCGATGAGCATGCCGGCCACCAGACTGGCCAAGGTGCCCAGGACGATCAGCAGCGAGCCGTCGAGGCCGGGATAGCGCACGCTCAGGTACGCCACCGTGTAGCCCGAGATGCAGGCGTACATGGCGTGGCCGAAAGAGATCTGCCCGGCCCGCAGCAGCACGACGATGCCCAGCGCAGCCAGGCCGTAGCACAGCGCCAGAATCAGCGGCAGCTTGAGCCACGGGAAGGCGGCGGCGAGGCCCAGCACCAGGACGCTCAGGGCAATGGCCCCATAGAGAGTGGTTCGCATCAGATTCTCCTCGCCTGGACCACGGTGAACAGCCCCTGCGGCCGGATCAGCAGCACCAGCACCATGATCACGTAGGGCATCACTACTTCCAGTTCAGGCATCAGGTACACGCAGAAGGACCGCGACAGGCCGATCATCAAGGCGACGATGAGCGCGCCGGAGATCTGCCCCAGCCCGGCGCTGGCGACCACTGCGAACGACAGCACGATCATGTCGGCGCCGATCCCGGGGACCAGCGAGGTAGTAGGCGACGCCAGCGCCCCGCCCAGCGAGCCGAGCATGGCGCCGACCACGAAGGTGAGGTAGGCGATGCGCCTGGCGTTGATGCCCATGGCCGTCGCCACCTCCCGGTCATGGGTCACCGCGACGATCTGCCGGCCCATCAAGGTGCGGCGCAGGAACCACTGCAACAGCAGGTACACGGCGATCGCCGCGCCCGGCACGAACATCAGTTGGTAGTTCATGTACACCACGCCCAGCAACTGCGAGGTGCCCATCTGGTTGACCACGTCGGCAACGAAATACGGCTGAGTGCCCCAGATCATGCGCTGCAGGTCTTCGAAGATCATGAACGCGCCGAAGGTGACCAGCAGTTGCAGGATCGGGTCACGGTCCTGGAAGCGCCGCAACAGCAGCATCAGCACCGTGCCGAGAACGACCCCGACCAGCAGCGCGCCGCCGATCAGCGCGGTCAGCGAGGCGGCCAGCGAATCACCGCCCTGCCCCAGCCATACGCCCAGGGACGCCGCCGCATAGCCGCCGCAGGCGTACAGGCTGCCGTGGGCGACGTTGAGGATGCGCACCACGCCGAAGATGAAGGTCAGCCCCAATGCCACCAGAAACAACAGCCCCGCGTACGACACCCCATCGAGCATCGCCAGCATGAAGATGTCGCGACTCATGGCTGCTTATCCAGCAGGCTGACCTTGTCGAGCATTGCCGGAGTGAGGGTTTTCAACCAGGTCGGAGTCGATTGGCCTGCGGGCGTGGTCACCAGCGCGGCTGGCACGATCATGATGTCCTTGAGGATCTTGAACTTGTAGTCCGGGCTGCTGGTGGTCACGCCGAACAGTTGGTCCTCGAGGCCCTGGCCATCTTCCGGGCGAATGCTGACCGGGCTGGTCAGACCGCGGAACTCCAGGCCACGGAACGACTTGGCCAGTTGCGCCTCGTCAGGCCACTGGCCGTTGTTGGCGGCGATGGCTTTCCTGAAGGCGGCGGTCATGGCGTCGAGCGCCTGCACCATGTGGTACACGGAGTAGATCGGGTACACACCGGTCTTGGCCCGGTACTTCTCGACGAAGGCCTTGAACTTGGGATCGTTGACGTAGCGCGGCTCCAGGAAATAGTGATCGCCGCGGGCACCGATCAGCACGCCATCGGGCAGGCTGCTGCCCAGGCGCTCCAGGGACGACTCACCGAGAGCCAGGAAGAACTGCGAGTTCTTCAGCAGGCCGCGCTGGCTGGCCTGGCGTACGAAGGTGTCGAGGTCACCGCCCCAAGAGGTGCTCAGCACCACATCGGGACGCAGCACCTGCAGGCGGCTGACTTCAGCGGAAAAGTCCGACGCGCCGAATTTGGGAAACAGCTCGGCGACCACTTGCACATCGGGTTTGAGGGCCTTGAGGGTGGTCTGGAAGATGTCCCAGGAATCGCGGCCCCAGGCGTAGTCCTGGTTGACCACGGCGATGGTCTTGAAGTCGGGCTTCATCTTCAGCAGATACAGGACGCTGGCGACCATCTCGGTCACGGCGTTGGCCTGGCTGCGCACGATGTATTGATACTGATGGCCTTCGATGGCCTTTTCGGTGCCGCAGTCCCACAGGATGTTGACCACCTTGAGGTCTTCGGCGACGGGCGCGAGGGTGTTGCAGTTGCCACTGGAGATCGACGCCAGCATGACCTGGGCGCCCTGCTCCTGGACCACCCGGCGATACTCTGACAATAGCCGGTCGCCCCCGACGCCTTCGTCGATGTAGATCGGATCGACCTTGACGCCATCGATACCGCCAGCGGCATTGAGTTCGTCGAGGTAGATTTGCGCGGCCTCCTTGGCCGGCATGCCGAACACCGAGGCCGGACCAGACATGAAGGTAGTGATGCCGATCGGCAAGCTGGCAGGCTTTTCAGCAGCCTGCGCACCCAGGCTGGCGAGGCACCCCAGGGTGACGGAGCATAAAGAGAAGGCGAACAGACCCGCAGTCATTGCTTTGCGCTTGAACATGGCTTTGCCCTTTCGGCTATTGTTTTTGTTGAAAAGCGTACGTCTTGAAGCGTTGCCCTCGTGGCAGAGTGACGAGGGCCCGGCATGTTGTGAATCTTTAAATGTATAACCCGGCGTTCAGTCTGGCCGAACGCCGCGTCAGGCATATCAATGGCGCCATCTCCACCAACGCCAGAAGACTAGGCCAGCATGGACCCCGTTGCCACGCCATCAATCCGCCGGTGAATGGGGCTTGCTTGCCGACAACGGGCTTGCAACCATATTTTTCCTACCTGCGCGGGTGAATAAACTCACGCTCACCGTCCTCCCGCACAATGCTATTCACCGATTCGATTCCTTAGCCTGAAACCTTCGCGCTGCCCACGCGGGCAGCCGTCATTCATCAGCAAGGGATTGCCTACATGACCCAGCATCGTACCGCGCCACCCAGACCCGCCCCCGCCTTGAGACTCAAACCGCTGTTGCTGTCCGCCCTAGTCGGGCTGATCCCGGTCGTCAGTGGCCTGCTCATTCTCTACTGGCAGGTCGATCGTTCGTTGATGCGCGACAGCCTCGCGGCCGGCCAGCGGGCCATCAATCACCTCGACCGCACTCTGGAACGAGCCGATGATCTGGCCGCACGGGCCAGTGAACTTGCCGGGCAAGAATGCAGCACCATCCTCGAACCCATGCGTCGAATGGTCGTCGGCTACCCCGAAGTAAGGTCCATAGCCATGGGCGGCAGCGATCGGCTGCTTTGCAGCAGCGAACTTGGCGAATTCTCTGGCACGCCGATCCCGGATACGCTTTTGACCAGCAAGTTGGTCTTGCGGACGGGCAGTACGGTGACACCGGATCGGCCTTCTCTGATATTTCGTCGCTTCGAAGGTGAAGACAGTGTCAACGCGGTGGTCGATGGGCAGGTACTGGGCGAGAACCTCGCTTACGCAAGCTACGGCGCCATAGTCCTGCTCGAGCAGAACGGGCTGTTCCTCGATAATACGGGGCGTATATCCGCCTACGACTACGACGATCATGCCGACTATCACGCGGTGCAGGTATCTACCCGGTACGGATTCAACGTCCACAGTGGCTACGGCTCGGACAAGGCCACGCAGGCGTTCAAGGCGCAGGCATTGTCCATGTTGGGTTCGCTGTTGTTATTGGGTGTCATTACCGCCGGTGTGTGTCATTGGCTGTCTAGTCGGCCACGCCAGCAGCGCTGAATGCCGAATTGAAGCGCCGGCCAACGGCGCTTTATCTGATCGAACCCCCGCACATAATCATACGAAAGGCTAGCTCGCAGTCTTGCGAGTCACCACGCCCGCCATTTGTGGCTATCATGCATCGAGCTGTCTAACCGGGGCCATCGACCGGGACCGAGCCTATGCAGGGCAGACGTCCCTGGCCCTGCCCTGTCGCGCCGCCGGTGTCTGCCTATGCCCCTGAACCTCAAGTCCGCACGCCCCAATGCCCTGCTGCCCTGGCTGGTGGGCGCCGTGCCCGTGCTCTTGGGGCTGGTGATCACCTATTGGCAGGCCGAACGAGCGCTGGTCGGCGATGGCGAGCTGACCGCGAGTGAAACCGTCGAGCAAATCGAGCGCATCCTCGATAACGTTTCCGGCGCCGCCGACGAACTGCTGCCGCTGGCCGGTACGTCTTGCGCGAATGCGCAACTGGCCTTGCGCGATCAGGTTGCCCGGCGCCCGTACGTGCGGTCCACCATCATTGCCGATCAGGGCCGGCTGTATTGCAGTTCGCTGTTCGGCGACTTCAGCGAGCGCTTGAACGCTGCGGATTATGTCGACGGTCGGCTGTCGTTGATCAACGGCAATAGCGTGACTCCAGGGCGCGCGGTACTGCTCTACCGCGCCCATCGCGATGATCCGCAGCACCCCGACCAGAGCGCCATCGCCGCCCTGGACGGCACCCACCTGATCAACACCCTCAACACCTTGGGCCGCAACAATGATCTGATCCTGCAGGTTGGCCCGGACTGGCTCTCGGCCGACGGCCAGGTGCAGGATCAAGCCATCCCGGCGTTCGACATGGCCCCTGTCACTGTGCAATCGGCGCGCTACCCCATCAGCGTGCACACCGGCTTCGCTGCCGGCTCCGCCTGGCAGTTGATGGCCAGCCGCTACCCGGCGTTGCTGGCCCTGTTGCTGTTCCTCGGCGTGTTGGCCGGGCTGATCTGTCGCTGGCTGCTCAAGCGCGCCCATTCTCCGCCGGCCGAGCTGCGTCGGGCCTTGCTGGCTACGGAGTTCGTGCCCTACTTCCAGCCGGTGGTGCGCAGCACCGACAAGCAATGGGCCGGCGCCGAGATCCTGATGCGCTGGCAGCACCCGCGCGAAGGTCTGGTGCGCCCCGACCTGTTCATTCCGCTGGCCGAAGACTGCGGTGAAATCGTCCCCATGACCCGCTCGTTGATGCGCCAGACCGCAGCGCTGCTCGGCCCGCAAGCCGATCGCTTGAGCGAACGGTTTCACCTGGCGTTCAACATCAGCGCCGCCCACTGTCAGGATCTGGCCCTGCTCGACGACTGCCGCGAATTCCTCGCCGCGTTCCCCGCAGGAAGCATCAAGCTGGTGCTGGAACTGACCGAGCGCGAGCTGATCAAGCCCAGCGACATGACCCAACGCCTGTTCGCGCAACTGCACGAGATCGGCGTAATGATTGCCTTGGACGACTTCGGCACCGGCCACTCCAGCCATTCCTATCTGCAGGCGTTCAAGATCGACTGCTTGAAGATCGACCAGAGTTTCGTTGCCATGATCGGCGTCGAGGCGCTGTCGCGGCACATACTCGATAACGTCATCGACCTGTGCCACAAGCTGGAGCTGCAGATCGTCGCCGAAGGCGTGGAAACGCCGGAACAAGGCGCGTACCTGACGGCGCAGAAGGTCGATTACCTACAGGGTTACCTCTACGCCAAGCCCATGCCGGGGGCGGACTTCGTCGCGCAGCTAGCCGAGCGTCAGCCGCTGCCCTAGTGCTTGATGAAGATCAGCAACAGGCTGATGGTAATGAAAGACGCCAGAGTGGTGATCACCAGCGCCGCCGCGCAGCGGCCTTCCAGGCCGAAGCGCTGGCCGAGGATCGGATACACGCTCATCATCGGCGCACTGGCCATGATCAGGCCGGCGGTCATCATCGCTGGCTCGACATCCGCCAGCACCAGGAATCCGAGGCCGAGCAGCAACGGATGCAGGATCAGCTTGCCCCCACCAATCTGCAGAATCTCCCCCAATTGCCCGCGCACCTTGGTGCCATACAGCACGCCGCCAATGACGAACAAGGCGACGGGCGCCGAGGCCATCGACAGCATTTCGATCAGTTTCAGCGGTACCACCGGCAGCTTGACCTCGGCGAGCGACAGCAGGCAACCGGTGATGATCGCCAGGATCAGCGGGTTGCGGGACAGGCGCTTGAAGGTTTCGCGCACTACCGTCAGCGTCGAGCCACCGCCCTGGTGGCCGGCCTCGGCGAGCGCCAGGGCCAAGGGAATCATCACCATGTTCTCCACCATCATGCCCAACGCCAGCGCCACCCCGGCCTGCGGCCCGACCGCCATCAAGGCGATGGGGTAGCCGATGAAACCGCTGTTGGAAGTGCCCATCCCCATCGCGGCGATGGCGCTGTTGCTCAGGTTGTGCCCATGGACCTTGCGAAACACCGTAAGGCCTACCGCCAGACACCCCAGCGAGGCCAGCACATAGGCAATCAGGTAATGCGGGTTGAGGACTTCGGCGATCGGCCGCAGCGCCAGAGCACGCAGGACCAGCGCCGGCATGGCGAACGTAATGACGAAAGTGCCGAGGCCGCGCATTTGTTCGCGGCTCAACAGGGAGAAACGGGCGGCCAGGTAACCCATGCCGATGATGCAGAAAATGGGTGCGGTGATACCAAGAACTTCCAGCAAGCGGGCTCCCCTTGGCGCTGGCGACCGACAGTCACGGCCCCAGGCTCCCTTGATTGTTGTGTACTGGTGCATGCACGATAATCGCTCGACTGGGCCATCTCCAGTATTTTTATGAATGCAGCTTTTCAGCGAATACCCGAGCGCCTTACCGGGACATCGTTATCAGCCTAATTGATAGCATGCTTTCTAATTAGCTTTTTTTACGTCGAATTTTTCGATCTTTATCATTCACAGTGATATTCATCTTCGAACCATTCGATTCGTCGATGGTCATGATCGAAGCCATGATCCGCCCACTCTCAATTTATCGGTGGGCAGCTCACATGGAACAGTCTCTCAATCATTTGCGTTTTCCTCTCGCGGCCATCGCCCTGGTGGTCATGACTGCTTGCGGTCGCGCGCCGGAGGTTGCCCAGGCCCCTGCTGCACCGCCCGTCAGCGTCGCCAAGGTGCTGGAACAGCCGATCAACGAGTGGGACGAATTCACCGGCCGCCTCGAAGCCCCGGAAACCGTTGAAGTGCGGCCACGGGTATCCGGTCAGATCGACAAGGTGGCCTTTACCGAAGGCGCATTGGTAAAGAAAGGCGACCTGTTGTTCCAGATCGATCCGCGGCCATTCCAGGCCGAGGTCAACCGCCTCGACGCCCAGGTCAGCCAAGCCCGCGCCACTGCTGCCCGGACCGAGAACGAAGCGCAGCGCGGCGAGCGCCTGAAAGCCAGCAACGCGATTTCTGCGGAGCTGGCCGAAACCCGCACCACCACCGCACAGGAAGCCCGCGCCGGCGTTGCCGCCATCCAAGCGCAACTGGATCTGGCGCGCCTGAACCTCAGCTTCACCCGCGTCACCGCGCCCATCAGCGGCCGCGTCAGCCGCGCCGACATCACTGCCGGCAACATCGTCACCGCCGACCAGACGCCGCTGACCACCGTGGTCTCCACCGACAAGGTCTATGCCTATTTCGATGCCGACGAGCGTGTGTTCCTCAAGTACAACCAGCTGTCGCGCGCCGGCCAGCGCAGCCAGACCAGCCCGGTGTACCTGGGCCTGTCCAACGAAGACGGCAACCCACACCTGGGCCAGATGGACTTCGTCGACAACCAGGTCAACCCGCGCACCGGCACCATCCGCGGCCGCGCGGTGTTCGACAACAGCGACGGCAGCTACACCCCGGGCCTTTATGCACGTCTGAAACTGGTGGGCAGCAAGACCTACGCCGCCGTGCTGATCAAGGACGAAGCCGTCGGCACCGACCTGGGCAAGAAATTCGTGCTGGTGATGGACAAGGACAACAAGGCGACCTATCGCACCGTCGAGCTAGGGCCCAAGCTCGAAGGCCTGCGCATCGTGCGCAAAGGTCTGGTCAAGGGTGACAGCATCGTCGTCAACGGTCTGCAGCGGGTGCGCCCCGGTTCCACCGTAACGCCGCAGGACGTGCCCATGGCCAGTGACGCCACCCTCGCCGCCCTCGCCCGGCAGCAACAGGCCCTCGAAGCCCGCAACACCGTCAACAACGATTCGCCGGCGCCCCGCCTGGCGGCTGTTACTTCGCCACGCGGTTAAGGAAGCATCCCGATGAACTTCTCGCAATTCTTCATCAAGCGGCCGATCTTCGCCGCCGTGCTGTCGCTGGTGATCCTCATCGCCGGCGGCATCGCGCTGTTCCAGCTGCCCATCAGCGAATACCCGGAAGTGGTGCCGCCGACCGTGGTGGTGCGCGCCAACTTCCCCGGCGCCAACCCCAAGGTCATCGGTGAAACCGTGGCCGCGCCGCTGGAGCAGGCCATTACCGGTGTTGAGCACATGCTGTACATGTCTTCGCAATCGACCGCCGACGGCAAGCTGACGCTGACCATCACCTTTGCCCTGGGCACCGATCTGGACAACGCCCAGGTGCAAGTGCAGAACCGCGTGACCCGCACCGAGCCCAAGCTGCCGGAAGAAGTCACCCGCATCGGCATCACCGTCGACAAGGCCTCTCCGGACCTGACCATGGTGGTGCACCTGACCTCGCCCGACAAACGCTACGACATGCTGTACCTGTCCAACTACGCCACGCTCAACATCAAGGATGAACTCGCCGCGCTCAACGGCATCGGCGATGTGCAGCTGTTCGGCATGGGTGACTATTCGCTGCGGGTCTGGCTCGATCCCGACAAGGTCGCCTCGCGCAACCTGACCGCCACCGATATCGTCAACGCGATTCGCGAGCAGAACCGTCAGGTCGCCGCCGGGCAACTGGGTTCGCCGCCCGCCCCCAATGCCACCAGCTTCCAGATGTCGATCAACACCCAAGGGCGGCTGGTCAACGAAGAAGAATTCGAGAATATCGTGGTGCGCGCTGGCGCCAATGGCGAGATCACCCGTCTGCGCGACGTCGCTCGCGTGGAGCTCGGCTCCAGCCAGTACGCCCTGCGCTCGTTGCTGGACAACCAGCCGGCGGTGGCCATTCCGATCTTCCAGCGTCCGGGCTCCAACGCCATCCAGATTTCCAACGATGTGCGGGCGAAGATGGCGGAGTTGAAAAAGAACTTCCCTGAAGGCATGGACTACGCCATCGCCTACGACCCGACCATTTTCGTCCGCGGTTCGATCGAGGCCGTGGTGCATACGCTGTTCGAAGCGTTGATCCTGGTGGTCATCGTGGTCATCGTGTTTCTGCAGACCTGGCGCGCCTCGATCATCCCGCTGGTGGCGGTACCGGTATCGCTGATCGGTACCTTCGCGGTGATGCACCTGTTCGGCTTCTCGTTGAACGCGCTGTCGCTGTTCGGGCTGGTGCTGGCCATCGGCATCGTGGTGGACGACGCCATCGTGGTGGTGGAGAACGTCGAGCGCAACATCGAACTCGGACTCGAACCGGTGGCGGCGACACGCAAGGCCATGGCGGAAGTGACCGGGCCGATCATCGCCACTGCGCTGGTACTGTGCGCCGTGTTCGTGCCGGCGGCGTTCATTTCCGGGCTCACGGGCCAGTTCTACAAGCAATTCGCCCTGACCATCGCTATTTCGACGGTGATCTCGGCGTTCAACTCGCTGACCCTGTCGCCGGCACTCTCGGCGGTGCTGCTGAGGGCCCACGACGCCCCGAAAGACCGCTTCTCGCGCTTTCTCGACAAGACGCTGGGCTGGTTCTTCCGCCCCTTCAACCGGGTGTTCGAAAAAGCCAGCCACGGTTATGTCGGCGCGGTTCGTCGGGTCATCCGCGGCAGCGGCATTGCGCTGTTCGTGTATGCCGGCCTGATGGGGCTGACCTACCTGGGCTTCGCCAGTACGCCGACCGGTTTCGTGCCCGCCCAGGACAAGCAATACCTGGTGGCCTTCGCGCAACTGCCGGACGCCGCGAGCCTGGACCGTACCGAAGATGTGATCAAGCGCATGTCGGATATCGCCCTCAAGCAACCGGGCGTGCAGTCGGCGATCGCCTTTCCGGGGCTGTCGATCAACGGTTTCACCAACAGCCCTAACAACGGCATCGTGTTCGTCACCCTCAAGCCGTTCGATGAGCGCAAGGACCCGAGCCTGTCGGCAGGCGCCATCGCTGGCGCCCTGAACGGCAAGTTCGCCTCGATCCAGGACGCCTACATGGCGATCTTCCCGCCGCCGCCGGTGATGGGCCTGGGTACCATTGGCGGCTTCCGCCTGCAGATCGAGGACCGCGGCAATCTGGGCTATGACGAGCTGTTCAAGGAAACCCAGAACATCATCGCCAAGAGCCGCAGCGTGCCGGAACTGGCAGGCTTGTTCACCAGCTACACGGTCAACGTGCCGCAAGTGGACGCCAACATCGACCGCGAAAAAGCCAAGACCCACGGCGTAGCCATCAGCGACATCTTCGACACCCTGCAGGTGTACCTGGGTTCGCTGTATGCCAACGACTTCAACCGCTTTGGCCGCACCTATCAGGTCAACGTCCAGGCCGAGCAGCAGTTCCGTCTCGAGCCTGAGCAGATCGGTCAGTTGAAGGTGCGCAACAACGTCGGCGAGATGGTCCCGCTGGCCACCTTCATCAAGGTCGACAGCGCCGCGGGGCCGGATCGGGTCATGCACTACAACGGCTTCGTCACCGCCGAGATCAACGGCGCCGCCGCACCGGGCTACAGCTCCGGCCAGGCCCAGGCCGCGATGGAAAAACTGCTCAAGCAGGAATTGCCCAACGGCATGACCTACGAATGGACCGAGATCACCTATCAGCAGATCCTCTCGGGCAACACCGCGTTGCTGGTGTTCCCACTGTGCGTCCTGCTGGCGTTCCTCGTGCTGGCGGCGCAATACGAGAGCTGGAGCCTGCCGCTGGCAGTGATCCTGATCGTGCCGATGACCCTGCTGTCGGCCATTACCGGGGTGATCCTGTCGGGTAGCGACAACAACATCTTCACCCAGATCGGCCTGATCGTGCTGGTGGGGCTGGCGTGCAAGAACGCGATCCTGATCGTCGAGTTCGCCAAGGACAAGCAGCAGGAGGGCCTCGATCCGCTGGCTGCGGTACTGGAAGCCTGCCGGATGCGTCTGCGGCCGATTCTGATGACCTCGTTCGCTTTCATCATGGGCGTGGTGCCGCTGGTCACTTCTACCGGCGCCGGTGCCGAGATGCGTCATGCCATGGGCGTGGCGGTGTTCTCCGGGATGCTCGGGGTGACCTTCTTCGGCCTGTTGCTGACGCCGGTGTTCTTTGTGCTGATCCGCCGTTACGTCGAACGTGCCCAGGCCCGCAAGGCCGCCCGAGCGGAACAAATGCGCGCACGGCCTTTGGAGAACCACTGATGAGTGCCCTTGAACATCAACCGCCGCGAGTGCGCAACGTGACGATCAACCGCCTGAAACTGTTTGCCCCGAGCCTGCTGGTCCTGGCACTGGCTGCCTGCGCCGTGGGCCCTGACTACAAGACCCCGGACACGGCGGCGGCGAATGTCGTCGCTGCCAACGACGCGAGCCACTATGACCACTCGCGCTTCGAAAGCATCTGGTGGCAGCAGTTCGATGATCCGACCCTCAACGCGCTGGTCACCCGGTCGCTGCAAGGCAACCGCGACTTGCGCGTCGCCTTCGCCCGCCTGAAGGCCGCGCGGGCGATCCGCGATGACATCGCCAACGACAATCTGCCGGTGGTGACCAGCCGCGCCAGCAGCGAGCAGAGCAAGGCCCAGGTGCCCGGGCAGACCACCGACCGGGTCAAGATCGAACGCTATGACCTGGGCCTGGACATGGCCTGGGAGATCGATCTGTTCGGCCGCATCCAGCGCCAGCTGGAGGCCAGCAACGCCCAAGAAGACGGGGCCCTGGCCGACCTGCAGCAGTTGCAAGTGGCCATGATCGCCGAACTGGTGGACGCCTATGGCAACCTGCGCGGGGCTCAGTTGCGCGAACATATCGCCAACGAGAACCTCAAGAACCAGCAGGATTCCCGCGCGATCACTGTCAGCCTGCGCGATGCCGGCGTCGGCAATCAGCTCGACGTGGTACGTGCCGATGCACGCCTGGCGGGTGTGGAAGCGACCATTCCGCAACTGCAAGCCGATCAGGCGCGGGCACGCAACCGCATTGCGACCTTGCTGGGCGAGCGTCCGGATCACTTGAGTGTGGACCTGAGCCCCAAGCAACTGCCAGCCATCGCCAAGGCCTTGCCGATCGGCGATCCGGGCGAATTGTTGCGCCGGCGCCCTGATGTGCGCAGCGCTGAGTGCAAGCTGGCCGCCGCCACGGCCAATATCGGCGTGGCCACGGCTGACCTGTTTCCGCGGGTGAGCCTCAGCGGCTTCCTCGGTTTTACCGCAGCGCGCGGCTCGCAGATCGGCGCCAGTGCCGCCAACGCCTGGAGCCTGGGCCCGAGCATCACTTGGGCGGCTTTCGACCTGGGCAGTGTCCGTGCCCGGATCCGCGGCGCCAACGCCAATGCCGAGGGCGCCCTGGCGACCTACGAGCAGCAGGTGTTGTTGGCTCTGGAAGAATCGGAAAACGCTTTCAGCGACTACGGCAAGCGCCAGCAGCGGCTGGTCTCGCTGATGCGTCAGAGCGAGTCGAGCCGCGCTGCGGCGGACTTGGCCTCGATCCAGTACCGTGAAGGTGGGGTGGATTATCTGGTGCTGCTGGATGCCGAACGTGAGCGTTTGAGTGCCGAAGACGCCCAAGCCCAGGGCGAGATCGAGCTGTATCACGGCATCGTGGCGATCTACAAGGCGCTGGGTGGCGGTTGGCAGCCGGACGCGAATCTTGCGGCGGCAGGACCGGCCCCTTCGCGGGCAAGCCCTGCTCCCACAGGCGCACGGCTCTAGGACAAGGGGCTCCCGCAGGACTGTGGGAGCAAAGCTTGCTTGCGAAGAGGCCCGGCCTGATCAACCAATCTCCCACAGGCGCACGGCTCTAGGACAGGTTGCTCCAAGTTGCACAGCCAGGGCAAGTGGCTCGCGCAGGACTGTGGGAGATTCTATGGTTTTCAACAAGCCAGAATCGGTGCTTTGGATTGGTATTCGCTCTGGTTTTTCAACAGGGC